>NZ_JAAMWM010000005.1:0-544605 GCF_011067895.1 Campylobacter sp. CFSAN093249 | reverse complement strand
ATTGCGGACTTGTTAATTCTACTTTATCTTATTCTTATAGATTTAAAATCTTAGTTTTTATATGTCAATCGTTGTTTTTATATTTAATTATTTTTTTTATGTTTATAGGTTTAATTAGCTTGGGTTGATTTAATGGTTGTTTGAGTTGTTTAGTTTATATGTTTTTATATCTCAATTATTCTTTTATGTTTACTTGTATAGGTTTATTTATTCAATCTATTTTTATGTGTCAATTGTTCTTTATATGTCTAGTTTATATTTTATTATGTAGGTTGGGTTTATTCAATAATTGGGTTGGATTTTTAATCACTCAAGTTTATTTTATAGTGTTTATTGAGGTTTATGGGTTGGGGTTGTTATACACTTCTTGGTTGGGTTAGGGGTTAATGTTGGGTTAGGGTGGATAGACTATGATTGTCTATTCTTGTTGGCGAGAATGAATGTTATACTTGAGATAAATTTTTATCATCGATAGTCTTGCTATTTAATTGATGTTTGTAAAAGAGTGTGTGTAATTTATGGCTTGTTTGGGTTTGGGTGGGATTAGCTTGGTTAATTTATGGTTTTTTATTGTTAATCTTATAAATTAAATTTATTGGTTTAATCAATTAAATTAATTATGCTTGCTTGATTTATTGCTTTATGGGTCGGTTGAGATTGTTTTTGTCTGGGTGATTGAGATTTATTGTTTGCTTGTTCTTTACCAATACTTTTATTTTATAGTGTTTATTGAGGTTTTATGGGTTGGGGGTTGTTTATGATGAAATAAATATTGCTGTAAATACATGCAAGGGTTTAGTGTTGTCTAAAAAAAGATTACTTGCTTTAAATTTATCTTTTTTTATTCAATAAAACTCTCACTTCTTAAGTGGGAGATGAATTGCTTACAGTGTTAGTTGTACGGCTCTAGTTAGGTATTTGACATAATCAGTAATTTTTTATAGAATACCTATGCGGAATAATGCTAGAAACTCTTAAAAAATATGCAGAAAATCAAGGCATAGAAGATAATTACCCTAAAAAAATATATAACCAAAAAGAAAAAAAGCCCTAATGGAACAAAGCAATGCAAATAACCAAAGGTTTTAAATATAGAATTCTACCTAAACAAAGAACAACAAAAGCTTATTAATCATCAATGTTTCATCTATATCAAGCCTATAATATTTGTTTAAATTTACAGCAAGAGCAGTGGGATAAAAATAAGAATTTAGATAAAAAAGATAGGAGTTATTTAAAGGCAAGTAAGATAGATAATCAATAAAACTAGCCTTATAAAAGCAAGAGAATTAAGCTATAAAAGTGTTGTAACCCAACAAGCAAGGATTAATCTTCTCGTGCCTTAGAGCAAGTAATTAGAGATAAAAACAAAGGCTTTCCCAAATTTAAAAACTCTAAATTTGCAAAGCAAAGCTTTAATTGGAATAATCAAGCCTACAAAATCAAAGATAGTGATACTACTAAGTTTAAGATATTTAGACTTATGAATACATTTTTTAAAATGCGTTATCACAGAGATTTACCAAATACTTATAAGTTTAATCAAATCACTATTATCAAAAATCACAATAAATACTATTTAGCTTTTAGTATCATTTATGATGAATCAAATGTTTCTTTAATATCTAGCAAAGATTTTGATATTAAAAAAGCAGTTGACATTGATTTAAATATCAATGAGATTACCTTAAGCAGTGGAGAGTTAATAGCTACTAACTCAAAGCTACTTAGTAGAGCTGAATATTAAAAGATTGCAAAGAAAACAAAGCAGGAGAATATTAAAAACAAAAAAGGAGAAAACAAAGTTAAGCCATAATTTCAAAAAAACACAATTAAAATTAAATAAAATCTATGAAAAAAGTTCAAATATCAAAAAGGATAGTTATCACAAGATAACTTCAAAACTCATACAAGAATTTGACTTGCTAGCAGTTGAAGATTTGCAAATTAAGAATATGTGTAAAAGAGCTAAATTAAAGAATATAAAAGCTAAAAGTGGTTTAAATAAATCTATTCTTAATACTTCATTCTATCAATTCTCTCAATATCTAGAGTATAAAGCAAAGCATAATGGCAAATTCTTTATAAAAGTCAATCCACAATATACAAGCAAAACTTGTAGTGTATGTGGAAATATCAAAAAAAATCTTATGTTTAAAGATAGAGTGTATCTTTGTGAAAAATGTGGCAATACTTTACATAGAGATATTAATGCTGCAAATAATATCTTAAAGCGTGGATTAAAGTCGTTTGGGTTAGGAATTAGCCTTGAGGACTATAAACTCAAAGCCTTTCGAATTAGCTAATACTAGTTAGCTTTAGCTAGGAAGCTTCTACTTCTAAGCGTTAGCAAAGCTGGAGTGATTTGTATTAAAAATAGAGTATATTGTGAAAGATTTAGCTTAATTTATATACCAATGGTATTTTTATATGAAAAGTTTTTTCATATTGTGGAAATTTTTTAGAAGCTATGCGTATAGTTTCTAAAGCACTTTTATTTAGAAAATCATATTTTGAAGGCTTAAGTATTTTTAAATTTTCTAATTTCTTTTCTTTTGTCCAGGTAAATTCTACAAGAACCTCCCCACTCATACGCATTTTTCTAGCTTGTCTAGGGTAGATTAGGGCTTCATCGATTGCTGATTTTATTTCTTTTAAAAGCTCACTATTACTAGTTAAAGATACGCTTTGGTAAGAGCTGGCTTGTGGAGTTTGTTGCTGCATGTTTGTATCTTTTTTGGGTTGACTTATTGCCTTTGCATTTGCTGGAGGGATTATTTTTTTAGGTTTAGCGATAGGTTTTTCTTTTCTCGGTTTTATTTTTTTTATTTCTTGCACAGGTTCTTTGGGTTGCACATTCGAAGGCTCTTGTATAGTTTGTGTAGGTTGTGTCGGTTTCATATCGGAGGAATTTTGTACAAAATGTTTGATTGCCATATTAAATTTATTTTCTTTAATAGTTTCATTGGGTTGTATGTGTAAAAAATCTTTAGAATAAAGAAAAACAAAAAATAAAGGTGTAAAAACAAATAAAGTGATAAAAGAAGATTGGTTTTTATGATTGCTTATAAATGTTTTCATCTTTTACTCCGTTATGATTTTATTTTTTGATTTAAATATCTTTATTTCTTAAACACATTCTATGATAAATTGTTTAAAAAGATAAATTTTGAAACAAATTTCACAGAGAAAAATAACAATCAAATAATCAAGCTTGTATCTAAAAGATATTTAATTTTTGCTATTTACTTCTCTAAAAAAACTTATATTTTTAAGAATTATAGCAAGAAAAAATAAATTTTTAATTAATACTAATTATCACAATTGATACAAAATTTATCTTAAATTAATAATTATTATCATAATATTTTGATTTCTAAATCAATATTTAACAAAAGGAGAAAAATGAAAAAAATATGTCTATCAGTTTGCGCCATTGGTCTCTTAAGCTCCAATGCCATATCGCAAAATGTAGAACTAGATAGCTCAATCGTTAGTGCTTCTGGCTTTACCCAAGATATTAAAGAAGCTCCTGCTACTATCAATGTTATCACTAAAAAAGAATTACAAAGTAAGCCTTATAGAGATGTTGCAGAGGCTATCGCAGATATCCCAGGCGTTGATTTATATGCTAGCAAGGGAAAAACAGGTTCTTATAATATCACTATGAGGGGTATTACTGGATATACTTTGGTTTTGATTGATGGGCGTCGTCAGGGTATTGGCGGAGAGGTGGGCCCTAATGGTTTTAATGAAATTTCAAATTCTTTCTTACCTCCGATTTCTAGTATAGAAAGGATAGAAGTTATAAAAGGTCCTATGAGTACTTTATATGGCTCTGAAGCTTTAGGCGGGGTGGTAAATATCATTACCAAAAAAGTAAGTGATAAATGGGAAACTTCTGTAAGTTTGGATGCTCTTTTAAATGAAAATAAAGATTGGGGTAATACTTATGGAACAAGTATTTATTCTAGTGGTCCTTTGATGAATGACAAATTGGGTCTAACACTTCGATTTAGAGAATTTTACAGACAGCAATCTAATGTTGAATTTACAAATGGAAGTGGAC
Source organism: Campylobacter sp. CFSAN093249 (assembly GCF_011067895.1). NCBI lineage: Bacteria > Pseudomonadati > Campylobacterota > Epsilonproteobacteria > Campylobacterales > Campylobacteraceae > Campylobacter > Campylobacter sp. CFSAN093249. The sequence continues at coordinate 540,536 of NZ_JAAMWM010000005.1, read as the reverse complement.
AAAGAGTTCAAGGAGATCAAGCTCAAAGTCCTACAAAGGCAAATAATTTTAACATAGGAACAAGAATTAGTTATTTGGCTAATGATTATAATACCTTTATATTTGATATAGATTTTTCAAGAAATCATTATGATAATAAACAAGGTCAATTAGGAACCATCACAAGTCCAGGTAGTACACAAGGTAGCTTAACGGGTGGCTATGCGGATATTATGGAAGTTGATAAATTTGTGACTTACTTAAGTCATGAGGGTATTTATGAAAATTTTTCTATTACCTCGACTTTGCAATACAATAGAGTAAGCAATAATGGTCGCGAAGTTGTAGGACAAGCAACGCAGCCATTTTTGGGAGAAAATAGAGATATAGTCGCAGAAGATATTATCTTAGATACTAAGTCTGTCATTCCTTTGGGACAAAGTCATATTTTGAGCGCAGGTGGTGAATATAGGCTTGAAAAAATGCAAGATAAAATAGCTAATCCGACCAATTTTGATCAGTATTTATTGGCAATATTTGCAGAGGATGAGTACAGCATAAAAGATAACTTAAGATTGACTTTTGGAGCAAGATACAATCATCATGAAATTTTTGGAAATAATATTTCGCCAAGAGCTTATCTGGTTTATAATCCTACTGATGAACTTACTTTAAAAGGCGGTGTATCTACGGGTTTTAGGACTCCTTATGCAAATCGTTTGATAAATGGAGCTTATAATTATAGTGGTCAAGGTAGATTCCCTATATATGGAAATCCTGATTTAAAAGAAGAGACATCTTTAAATTATGAAATAGCAGCTATTTACAATAATGATTTGTTTTATGTTTCTGCGACAGGTTTTTTAACAAATTTTAAAGATAAAATTTCAACCCAAAGATATGATAAAGGCAATATGATTCCAGGAATTGGTACTTGCGATGCTGGTAGATGTTTTAAGGCAATCAACCATGGCAAGGTTGAATATAAAGGTATAGAGCTTGGAACAGGGATAAGCCCTCTTGATAATTTAAATGTAAATTTTGCTTATACTTATCTTGATAGTGAGGTTAAAGAAGCACAAGATAAAAGTGTGATAGGTAAACCTGAGCAGGATAGTTTAAAACATAATATTATGTTGAAAACTGAATACAGCTTCTATAATAAAATTACCCCTTGGATAAAAGGCGAATGGCAAATAGATCGCTATATGGGTGATACTAATATAAATAGGGAATATTATAAGGATATCTTTTTAGCTTCTATGGGTGTGCGTTATGATATCAATAAGCAATGGAGTATCAACGCAGCTATTTATAATCTTTTTAACAAAAGTTTTACAGATGGTTGGGAATCTTATCGAAATAGCGGTACTACTACTTGGGTCAATACTTACAATCGCATAGAAGAAGGAAGAAGAATATATATTTCCATTAATGGTAGTTTTTAAGCTTTGATAGAAAAGCCAAAGAGCTTGTAAAGGCTTCTTTGGTTTTTTGTTTATAGCATCTTGTGCTTTTAAAAAAGTTAAATTATCGAATCTATTTAAAATTTCTTATCTAATTATCACCCTGTTTACCAATATTGAAATATATCCTATCCTTATAAAAAAGTAACTAATAAAACTTTAGTTATATAGACTAAATAAAATTAAGTATATTTTTTTATATTTATACTTGACAAAATAACACTCAATGTTGTATAATATATCTAGCAATCAAAAAATAGAGTGCTAGATATAAAGGAAAACATGATGAAAAGTCGAGATAAAAAGGATTTGATTTTAGAGTCTATTATCCAAACTTATCTTTTGGATAATGCACCTATTGGTTCTAATGAATTAAATTCAAACCTTTGTATACCTGCTTCGACTATACGCGTTTATCTTAAAAGACTTAGCGATGAGGGTTTGATCACTCAGCTTCATATAAGTAGTGGTAGAATTCCTACTATTTTAACGATGCAAAATTATTGGCAAAGTTTTTGGGAAAAAGAACAAGATAAAAATATCCATATCAAAAACGAAAGCTTTTTGAAAGAGTTAAGTAAAGAATTTGAAATTTATTGTCTTGTTTATGGAGGTAGAAGTTTAGTACTTAAAGAAGTACTAGATCTTAATACCAAATTTATAGTGCTTGATTTTGAAGATGAAGAGCTGGTTTTAAAATACGAAAAAGAAGCGTGGAATTTTTTACAAAGTCTTATAGGGCTTGATCTTTCTAGTATAGAAAAAATAGCTTTGAGAGTTCATTTTATAGATCTTGTAGAAAAAATAGCTAGCTTAAGACAAAATTTGATTTGCTATAGAAGCAATGAAGAAAGAGCTTATCAAATTTATCAAAATGATGAATTTGTTAAGCTCTTAGATTGTCAAATTCACCGTCATTTTAAAGAAAGTCTTGAATTTGAACCTTTATTTAAAGAAGGTTTTATGGGGCTTAAGGTAGATGCGCAGTTTTTGGGCGAAGATGTAAATATTATCTTAGCAGGTAGTGTTTATACGGATTATAAAAAGATATTACAATACATAAAGGAGGCGGCATGAGCGAACAAAAGCAAGAAATTGAAAATGAAAATGCACAAAATTCTGAAAATTTGCAGGATGATTTGCAAGATAATGAAAAAAACGAAACAAATGAATTACAAAAAGAATTAGAGGAATTAAAAGATAAATATATGCGTGCAAACGCTGAATTTGAAAATATTAAAAAAAGAATGGAAAAAGAAAAGTTAAGCGCTATGGCTTATGCAAATGAAAGCTTTGCTAAGGATTTGCTCGATGTTTTAGATGCTTTAGAAGCTGCTGTTAATGTCGAATGCCAAGATGAAATTAGCTTAAAAATCAAAGAAGGAGTGCAAAATACTTTAGATTTATTTCTTAAGAAACTTGAAAAACATGGGGTGGCTCTTATCAAAGATGAAAAAGAGTTTGATCCTAATTTACACGAAGCAATGTTTCATGTAGATAGTGAAAACCATCAAAGTGGTGAAGTGGTTCAAGTGCTTCAAAAAGGTTATAAAATAGCCGATCGCGTGATCCGCCCAACCAAAGTTAGTGTAGCAAAATAAATTTTAATAAAAGGATAAAAAATGAGTAAAGTTATAGGTATAGATTTAGGAACAACCAATTCTTGTGTTGCTGTGTATGAACGCGGCGAGAGCAAAGTAATCCCAAACAAAGAAGGAAAAAACACAACTCCTTCAGTGGTAGCTTTTACAGATAAAGGCGAAGTTTTAGTAGGCGATAGTGCAAAACGCCAAGCGGTAACCAACCCTGAAAAAACCATTTATTCTATCAAAAGAATTATGGGTTTAATGATCAATGAAGATGCGGCCAAAGAAGCTAAAAATAGACTTCCTTACCACATCACCGAAAGAAATGGTGCGTGCGCAATAGAAATCGCAGGTAAAATTTACACCCCACAAGAAATTTCAGCAAAAGTTTTGATGAAATTAAAAGAAGATGCAGAAGCTTTTTTGGGTGAAAGTGTTACTGATGCGGTTATTACTGTGCCTGCTTATTTTAACGATGCACAAAGAAAAGCGACAAAAGAAGCGGGAACGATAGCAGGACTTAATGTATTAAGAATTATCAATGAACCTACTTCAGCAGCTCTAGCTTACGGACTTGATAAAAAAGATAGTGAAAAAATTGTGGTTTATGATCTAGGTGGGGGAACTTTTGACGTTACTGTGCTTGAAACTGGCGATAATGTAGTAGAAGTTTTAGCAACAGGTGGTAACGCTTTCTTAGGTGGTGATGATTTTGATAATAAACTTATAGATTTTCTAGCTAATGAATTTAAAGATGAAACAGGCATAGATCTTAAAAATGATGTTATGGCTTTGCAACGCTTGAAAGAAGCAGCAGAAAATGCTAAAAAAGAATTAAGCTCAGCTAATGAAACTGAAATTAATTTACCATTTATCACAGCAGATGCAAGTGGGCCAAAACATTTGGTTAAAAAACTTACTAGAGCTAAATTTGAAGGTATGATTGATTCTTTAGTGGCTGAAACCATCACTAAAATCAATGAAGTAGTAAGCGATGCAGGGCTTAAAAAAGATGAGATCAAAGAAATCGTTATGGTAGGGGGCTCTACTCGTGTTCCTTTAGTGCAAGAAGAAGTGAAAAAAGCCTTTAATAAAGATCTTAATAAGTCTGTAAATCCTGATGAAGTTGTGGCTATCGGTGCGGCGATTCAAGGTGCGGTTATAAAAGGTGATGTAAAAGATGTGCTTTTACTTGATGTTACTCCGCTCTCTTTGGGTATAGAAACTCTAGGCGGGGTAATGACTAAGATTATCGAAAAAGGTACAACTATTCCAACTAAAAAAGAGCAAGTTTTCTCAACCGCTGAAGATAATCAAAGTGCTGTAACTATCAATGTTTTACAAGGGGAAAGAGAATTTAGTCGTGATAATAAATCTTTAGGAAATTTTAATCTTGAAGGAATTCCACCAGCACCACGCGGTATGCCACAAATCGAAGTTACTTTTGATATCGATGCAAATGGTATTTTAACTGTTAGTGCAAAAGATAAAGCAACAGGTAAGGCTCAAGAGATCAAAATCACAGGTTCAAGCGGACTTAGCGAGGAAGAGATTAATAACATGGTAAAAGATGCTGAACTTCACAAAGAAGAAGACAAAAAACGCAAAGAAGCTGTAGATGCTAGAAATGCAGCTGATAGCTTGGCGCATCAAGTAGAAAAATCTTTAAGTGAGTTAGGTGAAAAAGTTGCCGCTGCTGATAAAGAAAATATTCAAAAAGCTCTTGATGATTTGCGTGAGACTTTGAAAAATCAAAATGCAAGCAAAGAAGAGATTGAAAGCAAAATGAAAGCTTTAAGTGAAGTTTCTCACAAACTAGCTGAAAATATGTATAAAAAAGATGAGCCAAACACAGCAAATGATAAAAAGAAAAAAGATGACGATGTAATCGACGCTGAAGTTGAGTAATCTTAAAATCTCTATTCAAGCCTTTTTAAAAGGCTTGAAAATTTTTTAAAATTTTAAAGAAATGACAAAATCTGTAAAATATAATTCTTTTATTAGCTTGCTACCTAATTTTTCATTGATTTTTTAACCAATTCTTTTTGAAGTTCTAATTTAAATCAGACAATTCATTTTAGTGTAAGCAAACTAAAAAATTAGCAATAAAATAAAATTAATCTAAAAACTTTTTAGATATAATCTTAATAAACATAAAAGGAAAAATTTGAATTTATCATTTAAAACCTTTGATATTTCCAATACACAACGATCAAAAGCTAAAAAAGTGCAGGGTAAAAAATATGAAATTTTTCTTAATGAAAATGAGCACAGTCTTATAACTCCTAAAGTGTCTTTTAAAGAAATTTTGAGGTATTATTATCTTTATCCAAAAAATGCCATTCCTTCTTTTAAATTACCTTTTTTCAAGCCTGATTTGAGTGGTTTTAGCACTCCGCATATTATTTGGCTTGGACATTCTTCGCTTTTTATAAGTTTTAAAGAATATAAAATTTTGATTGATCCTATTTTTAACACTCATGCTTCGCCTATTTCTTTTATCAACAAGGCTTTTAAAAATGCTCCTGTTTATAATGTAAATGATTTTAATGAAATTTTTGCTGTGATTATCACGCATTCGCATTTTGATCATTTAGATGCTAAGAGTATAAAAGCTTTAAAAGAAAAAGCACGATTTTTTATCACACCTTTAAAAGTGGGAAATTATCTAAAAAGCTATGGGGTGAGTGAGAAAAAAATCATAGAGCTTGATTGGTGGAGTGGCATAGAATTTGGTGATTTAAAAATCATTGCAACACCTGCACAGCACAGTTCAAGTAGGGGAGATGGTAAAAACAAAACCCTTTGGGCTTCTTTTGTGATGGAATTTTTAAGTGTAGATAAGAGAGTGTTTTTTAGCGCAGATGGAGGGTATTTTACACATTTTAAAAAAATAGGTGAGTATTTTGGAGATTTTGACTTAGCTTGTCTTGAAAGCGGACAATTTAATATCGCCTGGCCATATTCACACTCTTTTCCTGAGCAAATTTTAAAAGAAGCAAAAGATCTTAATGCAAAAGCTGTCATGCCTATACATTGGGGGAGATTTTTAGCAGGAACTCATGCGTGGAATGAGGTGGTAAAATTTCTTTATGAAAATTTAGATTTACCCCTTATCACACCAAAAATGGGCGAGGCTTATGAAGTAGGAGCTAAATTTAAACAGGATTTTTGGTGGAAAGAAGAATAAATTAACACAAGTTTATAATTTATATTTTGGCTTTTGCTATAGTTTTATAAAACTAAAAAAGGAGATTTTGTGAAAATCATTCAATGGAATGGAGCAGAATTTAGCCCAAAAGAAGTGAAAATCAATGTTTTAATTGACAATGAAAAAGGTAAAGAAATTCAAATTTTATTAGCTAAAGATAGCGTGATGAAAGAGCATAAAGCTCCTTTTGCTATACATGTTCAAGTTTTAAGCGGTAAAATTTGGTTTGAAGTGGAAAAGGAAAAATTTGAATTAAATGTTTTAGATATGATAAGCCTAGAGGCAAATGTAGCGCATTCTTTAGGTGGATTGGAAAATTCTATAATAAGATTGAGTTTAAATAAATCAGATAGTGTTCAAAGGGTAAATGCTGTGCTTAAAAAGCCTTAAAGTAATTTTAAGGCTTTAGGGCTTAATAAGAAGCAATGAAGTTTGCTATTCTTTCTAAACCTTTTTTGATAAGCTCATCGCTTGTGGCATAAGAAAGCCTAAAATATCCATCCATTCCAAAACCTATACCTGGAACAACGGCAACTTTTTCTTGTTCAAGCAATTTTTGGCAAAATTTCATAGAATCTTTTTCTATTTTTTGTATATTTACAAAAAGATAAAAAGCACCTTCTGGTTTATAAACACTGATATTTGGGATTTGTTTAAGTATGTCTAAGGCTAAGTTACGGCGTTTTTCAAAGGCTTGACGCATTTTTTCTATATCTTTATCACATTCTCCATTTAAAGCAGGAATGGCTGCATGTTGAGTGATGGAGCAAATATTTGAAGTACTTTGTCCTTGAAGTCTTTTAACGGCTGAAATTAGGGCTTTATTTTTGCTTGCCATATAGCCAAAACGCCATCCTGGCATAGCTCCACATTTGCTAAGTCCGTTAATGGTCACAGTGCGTTTTAAAGCATCTTTGCTTACACTTGCAAAAGCTACAAAATCAAAACCATCATAGCGAAGTTTTTCATACATTTCATCACTTAAAACAGTGATTTGCGTTCCTTCTAAAACTTTAGCAATTTGAGTTAATTCTTCTTTAGAATAAATCGATCCCACAGGATTTGAAGGAGAATTTAACATTAAAACCTTGGTTTTGGCTGTGATAGCTTTTTTTAATTGTTCAACGGTAATTTTAAAGCCATTTTCTTCTAAGCCTTCTATAAATACAGGTTTTCCACCTGCAAATTTTACCATTTCAGGATAGCTTACCCAGTAAGGACTAGGGATAATCACTTCATCATCTTTTTCTACTAAGCATTCTATACATTCAAAAAGAGAGTGTTTTGCGCCTACATTGGTGATGATTTCATTTGTTTCATAATCAAGATTATTATCTTTTTTAAATTTGGTTTGAATAGCTTTTAATACTTCAGGAATTCCTGCAACAGCAGTGTATTTTCCACATCCTTTTTCAATAGCACTTATAGCGGCATTTTTGATGGTTTGTGGTGTGTCAAAATCAGGTTCACCCGCTGAAAAACTAATGATATCCTCGCCTTTGGCTTTAAGTTCATTGGCAAGTGTAGTGATAGCTAAAGTGATAGATTCTTCTAAAACTTGAGATCTTTTTGTAAGCATTTTTCAATCCTTGATAATTTTTGTTTAATTTTAGCAGAAAATTGCATTTTTACAATAAATTTAATTTAAAAATGAGTTGTAAATTTCAATAAATGTGAAAATTTGTATTAATTTTTAGGAAAAATTAATACGCATAATAATACATATAATTTTATGTATTATAAAAAATTATTATTTTTGTGATTCAGGTTGTTTTAATATAAGATTTTCAAGTTCTAAAATTTTCTTTTCTAGCTTTTCTAGTTTGTCATCGCAATTTGCATCTATGGCTCTAATGTTTTTATTTTTACGCTCTTCGATAATATAAGCAGGAATTCCAACGGCAGTTAAATTTGCACCTACATCTTTAACCACTACAGCATTTGAGCCTATTTTGGCATTTTCTCCTATGGTGTATTGCCAAGCACTTTTGCGCCTGAGCCTATGATCACTCCTTTTTTTATGGTTGGATGGCGTTTAGTACCTTTTTCAAGGCTTGTTCCACCTAAAGTAACGCCTTGATAAATTAAAACATCATCTTCTATAATTGCTGTTTGACCTATAACCACTCCATTGGCATGATCTATAAAAATACGCCTTCCAAGTTCTGCTCCAGGGTGCAAATCTACCCCAGTTAAGAATTGTGAAATTCCGCTAATCATTCTAGCAATGCGTTTAAAATTTCTTATGTAAAAAAAATGTGCAAAGCGGTAATTTACTACAGCCCATACTCCAGGGTAATTAAAAAAAAGTTCTATACAAGAATTAAAAGCTGGATCTTGTGCCTTTGGCTGAGAAAAATCTTCTTTTATAATACCCCAAAAATTCATCTAAACTCCTATGCTTTTTAAATAACCATTATCATTTAAGAAAAGATAAAGTTCGCCTAAAATATGCTTTTTTTGCTTATCATTTACAAGCTTAGAATTACTTATGCGTTCATTAAGTATATCCATGATAGCGTGTATATCATAGTCTAAATCTTCTAAGGTATCAAGTATGGATTGCGCTTCTATAATCCCCTCGACTTCATAGCCTTTTTCATTGATGCTTATAATAGCTTCAGTAGGATGAGTAAAAAGATTGTGTTTCATTCCAAGTACTTCTTGATAGGCACCTACAAGAAAAAACCCTAGAAAATAATTTTCTTTTTCTACATCTACATCGTGCAAAAATAAAGGTTTATCTTTAGAGTATGAAATTTCTCCATCGCTATCGCAGGTTATATCCCAAATACTTGCACTTCGTGTCGGTTCTTCATCTAAGCGATCAAGTGGCATGATGGGGAAATTCTGTTCTAAACCCCAAAAATCAGGCATGCTTTGAAAGAGCGAAAAATTTACCAAATACCTTTCTTGCACTTCATCTTGTATGGCAAGTAAATCCGCAGGATTTTGCTTATCGCCTAAAAGCAAGATGGCTTTTTTTGTAATCAAATGAGTTAAAATTTCAGCATTGGAACGATCTTGTAAATCCACATAGCCCAAATCAAAAAGAGTTAAAATACTCTCTAAATGATCTATGCTATCGTGCAAGTATTCTAAAGCATTGGAAGGTTTTATACTTTTATAAAGATCATAAAGCTCATCGATAAGTTTTGGATTTTGTTTTTTAAGTATGAGTTTGTTTTCTGCGTATTCTTGAGAAAAAAGTTCTAATACAGGAGCGATTAAAACAGCGTGATTAGCTGCTACAAAACGCCCACTTTCTATGAAAATATCAGGCTCTAAATCTTTTTTTTGTTCGGCTATGTTTTTTAGGATAAAAACTACATCGTTAGCGTATTCTCTTAGGGTGTAATTTCTACTTTTTTCATTTTTAAATTGTGAGTATTCCACAGCTAAACCACCGCCAAGATTGATAGCTTTTAGATTTTTAGCTCCCATTTTTCTAAGTTCTGTATAGATATTTCCTGCTTCATTTAAGGCTTTTTTCAAGGGGTGAATTTCGGTAATTTGTGAGCCTAGATGAAAGTGAATCATGGTAAATTGTTCTAAAAGTTTGTTTTCTTTGAGTAAATTTACCGCTTCTATGAGTTCAGTGGATGTAAGTCCAAATTTAGAATTAATCCCACCGCTTTTTGCCCAAATTCCAACTCCAGCAGAATGCAAACGTACACGTAAGCCTATATTTGGTTTAGGTTTAAAGCGTTCTTTAGCTATGTCTATGATAGCTTCAAGTTCATTAAGTCCTTCTATGGTTAAAGTGATATTATGTCCCATTTCAGCTGCGATAAAGCCTATGTTGATAAGTTCTCTATCTTTAAAGCCATTTACGGTAATAGGTGCGCCTTCGTTATTATAAGCCATAGCGAGTAAAAGCTCTGCCTTAGAACCTGCTTCAAGTCCATAGTTATAGTCTTTTCCAAGTTTTACAAGATTTTTTACAAAACCAGGGTATTGATTGACCTTTAAAGGATAAACAGCGTTAAATCCTCCTTTATAGCCAAATTCCTTTCTTGCTTTATTGAAATTTCCGTAAATATTTTCAATTTGTTTTTGGATAAGATGAGGAAATCTTAAAAGTAAAGGCCCCTTGTATCCATCATCTCTTAATTCTTTAACTATATCAATAATAGCAGGTTTTTTCTCGTAATTGATACAAACTTTACCATTTTTGATAATGAAATTTTCATTTCCCCAAATATCAATACCATAATCCATCATAAAACCTTCTTTAAGTCTGAAATTTTAATCATTTTTTCTTCTTTTTTTGCTAAATTTTTATAAAACAAACTTTCATTTTGTGCTTCATTTTCTCCCATGCAAAGAAAAATTTCAGTATTATTTTTATCCGCGTTTTCAAGATGTTTGGCTAGTTTTCTTGCTTCATAGCTTAAAAGTACTTTATATTCTTTTCTTAAATTTGTAGCGATATGCAAAAGTTTTTGGATATAAATTTCATCCATAGCACAAAGATAAATTCCTTCTCTTTGAATCTTTTCTTCTTTTTGTTCTAAAATAGTTATAATTCTTTCTATACCCATGGCAAAACCTATACCATAGCCACTTTTTCCACCTAAATACTCTATAAGTCTATCGTAGCGTCCTCCACCTGCGATAGCAGCCTTTGCTCCTATTTCATCGCTTATAAATTCAAAAGCCGTTTTAGAATAATAATCCAAACCCCTCACAAGTTTTGAATCTAACTCAAATTTAACTCCATTATCCTTTAAAATTTGTTGCAGTGTTTCAAAGTCTTTTTGGCAAGAGGTGCATAAATTATTGATCAAAAGCGGAGCATTTTCAAGCAAATTTTGACAATGCTCATTTTTACAATCTAAGACACGAATAGGATTTAAATTTTTTCTACGCAAACAATCTTCACAAAAACCTTCTTTGGAATCTAAGAATTCAACGAGCCTATCGCGGTATTTTGGCAAGCATTGTAAGCAGCCTAAAGAATTAAGTTGAAGTTTAAAATCAATACCAAGGCGTGAGAAAATTTCTACTAGCATTAAAATAATGCTTGCATCTTCATAAACATTAGGTATGCCAAGGCTTTCAACTCCAAATTGATGAAATTCTCTTAAGCGACCCTTTTGAGGTCTTTCATAACGAAACATAGAACCATGATAAAACCATCTTTTCACACTAGTGTTTTTATCGAGTTTTTTTTCTATATAGGCACGCACCACCCCAGCAGTTCCTTCAGGACGCATGCAAACATGATTTTCGCCTTTATCGATAAATTCATACATTTCTTTACCTACTATATCAGAACTTTCTCCTACGCTTCTTTTAAAAAGGGTGCAAAGTTCTAAATGCGGTATATTGATAAAAGTAAAGCCATAGTTTTTAGCTACTTCTTCGCAGGTTTTAATCACTTTTTCATAATAATATGCATCTTTATCTAATAAATCTTTCATTCCTTTTAAAGCGTTAATCATTGTAAAAATTCCTTTATTTGTTGGTGTAATTTTTCTTTACTTTCTTTTGCGTCAAGTGTTAAAATTTCTACAGAAATTTTTTCTTTTAAAAAATGAAGCACTTTTTCGAGTTTGTCCTGTACACTTAAAAAATACTCAATGCCACGTTTTTCTATACTATCTAGTTCTTTTTGACTGAGGCGTTCTTGGATAAGGTTTGCATCTCCTTTTAAAAAGATAATTTTTTGTGGAAAAAAATTTTCTAAAGCAAAACTATTTAAAGCAAAAAGCAAATCGTTTTCAAAATCTTTGGCATAAGCCATGCCTGAAATAAAACTTCTATCGCTAATAATGAGTTTGTTTTGATTGGTTTTTAAGATTTCTTCAAAATGTTGAGCACGATCAGCTAAAAAAAGCAAGAGTTCAGCTCTTTTGTTAATAGGATGAGTTTTATTAAGTAAAATTTCTCTTAAATGTTTTCCAAGTTCTGTTCCGCCAGGTTCGAGTGTGAAAATGGCATCTTTGTAAATTTCTTTTAAAAGTGAAATTTGCGTACTTTTTCCTACGCAGTCAATACCTTCAAAAACTACATACAAGATTGATCCTTTAAAAAAGGTAGAATTTCTTTTGGAACAAGAGAACTTACATCACCCCCATGTGCTACTATAGAACGCACAATAGAACTTGAAATAAAAGCATGTTTTAGACTTGGCATAAGATAAATGGTTTCCATATCTTCCCAAAGTGCGTGATTTGCATAGCCAATTTGCAATTCGTATTCAAAATCACTCACTGCTCTAAGTCCACGGATTATAGTATTAACTTTTAATTCTTTGGCTAAATCTACAAGTAAATTATCAAAAGCAATGATTTTAACATTTTTTAAATTTTGTGTTGCGAGCAGGGCTAGTTCTTTGCGTTTTTCTAAATCATAGCAAGGTTTTTTATGTTCACTTTTTGCTATGGCAACGATGACTTCATCAAAAATTTTTAAAGCCCGTTTTATAACATCTAAATGCCCGTTGGTAATAGGATCAAAAGTCCCAGGATATAAACAAGTCATTTTTGCTCCAATTTTTTTTAAAAATATAACAAATTTAAACTAAAAATTTTGCCATTTTTCATATAAATTGTGTTTTATTTCTAAAAGATCTAACCATTTACCTGCGATAAAATTTTCCATTTGCTCTAGATTGTTTGCTTTAGAATAGCTTGCGATAATAGGAGGGGCGATAATAACTCCCATTTGGCTAAGTTTTAACATATGTTCTAAATTTAAAGTAGAAAAAGGCATTTCGCGTACGCCTAAGATAAGTTTTTTTCTTTCTTTTAAGGCCACTGCTGCAGCACGCATTAAAAGAGTGTCTGCAAAACCAGCGTGAATTTTTGCTAAACTTGAAATTGAACAAGGAGCAATGATGGTTTTTTCTATTCCAAAAGATCCACTTGCTACACTTAGACTTAAATTTTTATCATCTAAAAAATAAGTGTATTTAAAATTTTCTTGACAAATTTCTTCTAAATTTGCTTGATTTTCAGTTTTGAAGCTAAGTTTTGCACCTTGGGTTAAAATGCAATAAAGTTCGCATTGGTTTTCTAGATTTTTTAATAATTTTAAGCCTAAATTGACACTGCTTGAACCAGAAATTCCTAATAAAACCTTCATTGTATAATCATCCTATTTTTACCCACTACGATGCCTTGCATAACTTTACCTTCTTTGTTTTTTGCACGAATCCTTTCGCCCATATTTGCACTTTGCAAAGCCACAAGTTCGATTAAAACATCAACATTTGCTTCGCTTAAAATCCCGATTATAGGATCATTTCGGCGTATTAAAGCTGTGGTTTTAAACATATTTGCTCTTAAAATGGCGTTTTTGTTAATATTGCTTTTAGCTACAAGATTATCTACATCATCTAAGGTTAAGGCATTTAAAGGAACTTTATCAAAATCAATCAATACGCTTTTATAGTCAAAAGCTCCAAGTTTATCTCCTCTTTTTATAGCGCGTTCGCTTTTTAAAACTTCTAAATTTGCTTGAATGAAATATCTAAAAAATACATTTTTTTGTATATTTTGCGGAGTTTTAAATTCAGCCCTTAAAAAGCCTTGTGCTTGATTAAAACGCCCATTAGCGATTCTTAGAAATTCATATTGATCAAAATCTTTAGGCAATGATGTTATTTTTAAATCAATTTGAGAAATTATAATTTTAGGAAAATTATTTCTAAATTCTTTAGCTAGTGCTGTTTTGATTTCTTCTAAACTAGCTGCTTGGATATAATTTATCACAATAAAAAAAGTTAAAAAAATAATTTTCATTTTTATCCTAAGAATTATAATGCAATAAATAGTATTTTAGCTTTTATAAGTTTAACAAAGCCTTTAGAAGGCTTTGTATAGAGTTAAAAAGTAGGGATAACAGAGCCTTTGTATTTTTCTATGATAAAATTTTTAATTTTATCGCTTGTTAAAATTTCTTTAATAACAAGACTTTTTTGACTTGTTTCTTCACCTTTTCTTGTAGCTAAAACAATAGCATATAAACTATCTTTATCTTCCATAAAAATACCATCTTTTAAAGGGTTTAAGCCTGCTCCAAGAGCATAGTTTGTGGTAATAATAGCCAAATCAGTATCATTTAGGGCTCTTGGAAGTTGTGCGGCTTTAAGCTCTATAAATTTAAGTTTTTTTGGATTTTTACTTATGTCAATAGGGGTTTTAAGGGTGCTTTGACTTTTAAACTCTATTAAATTTGCTTTAGCTAGTAAATCAAGAGCTCTGCTTTCATTGGTAGCATCATTAGGTATAGCGATTTTAGCACCATTAGGAATGTCTTTTATATCTTTTATGGAGTTAGAATATATAGCCATAGGAACTAAAACAATAGCACCTAAAGAACTTAATTTTGTTCCTTTGTGGGTATTAAAATCATCTAAAAAAGGTTTATGCTGATATAAATTTGCATCTAAATCTTTTTCATTTAAAGCGATGTTAGGTATATTATAGTCATTAAATTCCTTAACTATTAACTTCCAACCTTTTTCTTGAAATAAGGGTTTAGAGAAATTTAAAATTTCAGCATAAGGCGTTGGTGTTGCACCTATGATTATGGTTTTATCCGCCCCAAAACTAAGGCTAATTGTAAATAAAACACTTAAAAATATTTTTTTAATATTCATATTATACTCCTAAAAAGCTGGGATTAATATATCTTTATAATGTTCATTAATGATGGCTTTAAATTTATCGCTTCTTAAAATTTCATCAATTACTTTGGTTTTTTCGCTATTTTTATCTTCTGAGTGTACCACAACATAATTTACATAAGGGCTATTTTTATCTTCCCTAAAAATAGTATCTTTACTTGGATTCAGACCGGCCCCAAGTGCGAAATTAGAATTAATTATAGCAATATCAACATCATCTAAAGCTCTTGGAAGTTGTGCGGCTTTAAGTTCTATAAATTTAAGTTTTTTTGGATTTTTGTTTATGTCCAATGGGGTTTTTAGAGTATTTTTGTTAAGCTCTATTAATTTTGCTTTCTCTAAAAGCTCTAAAGCTCTGCTTTCATTGGTCGCATCATTAGGTATAGCAACTCTAGCACCTTCTTTAAGATTTTCTAAATTTTTGATTTTTTTACTATAAACTCCTACTGGAGCTATAAGTACAGGCGTTGTTGCAATTAAATTTGAACCTTTTTTTAGGTTGTATTCTTCTAAAAAAGGTTTGTGTTGATATAAATTTGCATCAAGTTCTTTTTCCTCTAATGCACGATTGGGCAAAATATAGTCTGAAAATTCTACTATTTTAAGCTCATACCCTTTGTTTTTAAAATCATCTTTCATTAGTTCTAGTAAGCTACCAAAAGGATTTGGAGTGGCTCCTATAGTAATGTTTTGTGCAAATAGGCTAGATAAATTTAGAATGCAAGCGAGTATAATAATTTTAAATAAATTCATAAAAACTCCTTTGTATTTAAGAAAAAAGTCCCTAGGTAAGGGACAAAATTAAAAAGCAGGTAAAACAGATCCGTTGTATTTTTCTATGATAAATTGTTTGATTTTATCACTTTGTAGAGCTTGGATTAAGGCTTTGATTTTTGGATCGTTTTCATGTCCCACTCTTACAACAAGAATGTTTGCATACGGGCTTTCTTTATCTTCGATAAATACGCTATCTTTTGCAGGATTTAGATTTGCAGAGAGAGCGTAGTTGGAATTAATTACAGCAAAATCAACATCATCCAAAGCTCTTGGAAGTTGTGCGGGCTTTAATTCTACAAATTTAATTTTTTTAGGATTGTCTATAATATCAAGAGGTGTTTTTAAAGCCTTATCTTTAAATTTTACCAAACCTTTTTTTGCAATAATATCTAAAGCTCTACTTTCATTGGTTGGATCATTTGGAATGGCGATTTTAATCCCTTCTTTAATATCATCTAGACTTTTGTATTTTTTGGAGTAAACAGCCATAGGTTCTATGTGTATGGCAGCTACTTTGATAAGTTTGGTGCCTTTGTTTTTATTAAATTCTTCCAAATAAGGAGTATGTTGGAAAAAATTTGCATCGGCTTCTCCGTTATCAACAGCTAGATTAGGTAAAACATAATCCGTAAATTCTTTGATTTCAAGTTTATAGCCTTGTTTTTCTAAATCAGGTTTTACTTGTTCTAGGATTTCAGCATGAGGGACGGGAGTTGCTGCAACTGTGATGGTTTCTAATGCATTTGCATTAAGACTTAATGTTAAAATACTTGCTATAAATAAAGATTTGATTTTCATTTTTTTCCTTTTTAGTCATTTTGTGCTTGCTTTAATCTTAATAAATTCACTCTGACTATCAGGAAGAAGTATATAAAAACTTGTTGATAGTCAGATTAACGCATCTGATACATCATTTTAATTCCTTTAGTTTTTTGTTTAAATTTTACTTAAAAAAACTTATATTTATCTTAAAAGGAGATATAATCTCCTTATTTTTTGAAACCTTTATAAAGCAAACTTCCTAAAAATAAGATAAAAACAATTACTTGCCAAAAGAAATTTTCATCATTGTTTATATTGATAACTATACTAACTCCAAGTAAAATCAATAGAGTGGCAATGATATATGTAGTTTTACTATTTTTAGCCCAAGTATAAAATAAATTACCTAGAATTTGAACTAACTGAACTAATATAAGTAAAATAACTACAGTTTGAATCATAACTTCTTTGTTAAATCTTTCATAACCATAGCGAATAGCGACATCTCCCAAACCTCCACCACCGACAGTTCCAGCAAGAGCAGAAAAACCAATGGTAAAGATCAAAGTTAGGGTAATTCCGCTAATTATAGCAGGAAGGGCCTCACTAAAGATAACCTTGAAGATAATTTGAATATTGCTAGCACCATAACTTTTTGCTGCTTCTATGATTCCTTTGTCTATTTCTTTAAAAGCGCTTTCAAGCATCTTTGCCAAATAAGGAGCTATTCCGATAGCTAAAGGAACTATGGCAGCATTTGTACCTATGCTTGTGCCTACTATGATTTTAGAAAGTGGTAAAAGAACAACTATAAGAATTAAAAATGGAAAGGCGCGTAATATATTGGTAATAAAATCTAAAATACTATAAGCGATTTTATTTTCTTTAATTCCATTTTTATCCCAAATAGCAAGTAAAATTCCAGGAATGATAGCCAATAAAAATCCAAATAGTACAGCCATTAAACTCATATAAATTGTTTCATTAAGCGCAGGTTTTAAAATGTTTTCATAATTTTCACTGAAACTTGTAATAGAACTTAAACTCACTTCTTTAATATCCTGCCAAGAAAATTCATTAAAAAATTGAGAAATTCTACTAAAAAAAGCACTGATGATAGAGATGTTTTCTTCATTCATGATGCCACCTCCCATAATACTCCACTTTTTTCTATGTAATCAAGAACCTTGTCTTTATCCTTTTCATTTATATTTATAACTAAATTTCCCAAGGCTTTTCCATTCAGTTTTTCTATTTTACCCCAAACTATGTTAAAGTCTATATTTAGAGTTCTTGCCATATGAGTGATGACGCTATTTTGGGCAACTTCTTTTGGAAAGTAAAGTTTGATATTAAGTCCGTGCTCAGGCAAGAAGTCGCTTTCTCCTAAAAATTCTTTCATTTTGGCATTAGGCCTTAAAAAAAGCTCATCAATTGCTCCACTTCCTATGATTTGTCCATGTTCAAGTAATAAAGCTTTTTGAGCTATGTCTTTTACCACATCCATTTCGTGAGTTACTAAAACAACAGTAATCCCAAATTCAGCATTGATTTTAGATATAAGCTCTAAAATATTTTTTGTAGTGTTTGGATCAAGAGCCGAAGTAGCTTCGTCACTAAGTAAAATTTTTGGGTTTAAAGCTAAGGCTCTAGCAATAGCAACGCGTTGTTTTTGCCCTCCGCTCAGTTCTCTTGGGTAGGATTTGTTTTTATGATCAAGCCCTACGATTTCAAGTAAGGAATTGACTTTTTGGGCAATTTCTTTTTCGCTCATGTATTCTTTATTAAAAAGCTTGGCATGAAATTTACACTGAGTATAGTGTGTTCTTAAAGGCATAGCAACATTTTCAAATACATTTTTGCGCTCCATTAGGGCAAAATTTTGAAAAATCATCCCTATATCTTTTCTAAGCATTCTTAACTCTTTTGATTTTTTTTGACTTAAATCTTTAATTTCTTGATCAAAGACTTTTAAACTTCCTTCTTGATAATTCTCAAGTCCATTAATACATCTTAAAAGAGTGGATTTTCCAGCTCCACTATGACCTACTATGGCGTAAATTTCACCCTTTTTAATCTCCAAAGAAACATCGTTTATCACGAGTTCCTTGCCATAATATTTTTTTAAATTTTTTATTTTTATCAAATTTTTAACCTCTTAGATTTTGAAGTTCAACTGATATTTTTTCAAGTTGAATTTTTAAATTTTCTAGAGCTTCTTTATTTTGCTCCACCACCTCTTTAGGTGCGTTAGCGATGAATTTTTCATTTGAAAGCATGGAGTTAAGCTTGAAACTTTCTTTTTCAAGCTTATTTTTTTGATTTTCAAGTCTTGTTAAAATACCACTTAAATCAACATTTTCAAGCGTAATAAAAATTTCTAAATTCTCGCTAACATCACATATTGCCTTTGGTAATTTTTCTTCACTAAATTCTATTTGCTCGCACTTTGCGAGCATTATGATAAAATTCATATAAGCTTTGATTTCATCTTTGATTTTTTTATCGTTAAATTTGATATAAGCTTTTTCTATTTTAGAATTTCCAAGATCGATTAAACTTTTAGCACGGCGGATACTAACTATGCTTTCTATGAGCAAAGAAAAGATTTTTTCTATATTTTTATCTTGTTCTTTAAATTTTGGATATTTGCTTATCATAATAGAAGGGCTTGTTTTAAGTTCTGTATCGCTTAGTTTGTGGTATAAATACTCGCTGATAAAAGGCATGAAAGGATTTAAAAGTTTTAAAGCTTCTTTGAAAATACTACCAAGTTCTTCAACGCTCGATTTTTCGGCTTTGCTAAGCTCTATACCCCAATCGCAAAAATCATCCCAAAAGAATTTATATAGAGTATTGGCTGCATCATTAAAGCGATAATTGTCTAAATTTTCTCTTACATCCTTAACACAAGTTTGAAATTTGGCATAAATATATTTTGCTAATTCTGAATGAAGTGTGATATTTTCCAAATCTTCAAATTTACTTTCATTTAAAAGCAGATAATTTGTAGCATTATAAATTTTATTTGTAAAATTTCTAACTTGTAAAAGTTTATCATTGCTAAGTTTAATATCGCGTCCTTGTATAGCAAGAAGTGCTAAAGTAAAGCGTAAAATATCAGCACTATATTCTTTAATGCTTTCATTTGGATCGATGACATTTCCAAGGCTTTTGCTCATTTTTCTACCTTGCTCATCTTTCACAAGAGCATGTAAATAAATATCTTTAAAAGGAAGTTGATGTAAGGCATTAGTGCTTTGAAACATCATTCTAGCCACCCAGAAAAATAAAATATCAAAACCTGTAATGAGTAAAGAATTGGGATAAAAATCTTTTAAATCCTTTTCAGACCAAATTTTATCTTTACCCCAATTTTCATTCCCCCAGCCTAGAGTACTCATAGCCCAAAGTCCTGAAGAAAACCAAGTATCAAGTACATCTTCATCTTGTTTGAAATTTTGACTTTGACATTTTGGACAAGTTTTAGGCGTATGTTGGCTTGCCCATTCATGAGAGCATTCGCAATAATACACAGGAATTTGATGCCCCCACCAAAGTTGTCTTGAAATACACCAATCTCTTAAATCTTTCATCCAAGCATTAAAGCTATTTATCCAGTGATTTGGGTAAAATTTACTTTCTCCAAGCGCAACTTTTTCTATACTTTCTTGGGCGATTTCTTTTTTTACAAACCATTGTTTGGAGATATAAGGTTCAACTATATTGTTGCAACGATAACAATATCCTATTTGATTGTTATACTCTTCTATTTTTTCTATAAAACCAAGACTTTCAAGTTTGGCTACGATTTTTTCTCTTGCTTCTAAGCGTTCTAAACCTTGAAACTCTAAACAATGTTCGTTTAAAATTCCTTTTTCATCAAAAACACTTATAAAATCTAAATTATGTCTAAGTCCTACTTCATAATCGTTCATGTCATGAGCGGGAGTAACTTTTACAACTCCTGTTCCAAATTCTTTTTCTACATGTTTATCGGCTATGATTTTAATGGCTTTTTTGCTTATAGGCAAAATCACTTCTTTGTCCACAAATTTAGCATAGCGTTCATCATCAGGATGCACCATAACTGCAGTATCGCCAAAAAAAGTTTCAGGACGCGTTGTGGCTACTACTAAAAATTCATCGCTATCTTTTAAAAAGTATTTAATATGATAAAGTTTTCCTTTGTTTTCTTTGTATTCAACTTCTATATCACTTAAAGCGCCATCATGAGTACACCAATTTATCATGTAGTTTCCACGTACAATAAGTCTTTTATCATAAAGTTCTACAAAGGCTTTTTTTACGGCATTAACCAAACCTTCATCCATAGTAAAACGCAAGCGACTCCATGCAGGAGTGATGCCTAGAGTTCTCATTTGGTCTAAAATTTTTCCACCGCTTTGCTCTTTCCACTCCCAGACTTTTTCTATAAATTTCTCTCTACCTAGTTCTTCTTTTTTAATGCCTTGAGCAAGGAGTTGTTTTTCTACAACATTTTGAGTGGCAATACCTGCGTGATCAAGCCCTGGTTGATAAAGAACCTTATAGCCATCCATTCTTTTATAACGCGTCATAATATCTTGTAGAGTAAAAGTTAAAGCATGTCCTATGTGTAAAACTCCAGTGACATTAGGAGGAGGCATCATAATGCAGAAATTTTTATCTTTTTCTTGTATGGTTTTATTGCCATCGATTTCAAAATATCCGCGTTCTTCGCAAATTTGATAATACTCTTTTTCTAAATTTTTATCATACATTATTTGCCTTTATTGTTTTAGCTTATTTAATAGAGCTAATTTCTATAATTTCACAAAACGGGAAGAAATATTGTGCTGTATTAAGTCCAGTTTTCAAACTTTTGATATGTTTAGAAAAATCACTTCCTTTGCCGTCTTTTTTAATTTGAAGTTTAAGTCTTTCTAAAATTTCTTCACGTGCTACATGTTCATTTAATTCTTTTGGATTGTTTAAATATGGGCTTAATCTATCTAAACTAATATATTTATAAGCTTTTTTCATATCTGAAAAGATAATTTCTTTGTTATAGATAGTTAATTTCATTTCCCCTTTTGGTAGCATTTTAACAAAAATACTTAGATAATAATCTTTTGCATTATCTTGTATAACGCTTAGCATATCTTTTAACAGATTGATTCTGTATTGGCTTAAAAATTTTCCATCTAAAATGTAAACTTTCATATTTTCTGTGCTAAGCTCAGGTTCTAAACGACTGTTTTTTCCTATGCTTAGATACTCTCTAGCGGTATTTAGATATTTATTTTTGTTTGATTTGTTTGATTGAAGTTCTTTTTTTACAGCTCTTTCTCTTTCTAAGATCTTTTGTTGTTTGCTGATTTCTTTTTTAAGAGCTTCTATTTTGGCTTGTTTATTTTCTTGTTTTAATTTTTCTTTATCCGTATCTAAAATTTGCTTATTTTCATTTGTATTAATATTATTACTTGTATTGGTGTCATTATTTAAGCTTTGATTGTTTTCGCTTATTGATGTATTAAATGTATCGTTATTTAAGCTTTGATTTTCATCTAATGGGTTTGTTTCTTGCTTTTGGATGGTATTGTTATTAGTATTTACATTTGATGAACTATTGTTGGTTTGGATCGAGGGTGAATAGGAATTATCGTAGTTATTGGTATACGATTTTTGTTCGGTGTAAGTGTTGGTATTTAAGGTGTAATTCTTTGGTTTTGAATATTCAAAAAGATAATAATATGTTCCACCTAATATCACAATAACAGCAATTAATATGCCAACAATAATAGAAAAAATTTTCAAATTCATTTGCTATCCCTTAAAAACAGAAAGTTAAATAATTTTAGCATTGTACTATAATCTAATATAAAGTAATTTTAAATTTTTATATTTTTAAGTAATTTTTTTTTATAATTTTAACTTTTATAAGGAAAATAATGCCACTTTCAAAATTAAATAATGAACAATATCTTGCTGCTACTGCTGATTTTGGACACAATCTTGTTATTGCAAGTGCAGGGACGGGAAAAACTTCTACTATTGTTGCAAGAATTTCTTATCTTTTAAGCAAGGGAGTGGCACCTCAAAAAATCATGCTTTTAACTTTCACAAATAAAGCCAGTAAAGAAATGATAGGGCGTTTAGGGAAATTTTTTGATAAAAATATTACCAGTAAAATACTTGCAGGAACTTTTCATAGTACGGCTTATACCTTACTTAGAAATGCGGATAAAAATATAGCCTTAAAGCAAGCAAGCGAGTTAAAAACTCTACTTAAAAGTGTCTATGAAAAAAGAACTTTTAGGCATTTAAGTGATATAAAACCTTATCAATCAAGTTATTTATATGATCTTTATTCTTTGTTTCAAAACAAAGCGCACAATCAAGATTTTTATACTTGGTTTTGCCAAAACTACGAAGATCAAAGTATTTATGCTGAAATTTATGAAGATATTTTAAAAGAATATGATAATGAAAAAAAGCGTTTTAATTATGTAGATTTTAATGACTTGCTTATCAATCTAAAAGATCTTTTAAAAGAAGAAAAATATGAATTTGATGAAATTTTAGTAGATGAATATCAAGACACAAATACTTTGCAAAGTTCCTTAATAGAGGCTTTTCATAGTAAAAGTTTGTTTTGCGTAGGGGATTATGATCAAAGTATTTATGCTTTTAATGGAGCGGATATTAATATCATAGGTGGGTTTAAAGATCGTTTTAAAGATGCAAAAATTTTTTCTTTAAATAAAAACTACCGTTCATCAAGAAGTATTTTAGCTTTGGCTAATAAAGTGATTTTAAATAACGAAAGATTATATCCAAAAGAACTTATTGTTACAAGAAATGATGAGTTTAAAGCCCCATCTTTGCTTACTTTTGAAGAATTATTTGATCAGTATCAAAATATAGCCAAAATGATACTTACAAGCGGAGTAAGTTTGGAAGAAATTGCCGTGATTTTTCGCAACAACTCAAGTGCTGATGGGGTTGAAGTAGCTTTAAGGGAGCAGGGCATTGCAAGTGTGAGAAAGGGAAGTGGAAGTTTTTTTGAAAGTTTAGAAGTTAAAGCTTTTAGCTCTATGCTTGCTCTTGTGGTAAATCCTAAAGATATCATGGCTTTTATTCATTTGGTTCAATATACCAAAGGTGTGGGTGGAGTTTTAGCAAAAGAAATTTTTGACGCACTTTTAAAATTAGGGCATGGAAATTTAATAAAAGGTTTTTTAGATCCTGATAAAAATGTAAATTTGCAAAATCATCAAAAAAGAAATTATCAACTTGGGCTTTTTGCGGATTTAGAAGAATTAGCCAGCGAAACTCGTTTTAAATTTGAGAGTGAATTTGATGCACATCCTATTTTAAAACTTTCAAAAATCAATGATTTATGTGCTAGAAATTTAGAAAAAATTTATCTTTTTTTAAAAAAAGCTATGGAAATAAAACATTCTTTGACTTTGGTAAATTTAATTTGTGAAAATTCTTTTTATAGAGAAATTTGTGAAGAACTTGCAACCAAAAGAGCAACAAATAAAGCAGGACAGGTGGATTTATTAAGAAAGAGTGAAAATTTAGAAAAAATAGAAACAAAATTCAATGTCTTAAAAGAGCTTACAAAAAATTATAGCGATATTTATAAGTATTATAATTTTCTAACTTTAGGTGCAAGTGAAATGAGTAGTGGCAAAGGAGTTAATTTGCTTAGCGTACATGCAAGCAAGGGCTTGGAATTTGATCTTGTTTTTGTGATTGATCTTGCACAAGGTCGCTTTCCTAATCAAAAGCTTATGGGAATGGGTGGAAGCTTAGAAGAGGAAAGAAGGCTTTTTTATGTTGCAGTAACTAGGGCAAAAAATATACTTTATTTAAGCTATGCTAAATATGATAAAAATAAAAAAACTTCTTTCGCTCCTTCTCGTTTTCTTATAGAAGCAGGGCTTTGCAAGGGAGAGTTAACTATAGATTGATAAAATTTCCTTTATATTATTATAAAGAAAGGTTTATTTTATGAAAAAAATATTAATTTTAAGTTTAGCAGCAGCAAGTTTTTTAAATGCTGAAATTTTAGTTTATGGTCCAGGTGGTCCCGCTCCTGTGCTAAAAGAGCTTGCTTTAAAATTTGAAGAAAAAACAAAAGAAAAGGTGATTGTAACCGCAGGTCCAACTCCAGCTTGGATAGACAAAGCAAAAGAAAATGCAGATTTGATTTTTTCAGGCAATACTTCAATGATGGATGATTTTGCTAAAAAAATTCCAAGTTTAAGTTTGGAAAATTTAAGCGTTTTAAATGTGCGTCCATCAGGTATTATCGTGCGTCCAAATAATCCAAAAAATATTAAAAATTTTGAAGACATTTTAAAAGATGGCATAAATGTTATGGTGGTTGATGGTGCAGGACAAGTTGGACTTTATGAAGATATGGCTTTAAAAAGTGCAAAAAGAGAAAATTTGGTAAAATTACGTAAAAATATAAAAATTTATGCTAAAAATTCCAAAGCTGCTGTAGATGAGTGGAATAACAATCCAAATATTGATGCTTTAATCATTTGGTCTCATTGGGCAAAGGCTTTAGGCGATGATAAAGCTTTATTTATCAAAGATAAAAATGCAGTGATTTATCGTGCAGCTGAAATTGCTCCTACAAAAAAAGGTTTAGAAAATAAAAAAGCTTTAGAATTTGTAGATTTTATTAAGAGTAAGGAAGCTCAAAAAGTGTGGAAAAAATATACTTGGAAAGAAGTAAAATAATTTTGAGTGAAATTAAAAAATAATTAATATTTATAGGATATAATCACTCCTAAAACATTAATTGCAATAATGTTTAAAATATCAAAAAAGGAAATTAAATGAGTACAGTAAATTTTAAAGGAAATCCTGTAAAACTTAAAGGAAATTCAGTAGAAGTTGGAGCAGATGCTCCTAAGGTAAATCTTAAAGCTAAAGATTTAAGCGTGATTGAAATCGGTGCAGCGGGTAAAACTCAAATCATTTTAAGTGTTCCAAGCTTAGATACACCAGTTTGTGCTACAGAGGCTAGAGAATTTAATAAAAAAGTAGCCAGTTACAATGGTGCTGAAGTGATTGTAGTAAGTATGGACTTACCCTTTGCTATGGGAAGATTTTGCAGTACAGAAGGTATTGAAAATTTAAGTGTTGCAAGTGATTTTGTGGCAAAAGAATTTGGTGAAAAATATGGTGTTTTGATAAATGAAGGTGCTTTAGAAGGGCTTTTAGCTCGTGCCGTATTTGTGATTAAAGAGGGTAAAGTGGCATATAAAGAACTTGTAAATGAAATCACAGAAATGCCAGATATTGCAAAACTTGATGCATTTTTTGGTGGTTCTAGCTGCTGCGGTGGTTGTGGTTGCCATTAATTTTGATTAAGCCCATTCTTAGGGCTTAATTTTTATATCTTCATTTTTTTATTATTTTAAGTTGATTATATTTTAATTGTTAAGTTGATTATTTTTAATATTTATTTTGTGTAATAATAATATAAAAAGGACAATAAAACTCCTATAAAATAGAGCTTTAAAATTATTATTTTTATTAAAATTTCAAGAGATTTTTATACTTCATTTTTTATAATAAGATGATTTTTTTATTTTGGAGGAATAAGGATGAATAGAAGGGATTTTATTAAAAATACCGCTATTGCAAGTGCTGCTAGTGTTGCAGGGCTTAGTGTTCCAAGCTCTATGCTTGGCGCGCAAGAAGAAGATTGGAAATGGGATAAAGCTGTTTGTAGATTTTGTGGAACTGGCTGTGGAATTATGATAGCTAGAAAAGATGGCAAAATCGTAGCAACAAAAGGTGATCCTGCAGCACCCGTAAATCGCGGACTTAATTGTATCAAAGGTTATTTTAATGCTAAGATCATGTATGGTGAAGATCGTCTTGTTATGCCTTTGCTTCGCATGAATGAAAAAGGCGAATTTGATAAAAAAGGCAAATTTCAACAAGTTTCTTGGCAAAGAGCCTTTGATGAAATGGAAAAACAATTTAAAAAAGCCTACAATGAACTCGGCGTTACAGGTATAGGGATTTTTGGTAGTGGGCAATACACTATCCAAGAAGGTTATGCTGCTTTAAAGCTTGCAAAAGCGGGTTTTAGAACAAATAATATCGATCCAAATGCAAGACATTGTATGGCCTCTGCAGTGGTTGGTTTTATGCAAACTTTTGGTGTAGATGAGCCATCAGGCTGTTATGATGATATAGAGCTTACAGATACTATTATCACTTGGGGAGCTAATATGGCTGAAATGCACCCAATCCTTTGGTCAAGAGTAAGTGATAGAAAACTAAGCAATCTTGATAAGGTTAAAGTTGTTAATCTAAGCACTTTTTCTAACCGTACTTCAAATATTGCTGATATTGAAATTATTTTTAAACCAAATACAGATTTGGCTATTTGGAACTACATAGCAAGAGAGATTGTTTATAATCATCCAGAGGCTATGGATATGAAATTTATCAAAGATCACTGCGTATTTGCAACTGGTTATGCTGATATTGGTTATGGTATGAGAAATAATCCAAATCATCCAAAATTTAAAGAAAGTGAAAAAGATACGGTTGAAAAAGAAAATGTAATCACTTTAGACGATGAAGAGGCTACTTCTTTATCTTATCTTGGCGTTAAAGCGGGTGATAAATTTGAAATGAAACATCAAGGTGTGGCTGATAAAAACTGGGAAATTTCTTTTGACGAATTTAAAAAAGGTTTAGCCCCTTATACTTTAGAATACACTGCAAGAGTAGCCAAAGGTGATGATAATGAGTCTTTGGAAGATTTTAAGAAAAAACTTCAAGAATTAGCTAATCTTTACATAGAGAAAAATCGCAAAGTCGTAAGTTTTTGGACTATGGGCTTTAATCAACACACAAGAGGTTCTTGGGTAAATGAACAAGCTTATATGGTACATTTTTTGCTAGGAAAGCAAGCTAAACCAGGTAGTGGAGCCTTTTCTTTAACAGGACAGCCAAGTGCCTGTGGAACAGCTAGGGAAGTAGGAACTTTCTCACATCGTTTGCCTGCAGATATGGTTGTAGCCAATCCAAAACACAGAGAAATTTCTGAAAAAATTTGGAAAGTTCCTGCAAAGACTATCAACCCAAAACCAGGTTCTCCTTATCTTAATATCATGAGAGATTTAGAAGATGGAAAAATTAAATTTGCATGGGTGCAAGTGAATAATCCATGGCAAAACACTGCAAATGCAAATCACTGGATTGCAGCAGCAAGAGAAATGGATAATTTTATTGTTGTAAGTGATTGTTATCCTGGAATTTCAGCAAAAGTAGCTGATCTTATTTTACCAAGTGCTATGATTTATGAAAAATGGGGTGCTTATGGTAATGCTGAAAGAAGAACTCAACATTGGAAACAACAAGTCTTACCTGTGGGTGCTGCCATGAGTGATACTTGGCAAATTTTAGAATTTGCAAAACGCTTTAAGCTTAAAGAAGTTTGGAAAGAGCAAAAAGTGGATAATAAGCTTACCTTGCCAAGCGTTTTAGAAGAGGCAAAAGCTATGGGTTATAGCGAAGATGATACACTTTTTGATGTACTATTTGCCAATAAAGAAGCAAAAAGCTTTAATCCAAACGATGCCATCGCAAAAGGCTTTGATAATACCGATGTTAAAGGTGATGAGAGAAAAATTCAAGGCAGTGATGGAAAAGAATTTACAGGCTATGGCTTTTTCGTTCAAAAATATCTTTGGGAAGAATATCGTAAATTTGGCTTAGGACACGGACATGATTTAGCGGATTTTGATACCTATCATAAAGTAAGGGGTTTAAGATGGCCTGTGGTTAATGGCAAGGAAACACAGTGGAGATTTAATACTAAATTTGATTATTATGCTAAAAAAGCGGCTCCAAATTCAGATTTTGCTTTTTATGGTGATTTTAACAAAATGCTTACAAATGGGGATTTAATAGCTCCTAAAGATGAAAAAGAGCACAGTATTAAAAATAAGGCTAAAATTTTCTTTAGGCCATTTATGAAAGCACCTGAAAGACCAAGTAAAGAGTATCCGTTCTGGCTTGCAACAGGAAGGGTTTTAGAGCATTGGCATAGTGGAACTATGACTATGCGTGTGCCTGAGCTTTACCGTGCTGTGCCTGAAGCACTTTGCTATATGAGTGAGAAAGATGGAGAGAAATTAGGCTTAAATCAAGGTGATTTGGTTTGGGTGGAATCTCGTCGTGGTAAAGTAAAAGCAAGAGTAGATATGCGTGGAAGAAACAAACCGCCTGTAGGACTTGTGTATGTGCCGTGGTTTGATGAGAATGTATATATCAATAAAGTTACTTTGGATGCGACTTGTCCGCTTTCAAAACAAACTGACTTTAAAAAATGTGCTGTAAAAATTTATAAGGCTTAATTTAGGGTTTTGATTAAATGAAAGGTAGAAGAGAATTTTTCGTTAGTGCCTTTAAGGCTGCATGTTTATGTACAGGAGGTGGATTTTTGGCTAATTTGGCTTTAAAAGCCGATGATAATTATGCTTTGCGTCCTCCTGGGGCTGAAGATGAAGCTAGGTTTTTAAGCAAATGTGTTCGTTGTGGGCTTTGTGTAAAAGCCTGTCCTTATGATACTTTAAAGCTTGCTAGCTTGTTAGATAGTCCAAAAAATGGTACGCCTTTTTTTAAGGCAAGAGAAATTCCTTGCTATCTTTGTAAGGATATTCCTTGCATTAGAGAATGTCCAACTGATGCTTTAGATAAAAAGCATTTAGAGCAGGGTATAGAATCTTTGAAAATGGGTATTGCTATTGTTGATAGTGCTTCTTGTGTGGCACACTGGGGAATTCAATGTGATGCTTGTTATAGAGCTTGTCCTTTGATAGATAGGGCTTTAAAACTTGAGCTTAAACGCAATGAACGCACCGCCAAACATGCTTTTTTACTACCTAGTGTGGATCATGAAGTGTGTGTAGGTTGTGGGCTTTGTGAACTGGCTTGTATTACTGAAAAACCGGCCATTCGTGTTTTGCCAAGGGAGTATGTATTGGGAAAAGCAGGATCTCATTATGTAAAAGGCTGGGATGAAAAAGATGAAGGTCGTATAAAAAATGCAGATACTTCAAAACATTTTAATGTTAAAAAAGCAACCAATTATTTAAATGATGGAGAACTGTGATGAAGTATTTAATTGCTAGACGCATCGTTCAGCTTGGAATTTTAGCGCTTTTTAGTTTTAAAGCTACAGATTTTATCTTGCAGGGAAATTTAAGTTCTTCTAGACTTTTTAATACCATACCTTTAAGCGATCCTTTTGCAGTTTTGCAAATCATTCTAGCAAGCTGGAGTATAGATTTAATGGCTTTAATAGGAGCTTTGATTATATTTTTTATCTATGGTTTGCTTTTAGGAAGGGTTTTTTGCTCTTGGGTTTGTCCTGTTAATTTAATCACAGATTTTGCTGCTTTTGTGCGAAATAAATTAACCCTTAATAATAAATTTTTAATTTTGCCTAAAAATTTACGCTATTTTGTATTGGTCTTGGTTTTAGTCCTTTCTTTTGTATTTTCATTGCCTGTGTTTGAAAGTTTTTCTTATATAGGAATGATACATAGAGGGATTATTTTTGCTACAAGTTCTTGGATTTTTGTAGCCTTTATACTTTTTTGTATCGATACTTTTTTAAGTCCTAGGGCAATTTGTTCACATTTTTGTCCACTAGGAGCTTTTTATGCTTTTATTTCTCGTTTTGCTTTGCTTAAAATAAAGCATGATAGTGATAAATGCACTAAATGTTATGAATGTATCCGTATTTGTCCTGAAAAACAGGTTTTGTGGATGGTTGGAAAAGAAAGTACTAGCGTGAAATCAGGAGAGTGTATAAGGTGTGCAAGATGTATAGAAGTTTGTAATGATGATGCTTTGAATTTTAATATTTTTGATTTAAGGAATAAATAATGAAGAAGAAATTGGTTTTATTAGGAAGCGCTGCAGTGGTATTTTTTGCCGCTTGTGCAATGAATAGTGGGGTAAGTTCAGAACAAATTGGACTTAGAAAAGCAAGTTTAGAAAATGAAAATAAAGTAAATTTAGTGGAGGCAAATTTCACAACTTTACAGCCTGGGGAATCTACTCGTTTTGAGCGTTCTTATGAAAATGCACCACCGTTAATTCCGCATGCTATTGAAGATTTGTTACCTATAACTAAAGATAACAATATGTGCTTAAGCTGCCATGATAAGGCTATAGCAGCAGATGCTGGTGCAACTCCACTTCCTGCTAGTCATTATTATGATTTTAGACACAATAAAACCACAGGAGATATGATTAGTGATAGTCGTTTTAATTGCACTCAGTGTCATGTTCCACAAAGTGATGCAAAACCTTTAGTGGGAAATAGCTTTAAACCTGAATTTAAAAATGAACAATTAAAAAGTCGTTCAAATTTAATTGATGTGATTAA
This sequence comes from Campylobacter sp. CFSAN093249, assembly GCF_011067895.1. NCBI lineage: Bacteria > Pseudomonadati > Campylobacterota > Epsilonproteobacteria > Campylobacterales > Campylobacteraceae > Campylobacter > Campylobacter sp. CFSAN093249. The sequence goes on along the minus strand of NZ_JAAMWM010000005.1, from coordinate 509,683 downwards.
TGAGGGTGTAAAGTAAATAAATGAAAAAATTTCTTTTTATTTTGAGTCTTTTTTGTGTTTTGTCTTATGCTTATGAGCTGAAATTAAATGCCAATATAACAGCTTTAAAGCTTGATAAGCAAAACTTATATATAGGCACTGATAAAGGTGAAATTTTGCAATATAACATTAAAGATAAAAGTTTAAAAGAACTTTTATCTTTGCCAAAGATTAAAAATTATTATGGTGATGATTTTGCTAAAATTTACAACATTGATATTTTTAAACATACACTTTTAATACTTAGCGAGGGTGATTTTGGTGCTAAAAATTTAAGTTTTTATAAGGAAAATTTACAAATCAAAAAGCTCGAAGAAAATAGCATAATAAAAGCATTTTTTATCAATGAAAATACTTATCTTTTGATTTCTATTGGTTCTGAAATAGAATTGATTGATAAAAGTTTAAAAAATATAAAAAAATTTAATTTTTCCCATTCTAGTCTTAATGATGCAGTTTTAAATGAAGATAAGAGTAGACTAATTGCAGGTTTTGAGAGTGGCGAAGTAGAACTTTTTGATTTGAAAAATTGGAAGATGTTGAAAAACTATGATAAAATGCATAAAGATAATATCTATCAAGTAGATTTTAAAAATAATGTTATTTTAAGTTGTGGAACGGATAGGCGTATAGGAGTTGTAAAAAATGAAGAACAAAATTTTTTACAAAAAGATTTTTTGATATATACTTGTGCTTTAAGTCCTAATGGAGAATTGGCTGTTTATAGCGATAATGAAGCTGGAGTTAGTGAAGTTTTTAGCACAAGTGATTTTAAGCCTGTTAAAACTTTTAATAATGAAAATTTGATGAGTGAGTTTATTATTTTTTTAAACAATAAAGATTTTATCGTTTCAGGCTTTGGTGATAGTATAATGTTTAGGAGTATTGATGAATAATCTTTCTAGTGTTTTGATTTTAGCAAAAGAAGAATATATAAATGATTTAAAAAAGGCTATATCTGAAATTCCTTTTTGTTCTGTAGAACTTTGTGAAAATGAAAAGATTATAGTTGTGATTGAAAGTGAAAATTTAGAAGATGAATTAAACTCTTATAAAATGCTTGAGAAATTGCCAAATATTATCAGCATTAATATGGTTTTTTCTTATCAAGATTTAAATGATGATATCCAAAAAGCAATCAATAGTGGTGCAATAGAAACGATAGAAAAAAATGAAAATGCTGAGAATATTCGCTACTATGGTAGTGTATTTAATCAATTTTCTTAAAGTGTAAAGTATATGGTATTTTTAATCCCATTGCTTGTTATAATTGGTGTTATTTTTGGAATTGATTATGTGTATTTTAAAAATCAAGATTTAAAAGTGCAAGTTAAAAAAGAACAAAAAGAATTAAATTCTAGCTTAGAGAAAGAAAAAAAAGAATATATAGAAAAATTGTTTAAAACAAAATAGACATTAAAAATCATCTTATTTTCTTAAAGATAAATTAAAAAGCTTTTTGCTAGAATTAAAGAAAAATTTTAGGAAACAGTGATGAAAAATACAGTCACTGAAGCTTCTATCTATGAGGCTCAAGGGTTAAAAGACGAAGCTTTAGAAATTTATAAAAATATCTTAAAAGAAGATCCAGATAACCAAAACGCTATCGATGCGGTTCGTCGTCTTAGTGGTTTTAGATCCAAGCATAAAGATTTAAACACTCAAATGTTGGATTTTTTTATTAATATGAAAAGCGATGAAGAAATTAATGAATTTAAAAGGTGGTTGATAAAAATATGAATTTGGAAGATTTAGCTAAAAAAACCATTAGCGAAGTTAGCTCTATCATGGAAGAGCAAAGAAGACAAAATGAAATTTTAAAAGAACAAGAATTAAATAGAAAAACTGAAATAAAAGATGAATTACCGCCTATGGAGTTTGTATGCGAAGAGCTTGATACTCCGCAAGACTTAGAAGATAAAATTTCTATGGCAAAATTTGAAGAAGAGCAAAAAATACAAAATAATATTGAAATTTCTACTCAGGAAAATGAAGAGTTTAAAAAAGAAGAGCCTTTTTTACAAAGTGAAATTTTAAATCCTAGTGTTATGACAGAGGTTCAAACGCTTAATGAGGATATTTTTTTAAAACATCTTAGAGAGAGAATTTTAGTTCTTTTTGAAGGTTTAAATAGTATAAAAAAAGATGATCTTGAAAATAGGTTAAACTTGACCATAAATTTTTTAGAGTTTTTACTTGCAAATATCGAAGATAAGCTTAAAAAATAATCCCGATTTACAGTTTATTGCTGAGTTTTTAAAGCCTTATACCAAACGAGCGTATTTGGTTGGAGGTAGCGTTAGGGATTTGTTTTTAGGCTTAAAAATTTGTGACTATGATATAGAGCTTTATGATATAAAACCTAAAGATTTTGAAAAGATTATGCAAAAATTGGGCGCACAAGGCTTTGGAAAAAGTTTTTTTGTGTATAAGTTTAAAAATTATGATTTAGCTCTTGCTAGAACCGAAAATAAAATAAGCTATGGACATAAAGGTTTTGAAGTTCAAATTTGTAATGATGAAAAACTTGGCGCCAAAAGACGCGATTTTACCATAAATTCTATGATGATTAATCTTTTTAACGATGAGTTTTTAGATTTTTATGGAGGATTAAAAGATCTAGGAGCAGGCTTTTTAAGGCATATTGATAAACAAAGCTTTCAAGAGGATAGTTTAAGAGTATTAAGAGCAGTAGTATTTGCTTCAAGGTTTAACTTTAAGATAACTAGCGAAAGCTTGAAATTGATGCAAAGTATGGATATAACTGATCTTAGCAAAGATAGGATCAATGCGGAGCTTTATAAATTCTTTAAAAGTCCTAGACTTGATGTCGGCTATAGATATTTGCAAGAACTTGACTTAGAAAAACAGATTTTCGGCTTTGAGAGTATTTTTAAGAGTTTGGAATTTCAAAATTTGCTCAGACAAAGTAGAGAATTTGTAAAAAGCGATGCTTTATTCTTGTATTTGTATTTGAATTTTTTTAATTTAGAAAAAGATATATTTTTTAAAAGAACCAAACTTCAAAAAGAATACCTAAAATACGCAAATCAAGCTTTTTATCTTGATGATATAAGTGATTTTGAGCTAGCAAAAATTGCTTTTGAAATGCCTTTGAAGGAATGGCTTGGACTTTGGAGTAAAAAGCGTATTGAGCAAGCTAAAAGATTAGGGCTTTATGAGAATAAGTTTGAAAGTAAAATTTTAGCAAAAGATTTCATAAATGCTGGATTTTGTGGTAAAATTCTTGGCCTAAAGCTTCAAGAAGCAAGAGAGAATGAATTAAAAGAATATATAAAAGGTTTAGCTAAATGATTTCTGTATTAAAAATTTGCACCAAAGATCAAAAAGGTTTAATCTATAGAATTTCTGATGTTATTTTTAAATATCATATCAATATAGTAAAAAACGATGAATTTGTAGGCGAAGGAATGTTTTTTTTTCGTGCTCTTTTAGAAGGTGAGTTTGATAAAGAAGCTTTTATAGGAACGCTTGAGGCTATGCTTGGACAAGAAGCCTTGATAGAGCTTTGCGAGAAGAGAAAAAAAGATATTGTTGTTTTTGCTACTAAAGAAAGTCATTGTTTGGGAGATTTGCTAATAAAGCATTATAGTAACGAACTTGAAGCAAATATCAAAGCTGTGATTTCAAATCACAACTCTTTAAAGGATTTAGTTGAGAAATTTGAAATTCCTTATCATTTTATCAGCGCTGAAAATTTAGATCGTAAAGAGCAAGAAAATCAGATTTTAAAATGTCTTGAACAATATAAATTTGATTATTTGGTTTTAGCAAAATATATGCGAATTTTATCTCCTGATTTTGTTAGGCATTTTGAAGGCAAGATTATAAATATTCACCATTCTTTTTTACCTGCATTTATAGGAGCAAATCCTTATAAACAAGCCTTTGAAAGAGGGGTTAAAATAATTGGAGCTACGGCACATTTTGTAAATAATAATCTTGATGAAGGTCCTATTATCACTCAAGCTGTTTCGCCTGTAAACCATGAATTTACTTGGCAAGATATGCAGCAAGCAGGTAGAAATATAGAAAAAGATGTTCTTTCAAAAGCACTTGATTTGGCTTTTGAAGATAGAATTTTTATATATAATAATAAAACTATAATATTTTAATGTGATAATTTTATTATAGTTTTATTTAAAGCATTAAAAAAATAATCAATATCCTCTTTTTCATGCGTATAATGCAAGCTTATTCTTAACCAACCTGGTTTTGTTTTAAGTTTTTGATTATCTTTTAAGCCTAGCAAATCATGACCATAAGGCCCAGCACAAGCACATCCAGCGCGTGTTTCTATGTGGTATTTTTTACTAAGTTCGTAAGCGATATCAAAAGGAGAAATTCCTTTGATATTGAAAGCAAAAATAGGCAATCGGGTTTTTAAATTCTTTGCGTATAAAATTAAATTAGGTATAGTTTTTAGTTTTTCAAAAAAATAATCTTTTAGAATTTCTTCTTTTTTTTCTATATTTTTAATCCCTATAGAATCTTTGATTTTAAAAGCTAAGCTAGCGCGAATGAGTTGTAAAATTCCAGGTGTTCCTCCTTCTTCTAAAGCTTCTTCATTGCAAAGGTAGCATTGTGAAGTGCGAGAAACATAGCCCACAGTTCCACCTGCTGCAAAGCTAGGCTTGTTTCCACAAAGATCTTTTTTGATAGCTAAAAGTCCAGAACCGCCAATACCACCGATTAATTTATGAGAACTTATAAACAACGCATCATAGTATTGACAAGATATGTTTTTATAGGGAATGAAACTAGATGCATCAAAAGCAACTATCCCTTTAAATTTACGAACCATTTCAGAAATGCGTTTGTAATCACTTAATATCCCAGTAACATTTGAAGCTAAAGAAAAGCTAGCGATTATTTTTCTTTTTTTGTTTTTTTGTAAAGTTTTTTCTAGAAAATCAAAATCAATTTCCCCATTTTTATCCAAGGGAATTCTAATACATTCGCACAAGCCTTCTCGAAATGAAAGTTCATTAGAATGATGCTCATAAGGCCCTACGATAACTAAAGGTAAGGTATTTTTATCAATTTGCGTAAAATATCTTTCTTTTACAAGAGGGGGAATGTAAATGCCGATCAATTCTTGAAATTTTTTAATAGCACTGCTTGATCCTGTTCCGCAGGCTATAAGGGCAAAATTTTCATCTAATGATAAACTTTTTTTTATATCTTTTCTTGCTTGTTCGTAAATTTGTTGAGTTTTAAAAGAATTCAAAGAGCTATCAGAATGTGTGTTTGCATAGGTTGGGAGAATTTTTGAAATTTCTTTTTCTACACATTTTAGAGCTAAAGCACTTGCTGTGAAGTCAAAATGCAAAATACCTTTTTTTAAGATCAATTCTTTTTTTAAATCTGAAATTTGCAAATACAATCCTTATAAAAATTTGCTAAAATTATACTATAAAAATGCTTTATAAAAGGAAAAATATAAAATTTAAGAACTTTGTAGATTTGCATAAGAATTTGTCTTTAAGTAAGCTTTTTGATTTTTATAGTGTGTTTGAAGGTTTTGAAAAATTAAACATTTTAAATTTTGAAGACGATGTATTTACAAATATAGAGCGAATTTTGCTTGATGATTATCTAAAAATTAAAAGTTATTTCGCCTTGGATGAAACAAGTTCTTACGCTCTTACTTTACTAGCTAAAAACAATCGCAAGCGTTTTTCTATCAATAGAAAAATTCAGCATTTTAAAGCTTTATCTACACTTAAATATCTTTTAGAAACAGGTATAATAAAACTTGAGTATAGTAAGGAAGCTAAAAAAATAAAAGATAAAAGACAAAAAATCAAAAAAGAACTAAGATCTTATGTTGTCCAAGATAAGATTATATTTAGCAACCATTTTACTCGTTTCTTTTTTTATTTTTTAAAGCCCAATGAAAAGCTTATTTTGCAAAATCGTTATAAAGAAGTTTTAGAATGCATTAAGGAAAAATTTGAGCTTTATCAAAGTTTTTGTTTTGAACAACTTTCTAGAGAATTGCTTGAGAAAAAATTCAATATCAATGGAGTGCAAAGCTACTGGGATAAGAATTTAGAACTTGATCTTTATTATCAAGATGAAAATTTGTGTTTTGTCGGAGAAGTTAAATTTAAAAATAAAAAAATTTGTAAAAATATTTTAAATCTTTTAAAATCAAAAGTAAAGTCTTTAAATTTGACTCCAAATTATTACATTATAATCTCAAAAAATGGTTTTAGCAAGGAATTTGATAAAATATGCGAACAGAATTTGCTTTTACTTGATTTGAATGATTTTAAGATTTTATTAGAGGAATGATAAATGAATGAAAGTATTTTAAAAAGTTTAGACTCAAATGAAAAAGAAACCCTACAAAAAGGCTTAGAAAGTCTTATAGAACAAACTTATGTAATAGAAAATGAATACAAAACTTTAAATGAAAACTATAACTCCTTACGCGCAATGGTTGATGAGATTATAGAGGTGTTGCCTAGTGCGCTTTGGATTTTAGATAAAGAAAAAAATATTATTTTACAAAATCAAGAAGCCTTGAAAAATCCAAAATTACTTAGTATCATTAGTCTTGATAAAATTCGTGATGAGCTTGAATTTGAAGGTAGGTTTTATGCGGTAAAAATCATAGCGCATAATGAAAAAACTATAGTTTCAGCTACAGATATTAGCGATGAAAAACGCAATGAAAGGCTTGCAAGCATGGGTAGTGTAGCGGCTCATTTGGCACATGAGATAAGAAATCCTATTGGATCTATATCTTTACTTGCTTCAACCCTTTTTGCTCGTAGTGAGCTTAAAAATAAGCATATAGTTCTTGAAATCCAAAAGGCTATTGCTAGAGTGGAGCGTATCGTAAATTCAACTCTACTTTTTACTAAGGGTGTACACATCAATGCTTTAAATTTTAATCTTTTAGAGTTAAAAGAAGAGTGTGAAAGTGCCATTAACTCTTATAATTTCACTTCTCAAATAGACTTTGAAATATCTTTTTTGGATAAGCAGATTTGTGCTGATAAAGCTCTTCTTGGTTTGGTTTTGCAAAATTTGATTTATAATGCTATTGATGCGATAGAAGAAAGCGAATGTGAAAAGCCTATGATTAAAATTTTAGCAAGTTATGATAATGAAAAAATATGCATCAGAGTGTATGATAATGGTTGTGAAATAAAAGATGAGAAATTGGTTTTTGAAGCTTTTAAAACAACAAAACTTAAAGGCAATGGACTTGGCTTGTCTCTTTCTAAAGAAATCATAAACGCTCATAAGGGAGAGTTAAGTTTTCAAAGTGATCCTAAGAATTTTTATTTTACCTTACCTTTGGTGTGATAAATATTTTCTTTTCACCCCAAAACGGAACAGATCTTGCTTATATTATTTTAATATATTTAGGTTGAAGGCAGAAAAATCTAAATTAAGGAATTAATATGAGTATCTTTAGTATCAATGATAACTCAAACTATGGTTCTATGCTTTCACAAGCAAAAGCTAATAAAGAAAGTAAAGAAAATTCTAAAATAAGTTTTGCTAATGCTTTTTTAAAACAAAATGCTAGTAAATTAAATGAAATTCAAAATGCAAATTCACAAACTCTAGCAAGAAGTGAAGTATTAAATTCTACTAATACAACAAATACTAGCAATAATACTAATTTTAGTATAAGTAGTAAGACAAGTTCTCCTAATTATGATATATCAAGTGAATTATTTATACTCTAAAATATAAACAAGCAGATACAAGCAATATTGTATCTTTAGCTTATGGTTATGGAGTAGATGCTAATGGTTATATGGGAAGTGATTTTAACAAAGCTGCGGGACTTCCTGAAGATTTTAAGATACATAAATCTACTTTGGATGAGATTAAAAAAGCTGCTGAAAATGATCCTGTTGTTTCAAGTACAAAAGAATACTTAGGCGTAAGCGAGTATTATACTAATATCGATATGGCTGAAACCATAAAACAATATTATAATCTTTTTTCTAATGCTTTAGGTCAAAGTTTTCCAAATGATAAAACAAGTTTTAGTGAAGCAGATATAAATTCTATGCCTAAGGGGTATGCTATAAATGGAATAAAATCGATGGATTTTAATGATCCAGGCAATAGAATGAATATCACTCACCTAAGAGATTTTTCAAATTCTTCTATTGCAAATATTTATCAAACCCCTGAACAAATGAAAGAAGCTGAAAGTTTATATATACAATCAGGATCTTTAATAGATGGCATAAATGGACATAGTTTTGGTTTATCTTTGGAAGAAATCAAAAATGTTTCTAAAGGTGAAGAATGGCAATTTAATCCTGATATGTCAGTTTATCCACAAAATGAAGATGGAAGCTATTCTAAAGAAGCTTTATTTATGAGTTTTTTAAAATCATATGGTAGCGGACAACCTGTTGAGAGTCCAAAAACCACACTTAATCCAAAAGTAGAAGCTTACAATAGGGCTATGGCTAAAGAAAGTTTTAATGGTGATAGCATTGCTTTAAATGACATTATGACAGGCAAAGTTGATTTTGCAAGTTTGTTAAAAGGTTATGCGCAAGATGGTTGGCTTGATGCAGGTATTTATGCAATGGAAAAAGGAGTTGCTTGGCAAAATACAAGCATAGGTTATGGTGGAGCTTGGTTTGATAATCAGTTTAATCAAGCAAAAGCTAATGGTTGGAAAGCAAGCAGTGAAAGTATAAATTCTTATGTTGGATCTATAATGGATAGACTTAATAATCTTATAGGACAAACTAGGGTTTAGGAAGTATTTGCACGAAGTCAAATTAAAAATGATGACATTTGCAAATACTTATGCAAATCACATAAAGCTAGGTGCATCGTTTGAAAAGAGTATCAAATCTCCATGTTTTGTTTCTTTAGCTAGAGTTTGAACTAGCTGACTCTTTTCTTTAAGTATAATGGTTTTTATTTTTAACTCTTTTTTGAAAATTTCAGCATTGATTTGTGCACTAATGATAGCAAGATCAAAACACTCATTGATGATTTTAGCAAGTTTTATATTTTCTTCTTCGCTTACTTCTACTATACCAGGACTTACTAAAACTTTGCGTCCTTTATAGCTTTTACAAAGTTTATAGCTTGTGCTCATACCTTTAAAATTTCCATTAAAACCATCATCTATGATAAATTTAGGCTCTCTTGAAAGCACTTGCAAGCGATGTTCTACGGAATTTATATTTAAAACTTGCTTTTGAATTTTTTCTAGTTTTATGCCAAGATAATGAGCACAAAGTATACAAACACAAAGATTTTGCGCATTAAAATCCCCTAAAATTTGACTTTTAAAATCATAGGATTTATTTTCTATATCGACTTTAAATTCTAAACCTTCAAGACTTGAATGAATAAGACTTAATTTCTCATCATAAAGGCTGATGAGTTTATCTCCTTCTTTTTGGGTGCTAGAGTGTAAAAAAGCCTTTTCTAGTCTTTTGGAATTTAAGGCTTCAAGTTTGGTTGAGCGGATATTTTCAACACTTTTAAAATACTCTAAATGTGCATTGCCTATCTCTCCTACTATGCTGATGTGAGGTTGTAAAAAACGAGTGATTTCATCAATATCGCCTTTAAGTCTAGCACCTGCTTCAGCTATGTAAATTTGAGTATCTTGGCTTAAATTGTTATTGATATCAGCAACTATACCTAGCAAGGTATTGACAGATCGTGGTGTTTTGTAGCTTTTAAAGTCATCTTTTAAAAGTTCGTATAAAAAATTTTTAATACTTGTTTTTCCAAAACTTGCGGTAATGAGTATGATTTTTAAATTTTCATTGGCTCTTAGTTTGGCTTTGGCTTGTTTTTTATAATATAAATTTGTAAAAAACTCATAAATTTTAAGACTCAATAAAGCAAAAGGAAGACTAAAAAGATTAAAAAGAAAAGAAAAACGCAAAGCAAGGATGGTAAAAATAGCATTATAAACAAAAACAAAAACAAAAAACCATTTAACCTTACTTGTAAAAACAAGCTTTTTATCTATGCCTTTATTCCAAAAATACAAAATCGGAGTATGGATCAATGCAAAATATGCCAAAGAGTATAAAGGAAAAGCTAAGAATAAAAAATAAGGGATAAATAAAAAATACAAATGCCATAAAGGTTTATGATAATGAAAAAACACGCGTTTAAATTTATAAGAATACCATTGTAAAGCACTCATAAGATAAAAAGCTATACAAAAATTAAAAAATAAAGAATTGATAAAATAAAGAGTATTGATAAGCATTTAAATTTCCTTAATTTTTTGAGCTATGAAAGCAGAATATTTTAAAAAGAAAAAATGATCCCCCTCTAAAGGATAAAAAGTGCTATTTTTTAAAAGTTGATGCATTTTTTCACCACAATACAAAGGCGTGGCTTCATCGCTTTTTCCCCAAAAAACCAAGCTTTTAGCCTTTTGCTTGGCAAAAATTTCACCAAAATCCTCATCAACAACATTTTTAAAGGTTTCATACATCATAGGGCTAAGATTTGCTCCATCTTTACTAGCAAAATAGCGATAAAATTTTCCCAAACCAAAGAGTTTTAAAATTTTAAAAATACGGATTTTAAAACGCACTTTTAGGGATTTTTTAGCTAAAATTCCTGCACTTGAAAGTAAGATTAGGGTGTCTTTTTCTTTTGCGAGTAGGGTGCTTACTTTTCCACCAAAAGAATGCCCCATGAAAAAACAGACATTGAGTTTTTTTTGTTTTAAAAAAAGTTCTGTGATATTGGCATAATCTTGAGTGTTTAAAATTTCTTCCACACTTGAATTTCCAAAACCCGCCAAATCCATATAAATTTGACAAAAGTCTTTCAAAAAAGGATAAAAACTTTGCTTCATAAGTTCTTTATTGGCTCCCCAGCCGTGTAAGATAAGTATTTGCGGTAAGGTAAGATCACCTAAAATTTCATAAGAAATTTGATAAGTTTTGTTTTTATAAGAAAGTTGAGTTTGAGCCATTTTAAGCCTTTTGATTTTTGTAGATATTTTCTAAAAGTTGCATGGCGTTTTGTAAGCGTTCAAATTCCTTCATGCTAAGCATTACAGCTTCAAATTTGTTATTTTTTAAAATAACTATTTTTCCACTTTCGCTTTTTTTGAGTTTTTCCATAATGGGGCTAAAATTTCTTACCACTTCGGTGGCAGTGTAAATTTCATCTTGTTTAAAAGAGAGCATTTTTCTTCCTAAAATACGCTAAATTTTATGTATAATTTAGCGTATTTTGACTTAAAAGCTTATAATTTTCCTTTTTGTCCGTTGATAGAGTGAAGGAAGTTGTAGCTGATTTTTATCATTTTTTCAAGTGAAATTTGATCAGCTAAAGCGTTTAAAGTAGTACTAAAATCTTTAAAAAGATAATTAGCCAAAGAACCAGGATTTGGGTTGATTTCATTTAAATATATTTCATTATCCAGTATAAAAAAATCGCAGCGTATTAAAGCACCTTTAAACAAAGGATTGTAGATCTTTTTAAAACTATCTTTGAGTTTTTCTTTTAATTCTTCGCTTAAATTTGCTTCTATAAGCTCATTGTGTCCTGAAAAGCTAAGATATTTTTGTTCAAAGTCTAAAAATTCTTTTTTCTTTGGCTCTTCTATGATGGAAAAAACAAACTCATCATTGATCATACATCCTGCAAGATTGTATTCTTTGATATTGTTTTTAAATTCTTCCACTACAAGATCATTATCAAATTCAAAACCTACATCTTTGGCGTATTCTAAATCTTTTTCATCTTTTACTATACTAATACCTATGCTACTTCCAAGTCTTGCAGGTTTGATAATGCAAGGAAAACTAAGCTTTTCTTTAGAGTTTTGCCCTTTTCTTACCATGGTATAATCAAGTGTTTTTACTCCAACGCTTTTGGCATAAAGTTTGGTAAGTTCTTTGTTGAAAGATAATACGCTGGCTTCAAGCCTAGGTCCTATAAATTTAATAGAATAAAACTCAAATAAAGCTGCAATTTTTCCATCTTCTCCATCTCTACCATGGATAAGATTGATCACGCACTCGCACTCTAGTTTATTTTCTTTTAAAAAGCCTTTGCTAAAAAAACCTCCTTGTTTGATGAAAAGTTCTTTTTCTTTTTTATAAGCTTTGGTGCTAAAAGTTTTAGAATTCATTTTTTCACTTGGGATATGATAAAATCTTCTTTCTTCATCACAAAAAATAAATTCTAAATTTTGATTAATAACTTTTTTAAGTACTACAGCACTTACTATACTGATCTCATGTTCATAAGAATTTCCGCCAAAAAGTATTGCAAATTTCATTTTATTCCTTTATCCTAGTTTTTTAAGAGCTTCTTTGATGAGTTCGCTTGTGCCTGTTGCTTGAGCACTTGCTAAAACACTTATGATTTTTTCTTGTTTAAAGCCTAGAGTAAGAAGTGCGGCTAAGGCTTCACTTTTTTCATCGCTTACATTTTCAAGTTTGGTTTTTGTATCTGAAAGTTCTACTATAATGCGTTTCGCACTTTTTGGACCTATACCAGGTACTTTTTTAAGCACGCTTTCATCGCCTAAACTTAACGCTTTGTAAAAAGAATTTACATCAAGACTAGAGCATACCGCCATAGCAGTATTTGCACCCACTCCATTGACTTTTAAAAGCATTTCAAACATTTTTTGTTCATCTTTATCCAAGAAGCCATAAAATTTATTAGAATCTTCTTTGATGATTTGAGTAATAAAAAACTCATGCTTTTCTTGAGTTTGAATTTTAGCAGAACAAAAAAGCGAAATAAATATCCCATAGCTTAAACCACTAGCACATTTAACAATGATAAAAGTAGGTTCTTTTTTTGTGATTATTCCTTCGATGCCGACAACCATGCTATATCCTTTTCTTCATAATCTAATTTTTTATGTATTTCTATACTTTCTTGGTTGTTTTGTATGACTTTTTTAATACCTATAAATTTAGCACTTTCATTAACAAATGAAGAGTAAAAAATATCTTCTTTAGGTTCTAGAAGTGAAAATTTGATCTCATTCATGTCAGTCCATTTGCCGCTTTTATTTATAAGAGTTGCTTCAAAAAGCATTTTTTGCAAATTGATTAATTCTAATTGTAAAGATTTTTTGCGTTCAAGAAGTTCTTTTTCTTCATTTTGTAGTTTATTTAATTCAAGATTTTGTAAAGAGAAATCTTTTAGGGCTTTTTCGTATTGTATAGGAACATTTTGACCTTGATTTTTAAGTTCTGTTATCTTTTTTTCAACGCTTAAAATTCCATTTTTACTTGATAAAATGTATTGTCTTATTTTATTCATTTTATGATTTAACTTAGAAATTTGCTCTCCTAAAATCGCAAATTCTTCATCATAATTACTATCAAGAGTTTTAATTTTAGCATGAAATTTATTGTTATCCCCGTTGATGCGTTCTATTGTGGTGTTTTCAAAAAACACACAAGAATTATTACTTTCTAAATTTTCTATATAGATTTTATCAGCTTGTATATTTCCGCCTAAACTTTTTTTAATTCTCACTTCTTTAGCTTTGATTGTTCCACCTTCGAGCAAATCTATATTTAAAATTTCGGCTTCTACAAATCCTCTATGAGTTTTTATATAGGCTTGTTTGGCTTGAATTTTGGCTTTAGAATGTGTAGTGCCTTCAATTTTCATTTTAGCGGCATTAAGTTGAGTGTTGCTTCCTACGCTTCCGACTACATTTAATTCTTCACATTCTATCCCAACCCCAGAATTTACAGCATCTTTTACTTCTGAAAGAAATTTTATATTGATTTTGACATTTTTGTCTAGTCCAGCTCTTATAATCCCTATATTTTTAAAATCTACTCCATTAAAATCTAGTTCATTGGCAATATCAAATTTTTCACCATCTTGTACTACATAACCTTTTTTTAAAGCTATATATTCTGTGTATCCATCTTGCTCTACTTGTTTAAAAGCCGAAGAACAAGAAAATTTAACTTTATTTTCATTTGCGGCTAAAACTTTTAAGGTGTGTAAATTTAAGTCTTTTCCTTCTTTACCTTGTTTAAATTTGGCGTGTTTTAAAACAACTTCGTTTTCATCAACAACAATAATACCTGAGCGTTTTTCATCGATAGTGTAGTTTTTGGTTTTTTCTTTATAAGCCAAGATCAGGGATTCATCTTGACTTTCTATAGGATCAATACCTTGTGCAACGGTGATTTGTATAGTTTTATTTAAAGGGATGTTTTTATGTTGGTTGCAAAAAGACATTAAATTTTTCTTAAAATCAAAAATGCGGATACCTATTAAAAATTTAAGTTTCAACATCTTTTTATAAATATTTTGCAAAAGTTCTAGTGCTAGTTTTTCATGAAAGTCTAAATTTGTAAAATCAATTTGAGCAACTATTTTGGTTAAATTTTTATTTGCAACTAGTTTGACTGCTTGAGATGCTTTGCTTTGGTTTATACCGTGGAAAATTTCTATTTTGTATTCTTGCTTGATTTGAAGATCATTTTTTAAAAAAATTTCATCTTTATCAAAAAGAGTTAATTCTTTTTCAGAGATTTTTTCCCATTCTAAATCTCCAAAACGATATTGTGTAGAAAACGCCAATAAACTAAAATCAAGCTCATTTAAGCTAAGGTTTGTTCGTGAAGCTACGCTTAAAAGCTCTCGAGCTGGATTTTCTGTATAGGCAATAATTTTTTCATCCAAAGCCAAAACTTTCCCCTTGTAAAAAATTAAGAATGTAATTATAGTCAATTTTTAATCAATTTTAGTTAAAATAGTTCTCTTTATATTTTGAAGTTTATGAAAAAATTTAATGAAGAGTTTAGTATTTAAAAATTTTATTATCAATGCTTTAGGAATTTTATTTTCAAGAATTTTAGGGCTTGCTAGAGATGTTTTAATAGCGCTTTTTTTAGGAGCAGGGCTTTATAGTGATATTTTTTTTGTGGCTTTAAAAATGCCTGCTTTTTTTAGAAGAATTTTTGCAGAAGGGGCTTTTGGACAAAGTTTTTTGCCTAATTTTGTAAAAGCGAAAAAAAAAGGAGCTTTTTGCGTTAGTGTAATGATGCAATTTAGCCTTATAGTTTTTTTATTTTGTCTTTTGGTAAGTTTTTTCTCCTCTTTTTTTACCAAGCTTTTTGCTTTTGGGTTTAACGCAGATACTATAGCTTTAGCGGCTCCTTTGGTGGCGATTAATTTTTGGTATTTGTTTTTTATTTTTTTAGTTACTTTTTTAGGAGCTATTTTAAATTATAGACAAAAATTTTTCATTACCTCTTTTTCTGCGGCATTATTTAACTTAAGTATTGTTATAGCTGCCTTTTTTGTGGATAAAAATGCACCGCAAAATACACTTTATTATTTTTCTTATGCAACGGTTTTAAGTGGGGTGGCACAGCTTATTTTACATTTGCTTGTTTTAAAAAACAATCCTGTAATCCGTGCTATGGCTTTAAGTATAAAATTTAAAAAAGCCAAGGCGAAATTACAAGGTTTTTATGGCAATTTTTTTCATGGAGTTTTAGGTTCTTCTGCGACTCAATTTAGCTCATTGCTTGATACAACTATAGCTAGTTTTTTAATGAGCGGGAGTATTTCTTATCTTTATTATGCAAATCGTGTCTTCCAACTCCCCCTGGCACTTTTTGCTATTGCTTTAACTCAAGTTTCTTTTCCAAAAATTTTAAAACATTTAAAAAGTGATCAAGAAAATTTAGCCTTAAAATTTATGCAAAGAGCATTAGCACTTTTAAGCATTTTGCTTATTGCTTCTAGTATTGTAGGTTCTGTGTTTGCTTTGGAAATTTCAAAGCTTTTATTTGAAAGAGGAAATTTCACTCACGAAGATAGTGTGATTACAGCTTATGTTTTGATTGCTTATCTTATAGGGCTTTTACCTTTTGGTTTGCAAAAGCTTTTTTCTTTGTGGCTTTATGCAAAATTTAAACAAAAAACAGCAGCTTGGATCGCGGTAAAATCTTTAATTATCAGTGCTTTATGTTCTATGGCTTTTATATTTTTGATTAAAGATGAAAGTTTAAAGGTTATTGCAGTGGCACTTTCAAGCTCTATTAGTGCTTTTTATTTGCTTGGAGCTAATATCAAAGAATTTGGTTTTAAGAAATTTTTTGCTTTAATATCTATTAAAATTTGCTTATTGGTTATAGTTGCTTTGATTGTTTTTACGATCTTACTTATTTTGATTAAACCTTATATTTTAAGTTTTTTTATAGGAATTTTTACAAGTTTTAAAGGAGTTTTTTAATGAGATTATTAGATAGTGTAACAAAAGAGAAAATAAAACTTGATAAAAAAGATATTAGTATTTACTTATGCGGGCCTACGGTTTATGATGATGCACATTTAGGACATGCAAGAAGTAGTGTTTGTTTTGATCTTTTGCGTAGAGTTTTACTTGTTCAGGGCAATAGGGTAAAATTTGCTAGAAATTATACAGATATTGATGATAAGATTTTGAAAAAAATGGCTCAAAGTGGTCAAACTTTAGAGGAAATTACGGAATTTTATATCAAAAGTTATGAAGAGGATATGAGGGCTTTAAATGTATTAGATCCTGATTTTAAGCCTCGTGCAACGCATTATATAACAGCTATGCTTGATTTGATTAAAAAGCTTGCTAAGGATGGGTTTGTTTATACTCTAGAAGATGGAATTTATTTTGATACAAGTAAAGATGAAAAATATTTAAGCCTATCAAATCGCAATTTAGAAGAAAATATTTCTCGTCTAAGTAATGAAGTGCAAAAAAGAAATGAAAGCGATTTTGTGCTTTGGAAATTTGATGAAAATTTTTACGAAAATGAATTTGGCAAAGGGCGCCCAGGTTGGCATACTGAATGTGTTGCTATGATTGATTCTATTTTTGAAAATACTCTTGATATACATGCTGGAGGGATAGATTTGCTTTTTCCTCATCATGAAAATGAAGCTGCGCAATGTCGTTGTGGATGTAAGAGAAAATTAGCAAATATTTGGCTTCATAATGGTTTTGTAAAAATCGATGGCGAAAAAATGAGTAAAAGTTTAAATAATAGTTTTTTCATAAAAGATGCTTTAAAAGAATTTATGGGCGAAGCTTTAAGATTTTATCTTTTGAGTTCTCATTATAGATCTCATTTTAATTATTCTTTATTGGATTTAGAAAATGCTAAAAAACGTTTAGATAAATTTTATCGCCTTAAAAAAAGATTGGATTTAGGTGAAATTTCTGATTTTGATGTTTTAAATGATATTGAAATAAAAAGCGAAATTGCTAAGCAAATTTTAGAGATTTTAAATGATGATTTAAATGTTTCTAAAGCCTTAGCTCTTTTAGATGATTTTATAAATAATGCAAATTTAGAGTTGGATAAAGAAAGCAAAAATAAAATTTTAAAACAAAATATCAAAGAAGCTTTAAGTGAGCTAGCTAAAATTTTTGGCTTTGGTTTTATGGATACAACTTTATATTTTCAATGGGGTGTAAGCAAAGAAGAACGAGAAGAGATTGAAAAGTTAATTTTAGAAAGAACTGAGGCTAAGAAAAGCAAAGATTTTAACACAGCTGATACAATAAGGGAGCAACTAAGTAGTAAAAAAATCACTCTTTTAGATACTCCAAATGGAACAATTTGGGAGAAAATAAATGCATAATGAGATGAATTTAAAAGAGGTTTTAATACGCTTTAAGCCCTTTTATAAAAGATATTGGAAGCAATTTGCTATAGCTATTTTTGGTATGATTTTAGCAAGCGGAGGAACTGCTGGAAGTTTTTATGCTTTAGAGCCTATTTTAAATTATATTTTCGTTGAAAAAAATGAAGCTTTACTTTATACAGTGCCTTTTTTGCTAGTATTGATGTATTTTTTTAAAAATCTTGGAACTTATCTACAAAGTTTTTATGTTTCCTTTATAGGAACAGATATGTTAAGAGTATTGCGTGCTAGGGTTTTAAAAAATGTTTTACGCTTGGATATGGATTTTTTTAAACGCTATAGAAGCGGAGAGCTTGTAAGTCGTTGTACTAATGATATTAATGCACTTCAAAGTATAGTATCAAACATTATTCCTGATTTTTTTAGAGAGCTTTTAACTGCTATAGGACTGCTTGCGGTAGTCTTGTATCAAAGTCCTACTTTGGCTTTTTTTGCTTTAGTGATTTTGCCTTTAGCTATTTTTCCTTTGGTATGGTTTGCTAAAAAACTTAAAAAATATGCAAGAAATATACAAGAAACAAATTCGGATTTACTTTCTTATTTGGGTGAAATTTTTTCAAATATTGAATTGATCAAAGCTAATGATAATGAAAAAAAAGAAAGTGATAAATTTGCTAAGCATAATGATACTTTATGTAAATTAAACCTAAAATCCGCATGTATTGATGCACTTACAAGTCCTTTAATGGATATGATGGGTTCTGTTGGGGTTGCTGTGGTGATTATTGTAGGAGGTAGAGAGGTTATCAATGGTTCTATGAGTGTGGGAAGTTTTATCAGTTTTGTTTCAGCACTTTTTGCGATATATACTCCTTTAAAGCGTCTTTCGTCTTTATATGGAAAACTTCAAGGTGCTGTTGCGGCAAGTGAAAGAACTTTTTATTTATTGGATTTAGAACCTCAAATTAAAGGTGGAAGCAAAGAATTAAAAAACATTGAAAAAATTAGCTTTGAAAATGTTGAATTTGCTTATGAAAACCCGCATAAAAGTGTTTTAAAAGGCGTAAATTTTGATTTTGTTAAAGGGCAAATGCTTGCTCTTGTAGGGACAAGTGGGGGTGGCAAATCTTCTATTATTAATCTTTTGATGTATTTTTATGAAAAGCAAAAAGGTAAAATTTTACTCAATCAAGAAGATATTAGCACTTTTACCATAGAAAGCTTACATGCTAAAATAGGACTTGTAACGCAAAATATTTATCTTTTTAATGATAGTTTTGCTGCAAATATTGCTTATAGCGAAGAGTTAGAAGAAGAAAAAGTCATCCAAGCTTTAAAATTGGCCAATGCTTGTGAATTTGTTAAAGAAATGGGCGGGATTTGGGCTGAAGTGAAAGAACATGGTAAAAACTTAAGTGGAGGACAAAAACAAAGAATAGCAATCGCTAGAGCTTTATATAAAAATCCTGATGTGCTTATTTTTGATGAAGCAACTTCAGCTTTGGATAATGAAAGTGAAAAAGCAATAGTTAAAACTATAGAAAATTTAAAACAAGATAGATTGATTTTAGTGGTTGCACATCGTTTAAGCACTATAGAAAATGCAGATAAAATAGTAGTATTGGATAAGGGCAAGGTATTGGCAATAGGTAAAGATGAAGAGCTTTTGCAAACTTGTTCTTTGTATCAAAAATTTAAAAGCAAAGAAAAAACAAAGCCTAGCTTTAGTTAATTTTAGTTAGAATTTCAAAAAGGATTAAAAAATGGCTTATGAAATGATAAAACCTTTACTTTTTAAGTTAAACCCTGAGCATGCACATGCTTTGGTTGAATATAGCTTAAGGGCTTTAAGTGCTAGTTTTCCAGGGGCTTTAAGTTTTTTAGCGTATAAATATATAGTTGATGATGAGAGTTTAAGGCAAAATTTACTTGGACTTGATTTTAATAACCCTGTGGGTTTAGCAGGAGGCTTTGATAAAAATGCTATTATGATAAGACCTTTGAGTGCTTTAGGATTTGGCTTTTTAGAAGTGGGAACTTTTACTCCAAAACCTCAAGAAGGCAATGAAAAGCCACGCCTATTTAGACTTGTAAAACAAGAAAGTATACAAAATGCTATGGGTTTTAACAACGAAGGTGCTGAAAAGATTGCTTTAAGGCTTGCAAAAACTTATCCTTTTGTTTTACCCTTAGGAGTAAATATAGGGAAAAATAAAATCACTCCAAATGATAAAGCCTTGGAGGATTATTTTACTTTGTTTAGAGATTTTAAGGATTTATGTGATTATTTTATCGTTAATATCTCATCTCCTAATACTAAAAATTTAAGAGAGTTACAAAATGATGATTTTTTAAATACCTTGCTTGAAGAAGCCAAAAAAATTACTTCTAAGCCTATTTTGATAAAAATTGCTCCTGATATGAAAATAGATGATGCTTTAAATTTATGTGAAAATGCTATTAAAAAAGGTGCAGATGGGTTTATATTAGCCAATACTAGTGTTGATTATAGCTTACTAGATAATAATCGTACTTTTGGTGGTATTAGTGGAAGGTTGATTACAGAAAAAAGTGGTATTTTTTTCAAAGAAGTAGCTAAAATTCTTTTTGGCAAAACCTTGCTTATTGCAAGCGGAGGGATTGATAGTGCTGATATTGCTTATGAGCGTATTAAAAATGGGGCTAATTTGGTGCAAGTTTATACAGCTTTGATTTTTAAAGGTCCTTCTTTGGTAAAAAATATCAATCAAAATCTTATAGAGCTTTTAAGAAAAGATGGTTTTTTACACATTAGCGAAGCTGTTGGGGTAAATTTAAAATGATTGCTTATGAAAAAATTCAATTAAAAAACAAGCTTGAAGTTTATGCTTTGCCTGTAAATAAAAATAGCGATGTGATTAGCGTTGATATTTTTTATAAAGTGGGTTCAAGAAATGAGATCATGGGAAAAAGCGGCATAGCTCATATGCTAGAACATTTAAATTTTAAAAGTACTAAAAATTTAAAAGCTGGCGAATTTGATGAGATTGTTAAGGGTTTTGGTGGTGTGGATAATGCAAGCACAGGTTTTGACTATACTCATTATTATATTAAATGTGCGAAGAAAAATTTAGATAAAGCTTTGGAACTTTTTGCAGAACTTATGGAGAATTTAAATTTAAAAGATGAAGAATTTCAGCCTGAAAGAGCAGTGGTTTTAGAAGAGCGTAGATGGAGAACAGATAATAATCCTTTGGGATATCTTTATTTTAGACTTTTTAATCATGCATTTATGTATCATCCTTATCATTGGACTCCTATAGGTTTTTTTAAGGATATAGAAAATTGGAGCATTGAAGATATTAAAGAATTTCACAGTATTTACTATCAACCTAAAAATGCGATTTTACTTGTAAGTGGCGATATAGAAAGTAAAGAAGTTTTTGAGCTTTCAAAAAAACATTTTGAAAAGATTAAAAATACTAAGACTATGCCTAAAATTCACACAAAAGAGCCTAAGCAAGATGGAGCAAAAAGAATATATTTGCATAAAAACTCAGATACTGAACTATTAGCCCTTGCTTATAAAATTCCAAATTTCAAGCACAAAGATATACCTGCTTTAAATGCTTTATCCGAGCTTTTAGGAAGTGGGAAAAGTTCTTTAATGAGTGAAATTTTGATTGATAAATTAAATTTAATCAATGATTATTATGCTTATGTTAATGATTGTATAGATGAAAATTTATTTATTTTTATTTGTAATTGTAACCCCAATGTTAATGCAGAAAAAGTAGAAAAAGAGCTTTTAAAAATCATTGATAAGCTTAAAATGGGTAAAATTTCTCAAAAAGATTTGCAAAGAGTGAAAAATAATGTCAAAAGCGATTTTATTTTCTCACTTAACAATGCTAGTGCAGTGGCAAATATTTATGGTTCATATCTAGCAAGAGGAGATATCAATCCTTTGTTAAATTATGAGAAAGATATACAAAATTTGGAATTAAAAGATTTGATTTCTTGTGCTAAAAAATATTTTATTCAAGAAAATTCAACTACGGTAATTCTAAGAAAGGATTCAAATGGATAAAAATATTATTATTGGGGCAATGACGGCCCTTATTACACCGTTTAAAAATGGAAAAGTTGATGAGCAAAGTTATGCAAGATTGATTAAAAGGCAAATAGAAAATGGCATCGATGCAGTAGTTCCAGTAGGAACAACAGGAGAAAGTGCAACTTTAACCCATGAAGAACATAGAACTTGCATAGAAATAGCCGTTGAGACTTGTAAAGGAACTAAAGTTAAGGTTTTAGCAGGTGCGGGAAGTAATGCAACTCATGAGGCAGTGGGTTTGGCTAAATTTGCTAAAGAGCATGGTGCTGATGGGATTTTAAGTGTGGCACCGTATTATAATAAACCTACGCAACAAGGACTTTACGAGCATTATAAGGCTATTGCGCAAAGTGTAGATATTCCTGTGCTTTTATATAATGTTCCAGGAAGAACAGGTTGTGAAATTTCAACGGATACTATTATCAAGCTTTTTAGAGATTGTGAAAATATTTATGGAGTAAAAGAAGCGAGTGGAAATATCGATAAGTGTGTGGATTTGCTTGCACACGAACCTAGAATGATGCTTATTTCAGGGGAAGATGCGATCAATTATCCTATACTTTCAAATGGTGGAAAGGGAGTGATTTCAGTAACTTCAAATTTATTACCCGATATGATTAGCGCTTTAACTCATTTTGCTTTAGATGAAAATTATAAAGAAGCTAAAAAAATCAATGATGAGCTTTATAATATCAATAAAATTTTATTTTGCGAAAGTAATCCTATTCCTATTAAAACGGCTATGTATTTAGCTGGATTGATAGAAAGTTTGGAATTTAGACTTCCTCTTTGTTCTCCAAGTAAGGAAAATTTTGCTAAAATTGAAGAAGTGATGAAAAAATATAAGATCAAAGGATTTTAATGAATACAGAATTTCAAGGAAAAACTTTAGTGATTAGCGGTGGAACTCGCGGGATAGGCAAAGCTATAGTTTATGAATTTGCCAAAGTGGGTGCAAATATAGCTTTTACTTATAATTCTAATGCGCAAATTGCTGATGAAATGGTTCAAGATTTGGAGAAAAATTATAAAATCAAAGCTAGAGCTTATGAGTTTAATATCTTAGAACCTGAAACCTATAAAGAACTTTTTGAAAAAATTGATGTGGATTTTGATAGAGTGGATTATTTTATCTCAAATGCTATCATTTCAGGACGTGCGGTTGTAGGTGGCTATACTAAATTTATGAAGTTAAAACCAAAGGGAATTAATAACATTTTTACAGCCACAGTAAATGCTTTTGTTGTGGGCGCACAAGAAGCAGCTAAAAGGATGGAAAAAGTAGGGGGTGGAAGCATTATTTCTATCTCATCTACAGGAAATTTAGTGTATATAGAAAATTATTCAGGTCATGGTACAGCAAAAGCCGCTGTAGAAGCTATGGCAAGATATGCGGCTACTGAACTTGGAGAAAAAAATATCCGTGTAAATGTCGTAAGTGGTGGGCCTATTGAAACTGATGCTTTAAGAGCTTTTACAAATTATGAAGAAGTAAAACAGGCTACTATAAATTTAAGCCCTTTAAATCGCATGGGGCAGCCTGAAGATTTGGCTGGAGCATGTCTTTTTCTTTGTTCAAGTAAGGCAAGTTGGGTGACAGGACATACTTTCATCGTTGATGGTGGTACAACTTTTAAATAAAAATTAAGAAAAATCAATGGATTTTTCTTAAAAATATTTTTCAATCAAGTTTTAATTTCCACCCTAAAAAAACACTTAATAATGCAAGTAAAAAAATAAAATTTAAAGTCCAATTACCAAAACCTATAAAACCTATAGATAATACGCTGTAAAAAAATCCTCCTACAGCTGAATAAATACAAATCGTACTTAAAGATCCATTTTCTGCCATTTTTTTACATGGGCAGATTTTATAAAATTTTTTATCATTAAATTGATTTTTCTTTTTATTTCCCAAAAATAAACCAAAAAGGGCAAAAAGATTTAAAAAAATAAAAGCATATAATAAAATTTGATCTAATTCCATTTTAATATACCTTAAAAATATCTAAGCCAAGAGGGTAGATGGACTTGCTCTTCTTTTAAAGTAGTTTCTTGTCCATGTCCTGGCAAAAGTTTAAAATCTTCTTTGTAAGTCATAACTTTTTCTAAGCTTTGTTTCATTAAATTTGCATCTGAATAAGGAAAATCCCATCTTCCTATGCTTCTATAAAATAAAAAATCTCCACTAAACATGATATTTTTACCTACAATTTCTATCATAGTGCAACCTGGTGTATGTCCTGGTAAAAAGTGAAATTTAAAGTCAAGTCCGCCTATAGAAATGATATTTTCATCATCAATCAAATAATCCGCTTTGCTAGGCATAAAACCTTGATTAAAAGGATCTTCAAGCATAAAAGTATCATTTTTATGAATATAAATGGGGATTTGATAGGCTTGTTTTACTTTTTCATTATCCCAAACATGATCGTAATGTCCGTGAGTGTTTAAAATCGCTAAAGGATTTTTTACATGTTTTTTGATGAAATTTAGCGCATCAAAACCAGGATCAATTATAATTTCTCCATGCTCACCAAATAAAATATAACAATTTGTCTCATAAGCTCCACAAGCTTGTTTGATAATTTGCATTTTTTGCCTCTTTAATAAAAAATTTGCCTTAAATAAATATAATTATACATTAAATTTTTAAAAGGCAAGCTTTATGGATTGGCAAAAGATTACGGAAAAAATGTGTGATTTTATACAAGAAAAAGTGAAAAATTCTCAAAGTCAAGGTGTGGTTTTGGGGCTTAGTGGCGGGATTGATTCTGCTTTGGTAGCAACGCTTTGTAAAAGAGCTTTAAAAGAGAATGTTTTTGCTCTTTTAATGCCAACTCAAATTTCAAACAAAGCCAATCTCGAAGATGCTTTAAGGCTTTGTGCGGATTTAAATCTTGAATATAAAATCATAGAAATTCAAAGCATTTTAGATGCTTTTATAAAGCAAAGTGAAAATACCACTCTAGTATCTTTGGGAAATTTTGCAGCGCGTATTAGAATGAGTTTGCTTTATGATTATTCTGCTTTGAAAAATTCTTTAGTCATAGGCACTTCTAATAAAAGCGAATTGCTTTTAGGTTATGGTACGATTTATGGGGATTTAGCTTGTGCTTTTAATCCTATAGGATCGCTTTATAAAAGTGAAATTTATGCCTTAGCAAAATACCTTAACTTGCATGAAAATTTCATCAAAAAAGCTCCAAGTGCGGATCTTTGGGAAAATCAAAGTGATGAGGCGGATTTAGGTTTTTCTTATGCAAAAATCGATGAAGGTTTAAAAGCTTTAGAAACTAATGATGAAAAACTTTTAAGAACGCTTGATCCTTCTTTGATTGCTATGTTAAAAAATCGCATGCAAAAAAATGCTTTTAAGGGAAAAATGCCTGAAATTTTGGAAATTTAAACAATGAATGAAGAAAAAAATTATGAACTTTGGCTTGATAATTATTTTTTTAAGCCCAATTTTTGGCAAAAATGCCTTGCTTTTATACTTTTACCTTTAAGTGTGCTTTATGCTTTTTTTGCGATTTTAAATACTTTTTTTCGTAAAAAAATAGTTTTTAAAAAGCCTGTTATTAGCGTTGGTAATTTAAGTTTTGGAGGTAATGGAAAAACCCCGCTTTGTAAAGCTATAGCAAGGGAATTTGATGGCGTTTTTATAGTACTTAGGGGCTATAAAAGAAAGTCTAAAGGTTTGTTTGTTGTTAAAAATCAAAATGAAATTTTATGCACCTTAGCACAAAGTGGCGATGAAGCTATGGAGTATGCTTTTGAAGAAAATATCAAAGGTGTGATTGTGAGTGAAGATAGAGTAAAAGGTATTGAAAAAGCCTTTGAATTGGGAGCTAAAATCGTTGTACTCGATGATGCTTTTTCTAAATTTCATATTAAAAAATTTGATATTTTGCTTGAAAGTAAAATCAAACCTTATTTTGATTTTACTTTACCAAGTGGAGCTTATCGTTTGCCAAAATTTTATGAAAAAAGGGCTGATTTTATTGCATTAGAAGGCAGGGATTTTGTGCGTTATTCTTTTGTAAAAGAAAATCCAAAGGCTGTTTTGGCAACTGCTATTGCTAAACCTTTTAGATTGTATGAGCATTTTATCAAAGCAAGGGCTTGTTATTTTTTTAAAGATCATTATGAGTTTAAAAAAGAAGAATTAGAAAATTTGCTAAAAAAACATAATTGCGATACACTAATGCTTACTTTTAAGGATTTTGTTAAAGTTAAAGATTTTGGTTTTAAATGTCAAATTATAGAATTAAATATAGAATTAAAAGATTCATTAAGGGAAAAAATAAAAACTTATATCAAGGAGTTTGAGCAATGAAATTAGTCGAGAGTAGAAATGTAAATAATGTATCAAGTTTTAAGGAAGCTTTGATTAACCCAAACGCCCCAGAAGGAGGGCTTTACTCGCCTTTAAATTTGCCTATTTTTGAAGGAGAAAAATATGCCAATTTGTCTTATAAAGATTTTGCTTTAAAGCTTATAGAAAGTTTTGGTTTTGGCGAAGAAGAGCTTTTTACAAAGGCTTTGAAAAGTTACGAAAGCTTTGATGATAAAAATACACCTATTTCTTTGCAAAAAATCTCTGAAAAAACCTATATTAACGAGCTTTGGCATGGGCCTACAAGAGCTTTTAAAGATATGGCTTTACAGCCTTTTGGCGTGCTTTTAAGAGAATTTTCAAAGGATAAAAATATTTTAATTATTTGTGCTACGAGCGGCGATACAGGACCTGCAACCCTAAAAAGCTTTGAAAATGCAAAAAATGTTAAAGTAGCTTGTATGTATCCAAAAGGTGGCACAAGTGGAGTTCAAGAGTTGCAAATGCGAGCTTTAGATAAGGATAATTTGAAAGTTTTTGCTATAGATGAGGATTTTGACGCAGCGCAACGCACTTTAAAAGAATTGCTTTTTTCAAAAGATTTTCAAAACAAAATTAAAGCTTTAAATTATGAGCTTTGCGCAGCGAATTCTGTAAATTTTGGGCGTATTTTATTTCAGATTATTTATCATTATTATGCGAGTTTAAAACTTTTTAATGAGTTTTTAGAAGAAGTACAAATCATTGTTCCAAGTGGAAATTTTGGCAATGCTTTAGGAGCTTTTTATGCTAAAAAAATGGGAGCTAAAATTTCAAAAATCAAAATCGCTTCAAATGTGAATAATATTTTGAGTGAATTTTTTAATCATGGCGTTTATGATTTGCGTGAAAAAAGTCTTAAGAAGACTATTTCTCCAGCTATGGATATACTTATTTCATCTAATATCGAAAGACTTTTGTTTGCGAAATTTAAAGATAAAAGAACCAAAGAACTGATGAATTTGTTGAAAAATGAGAGATATTTTAAACTTGAAAAAGAAGAATTGCAAAGTTTACAAGAAGATTTTGAGGCGGATTTTTGCACCGATGAAGAATGTATGCAATTTATCAAACAAAGCAAGATTTTAATCGATCCGCACACCGCAACTTGTTTTAAAATGCTTGATCCTTTAAAACCTAGCATTATTACCTCTACAGCAGAATGGACAAAATTTACTCCAAGTATGATAAAAGCTTTATACGATAGGGATTCTAAGAATGAAAAAGAAGATTTAAAATTTATAGCTAAAGAGTTTAATGTCCAAGTTAAAGATGAAATTTTGGCTTTATTTGACTTGAAAAATAGCGATGAAAAGGTATTTGAAGCCAAAAATATAAAAAAAGAAATTTTAGATTGGATGCAAAAATGATTATTATCCCTGCAAGATTAAAATCAAGTCGTTTTCATGAGAAAATTTTATGTGATGTAGGTGGAGTGCCTATGTTTGTGGCTACTGCAAGAAGGGTAAGTAGTGTGGATGAAGTTTGTATAGCTTTAGATGATGAAAAGGTTTTAAGTATCGCTAAAGAATATGGTTTAAATGCAGTTTTAACAAGCAAAAATCATGAAAGCGGTACGGATAGGATTAATGAAGCTTGTAAGAAACTATCTTTAAAAGATGATGAGATTATTATCAATGTCCAAGCTGATGAGCCTTTTATAGAATGTGAAAATTTATTAAAATTTAAAGAATTTGCAAGTTCTTGCTTGGATAAAAAAGCTTTTATGGCGAGTTGTTATAAAAAAATCACTCAAGAAGAAGCTATGGATTCTAATTTGGTTAAAGTGCTTTGCGATAAAGAAGGATATGCTTTGTATTTTTCAAGAGCTAAAATCCCTTATGAAAGAGAAAATTACGAGGAAAGTTTTAAAGGGCATTTAGGCATTTATGCTTATAGTGTAAAAGCTTTAAGAGAGTTTTGTTCTTTATTAAGTTCTGCACTTGAAAGAGCGGAAAAATTAGAGCAATTAAGAGCTATAGAAAATGGTAAAAAAATCAAAATGCTTGAAATTTCAACAACAAGCATGGGGATTGATACCAAAGAAGACTATGAAAAGGCTTTAAAAATTTATTTAGAAAAATAACTCCACCCCAAAACGGAACAGATCTTGCTTATATTATTTTAATATATTTAGGTTGAAGGCAGAAAAATCTAAATTAAGGAATTAATATGAGTATCTTTAGTATCAATGATAACTCAAACTATGGTTCTATGCTTTCACAAGCAAAAGCTAATAAAGAAAGTAAAGAAAATTCTAAAATAAGTTTTGCTAATGCTTTTTTAAAACAAAATGCCAGCAAGTTAAGTGATATAGAAAGTAAAAATTCACAAACTCTAGCAAGAAGTGAAATATTAAGTAACAACAATGCATTAAGCAATAATTCAAATTCTACTAATATATTAAATAGTAGTAATACTAACCTTAGTATTAATAATGCTACTAAAACAAGTTCTCCTAATTATGATATATCAAGTGAATTTAAAAACTCTATTTATACTCTAAAATATAAACAAGCAGATTTAAGCACTGATACAGCCTATGGTTATAGTGTAGATAAAGATGGTTATATGGGAAGTGATTTTAACAAAGCCGCAGGATTACCTGAAGATTTTAAGATACATAAATCTACTTTGGATGAGATAGAGAGATTTAATCAACATGGTATGGCTGATGAAACTAGTGGTAATTATTATAATAGTTTTGATATGGCTTCTATTGTTAAATCCTATTATAATAGCTTTAATCAAGTAATAAGTGCATTTCCAAATGATAAAACAAGTTTTAGCGAAGCTGATTTAGAGCAATTACCAAAAGGACTAAATTATGGTCGTAATGAAAACAAAGAAAAAATTGTAAAAAATATATTTAATGCGGAACAATTTCACGAAGCACAAGCGATTAAATATTCTACTATGAATTTGGGTATGAACCTTATGAAACTTGATTTTTCTCCTCAAAGTATGGAAGAAACTTCTCTAGAAGGTGGTTTCAATCCTGATATGTCAGTTTATCCAAAAAATGAAGATGGAAATTATTCTAAAGAAGCTTTATTTATGAGTTTTTTAAAATCCTATCCGCCTTTTCCATCTCCAAATCAAGTTGTTTTTAGTCCTGAAGCAAAAGTTCGTGAAGCAAAACTTGAGCAAGAAATGAAAGCAAATCCTTCTTTCGATGTTTCACTAGATGACATCATGACAGGTAAGGTTGATTTTGCAAGTTTGTTAAAAGGTTATGCACAAGATGGCTGGCTTGATGCAGGTATTTATGCAATGGAAAAAGGAGTTAAATGGCAAAATGTATACGTAGGCAGTGGAATCTCTTTTGATAGAGAATTTCATCAAGCAAAAGCTAATGGTTGGAAAGCAAGTAATGAAAGTATAAATTCTTTTGTAAATAATATAATGGATAGACTTAATAATCTTATAGGACAAACTAGGGTTTAGGAAGTATTAATTTTTTAAGTTTGAAATAAATTGCTAATAACAAAATAAGATAAAATTAGTATAATTTTTTTACAAAAAATTTTGAAAGGAAATTATGAAAAAAATTATTTTGATTTTTATCTCTTTTTTTGCTTTAAATTTGAGTGCAAAAGATTTGGTTGTAGGAATGGAGCTTGGATATCCGCCTTTTGAAATGAGCGATAAAACAGGCAAAGCAAGTGGAATTAGCGTGGATTTTTTAGAAGCTTTTGCAAAGAAAAACGGCTATAAACTTGTAGTAAAAAATATCGCTTGGGATGGTTTAATACCTGCTTTAAAAACAGCCAAGATAGATCTTATTATGTCCTCTATGACAATTACCGATGAGAGAAAGAAAGTGGTGGATTTTAGCATTCCTTATGCTAAGGCAAATTTGGCTATTTTAACTCCTTCGAACTCTGATATTACAAATATCAAAGATTTAGATAAAAAGGGCAAAGTTTTGGCTTTAAAGCGTGGTTCTACAGGGCATTTATATGCGGTTAAAAATTTAAAAAATGCAACTATTAATTTATTTGATAAAGAAAATGCTGCTATTTTGGAAGTGATTCAAGGCAAGGCTGATGGATTTTTTTATGATCAACTTACGATTTATCGGACTTGGCAAAAACATCAAGATACAACCAGAGCCATTTTAGCGCCTTTTCAAGAAAATCCTGAGTTTTGGGGTATAGCAGTACAAAAAGGCAATGCAGAACTTAAAAAAGAGCTTGATGAATTTATTGCAGAAAGCAAAAAAGATGGGCTTTTTGATTCTTTAGGAGAGAAATATCTTAAAGATGTTAAAGATACTTTTAAAAAGAATAATTTAGAATTCTTTTTCTAAGAAGGATTTTCCTTCTTAGGTTACAAAGCTTTCCACAAGCCTTTGCACTAGCAAATTCCATCCATCCACTAATACAAAAATTAAGAGTTTAAAAGGTAAAGAGATCATAGTAGGAGGTAGCATCATCATACCCATAGCCATTAAAACTGAGCTTACAACCATATCTATGACTAAAAAGGGTAGGTAGATTAAAAACCCTATTTCAAAAGCGGTTTTAAGCTCTGAAATCATAAAAGCAGGAACTAAAACCGTAAGGGGAACATCATCTATGGTTTTGGGATTGGGTAGATTGCGTATGCGATAAAAAAGGGCTAAATCTTTTTCTCGAGTATTTTTAAGCATAAAATCTTTAAAAGGCTTTGCTCCTTTTATAAAAGCCTCTTCATAGCCTATTTTTTCTGCTAAATAAGGTTTTATACCTTCATTATAGGATTTTGTAGCTACAGGTTCCATGATAAAAAAAGTTAAAATTAAAGCCAAGGTTACTAAAATAGTGTTAGGTGGCATACTTTGCGTCCCCATAGCTTGTCGCAAAAATGAAAATACCACAATAAGACGCAAGAAAGAAGTCATAACAAAAACTATACTTGGAGCGAGCGCAAGTATGGTTAAAACAATCACTATATTTAAAGTAGTAACAAGCTGATTAGGTGTATTGGGTGCACTTAAGCTTAAATTTACTGTAGGAATAGTTGCTTCAGCAGCAAATAAGCTCATGCTTAAAAGTAAAAATAATAATATTTTTTTCAAAATTTAAAAACCTTTTTTTGTTTTTTATTAAAGAAATTTAAATTTTATCTTTTGATGACTAAAAACTAGTTTAAGGGTATTAGGATTTTAACTTTAAACTGCTAAAATAGTCTTTTAGACTTCTTAATAACAAAGGTAAAAAATGAAAACTTCTATTTTGATTTTAGCGGCAGGATTAGGCACTAGAATGAAATCACAAAAGCCAAAGGTTTTGCAAGAGCTTTGTCAAAAAAGTATGATTTTACACATTTTAAAAAAGGCTTTTGCTTTAAGTGATGATGTAAGCGTAGTTTTATCGCATCAAAAAGAACGCGTTGAAAAAGAAATTTTAGAATATTTTCCAAAAACACAAATTTTAGAGCAAGACTTGCAAAATTATCCAGGAACTGCGGGAGCTTTAAGGGGGTTTGAGCCTAAAAATGAAAGAGTGTTGATTCTTTATGGCGATATGCCTTTGGTTGAGCAAACAAGTTTGGAAGCTTTGTTGAGTAATAATACAAAATTAAATCTAGCAGTTTTTAAAGCAAGAGATCCTAAAAGTTATGGCAGAGTGGTGATAAAAAACGATAGCGTTGAAAAAATTGTTGAATTTAAAGATGCAAATACACAAGAAAAAGAGATAAATACTTGCAATGCTGGAGTTTATGTGATTGACTCGAGGCTTTTAAAAGAGCTTTTACCTTTGATTGATAACAATAATGCGGCAAAAGAGTATTATTTAACCGACATTGTAAAACTAGCAAAAGAAAAAGATGTGATGATTAAAGCGGTTTTTGTAGATGAAGATGAATTTATGGGGATTAATGATAAATTTGAACTCAGTATAGCTGAAAATTTCATGCAAGAAAAAATTAAAAAATACTGGATGCAACAGGGTGTGATTTTTCATTTACCGCAAAGCACTTTTATAGGTGCAGATGTTGAATTTGTAGGTGAATGTGAAGTATATGAAAATGTAAGGATAGAGGGCAAAAGTAAGATTATAAACTCTATCATTAAAAGTTCAAGCGTGATAGAAAATTCCATCGTAGAAAATAGCGATGTAGGGCCTTTGGCACATTTGCGTCGAAATTGTGAGTTAAAAAACACTCATATAGGAAATTTTGTAGAATGCAAAAATGCAAAGTTAAATACCGTAAAAGCAGGGCATTTGAGCTATTTAGGAGATTGTGAGATAGATAGTGGAACCAATATAGGCTGTGGGACTATCACTTGTAATTATGATGGGGTAAAAAAGCATAAAACCATCATAGGAAAAAATGTTTTTGTAGGTTCGGATACGCAATTTATCGCACCTGTAAAAATCGAAGATGAAGTGATCATAGCAGCAGGAAGCACAGTAAGTGTCAATGTAGAAAAGGGTGCTTTGTTTATCAATAGAGCAGGGCATAAAATGATAAAAGATTATTATTATAAGAAATTTCAAAAATGAAAACCATACTTTTAGCCATTAGCGGTAGTATAGCTTTTTATAAATCTTATGAGCTTATTTCTTTGTTTAAAAAAGAAGGCTTTAGGGCAAAAGTTTTGCTTTCTAATGGTTTGTTAAAATTTGCTAGCAAAATGAGTTTTGAAGCCTTGGTTGATGAAGTTTTATGTGAGGAAAATGAAAGTTGGCAAAATTCAAACAATCACATAGCTTTTAGCAAGGATGTAGACCTTGTTTTGTTTGCCCCTGCAAGTGTTAATTCTATCAATAAACTTGCTTTTGGTATAGCGGATAATCTTTTTATCCAAACCTTAATCGCAGCAAATAAACCTCTTATCATAGCTCCTGCGGCAAATACAAATATGTTTCATCATTTTAGCACGCGAAATTCTTTAAAGATACTTAAAGAAAATAAAGCTTTGATTATAGAGCCTATTTGTAAAGTTTTAGCTTGTAAAGATGAAGGCGTAGGAGCCTTAGCTGAAGTTAAGGATATTTTTAATATCACCAAAAGAGAGCTTTTAAAAGAAAAGTTTTGGTGCGATAAAAGTGTAGTTATCACAGGTGGCGGCACAAAAGAAAAGATCGATGATGTGCGTTGTGTGAGTAATTTTTCAAGTGGAAAAATGGCAAAGGCCATAGCTGACGCTTTTTATTTTTTAGGAGCTAGGGTAAAACTTTTAAGCTCTGTGGAATTTGATACGCCTTATGAGCTTTGCAAATTTGAAAGTTCTAAGGATCTAAAGGAGCTTTTGGATAAAAATTTAAATCATGACTTTTTGATTATGACGGCTGCGGTGAGTGATTTTATCCCTCAAAGTGTAAAAGGGAAAATTAAAAAAAATGAGCATTTGCAGGGTTTAAATTTGCATCTATCTTTAAATGAAGATTTGCTTAAAACTTGCAAATTTCAAGGCAAAAAGATAGGTTTTAAGATGGAATTTGATTCTCAAAATGCCTTAGAAAATGCGAAAAAATCTTTAAAAGATAAGCAACTTGATATGGTTTGTCTTAATATCATTGATCAAAAAAATTATTTTGGAAGCGATCAAAATGAGCTTTATTTTATCACTTTAAACAATGAAAATAAAAGCACTTTGCAAAGCAAAGAAAAATTGGCATTTGAATTAGTAAAATGGTGTGAAAAATTATGAGTATGATTAATTCTACCTTACCTATACAAATGAAAGTTTTAGCTAAATCAGGTTATGGACATTATACGCTTTTATTAAATCATAAAAAGATTCAAACCAAAAGCATGATAGAGCTTGAAATTGGTGCTGAATATTTAGCTGAACTTTATATGCAAAATGGTGGAGTTATACAATTTAAACATCTTTCAAAGCGTCCTAATTTTAAACCTTTTGAAGAGGGATTGGCTTTGATAATCGCTATGTTAGAGGATAAAATTTCTTATAAAAAATTCATTATACAAAATCTTTTAGATTGTAAAGATATAGAGCGTTATCAGATATTAAAAGAAATGCTTTTTGCAAGTTTTGAAAATATTTATCATATTCCTTTTAACTTTGAAAATAAATCTTGCTTGTTTCAAATGCGTAAAAGAGCAAAATATTTAGAAATTTACTTATATTTTAGTGTTTTTGGAGCTTTAAAAATTTTAATAGACTCGCAAGGCATTAGTGTTTTTACACCTTTTGCCAAGGTGCAAAAATTTTTAAACGAACATTTAGATTTTAATGTATCGCAAGAAAACAAGATTGAACCTTTGTTTGTTTTCAAAAGGCTTTTTGATTTTAAAGGATGAAAAATGAATGAATTAAAACATCTTGCTGTTGTTATGGATGGCAATAGGCGCTGGGCTAGAGCTAAGGGTTTTTTGGCAAAGCTTGGATATTCCCAAGGAGTCAAAACTATGCAAAAATTGATGGAAGTTTGCATGGAAGAAAATATTTCAAATTTAAGCCTTTTTGCTTTTAGTACGGAAAATTGGAAGCGTCCTAAAGATGAAATTGATTTTATCTTTGAACTTTTAGATCGTTGTTTAGATGAAGCTTTAGAAAAATTTGAAAAAAATAATGTGCGTTTAAGAGCTATAGGTGATTTATCGCGCTTGGAAGATAAAGTAAGAGAAAAAATTACCTTAGTTGAAGAAAAAACAAAGCATTGTGACGCACTTTGTGTTAATTTGGCTATAAGTTATGGTGCAAGAGATGAGATTATAAGAGCTGCTAAGCGTGTGATTGAAAAAAAACTTGAGCTAAATGAAGAAAATTTAACGCAAAATTTAGATTTACCTTTAGATGTGGATTTGATGCTTCGCGTTGGAAATGCTAAAAGACTTTCAAATTTCTTACTTTGGCAGTGTTCATATGCTGAAATTTATTTTAGTGAAACTTTATTTCCATCTCTTACCAAGAGAGAATTTAAAAGGATTATTAAAGAATTTAGAAATAGAGAAAGAACTTTTGGAAAATGATATTTTTCATAATAATTCTAGGGGCTTGTTTGGGTTCTTTTTGCGCAAGTTTGGCAAGTAGGATAATTGAAAAAAAGCCCTTTTTTATCTCGCGCTCTTTTTGTTTTTCTTGTGATACAAAATTAAAATACTATGAAATTATTCCTATTTTTTCTTATATTTTTTTAAAGGCAAAATGTCAAACTTGTAAATGTCATTTGTCTATTTCTTTGTTAATCAATGAAATTTTAGGCGCAATTTTGCTTATTTTGGTTTATTCTTTAAGTCAAAATTTTTATGATTTTTTATTTTTATCTCTATTTTTATTTAATCTTTTCTTACTTTCTTTAATTGATATTAAACTCAAAGCCGTACCACAAATTTTACTTTGGAGTGCTTTTTTATTTGCTTTTTTTTACGCCTTTAGGGAGAGTGAAATTTTACATTTTTTGATTTTTAAAGAGTTTAGTGGAGGTTTTTTACTAAATGCTTTTAGTTTTGGAGGATTTGTTTTTTTATTAAAAAGTTTGGTTTTTTTTCTAATGAATTTCCAAAAAAAAGATGAAATTTTAGAAAATTTGGGTGATGCTGATATTATTATTATGTCTTGTATAGGTGGAATTTTAGGTTTTGAGTATGGATTTTTAGTATTATTTATAGCTTCTATTTTGACTTTGCCTTTTTTTATTTTTTTTAGAATTAAAGCAATAAAAGAGCAAGAACTTGCTATGATACCCTTTTTAAATATCGCTTTTGTGGCAGTTTTATTTTATAAAAACTTAGGATTATTCTAATGAAGCTTAGTTTAAGATATGTTTTAAATCAATTTTTAAGTACGAATTTGTCTATATTTTTCGTACTTTTTGCTATTGTATCTATGGTGTTTTTTATTCAACTTGCAAAACTTACTTCAAGCATAGAGATTAGTTTTTTGGATCTTTTAAAGCTTTATGGGTTTATGTTGCCTAGAATTTTAATTTTTACCTTGCCTATATCTTTTTTTATTTCTTTAACTTTGGCTTTGTTTAGGCTTTCTAAGGAAAATGAAAGCATAGTACTTTTTACTTTGGGATTTTCACCAATGATTTTGGCAAAATTTTTCCTTAAAATTGCAAGCTTGATTAGTGCTTTTATGCTTGTTGTGGCTTTGGTAATGATACCTATAGTATTTGAACTTCAGGATAACTTTGTAAACTATAAAAGCACTCAAGTGAAATTTAACTACAAAACAGGAGAATTTGGACAAAAATTTTTAGACTGGATGATTTTTATAGAAAAACAAGATAGTGATAAGTATGAAAACATAATTATGTATCGCCCTAAACATAAAGCAGATGATAAAGAACAACTTATCATAGCCAAAGAAGCGCATGTGCAAAGAAAAGATGATAGCTTTGCTTTTAGCTTGAATCAAGGCAAAATGTATAATTTTGAGCAAGGTCAAAGTATTTTTAGTGGAGAATTTGACACTTTAGTAGTAAATACTCAGTTTAATACAGACAATCTTCAAACAAAGAAATTTTATGAATACTGGAATGATTTAAACGAAAATCCACAAAGAGCAAGAGAATTTGTGATTTATACAACTATAGCCTTGTTTCCACTTGCTAGTACGCTTTTTGCGCTTTGTTTTGGTTTGGTTACTTATCGTTATGAAAAAGGCTATGTGTATTTAGGTATGTTTGGAGTGATTGCTATATATTTTGGACTTTTAAGTTCTTTTTCTCAACCTCCAATTTTGGCTTGCCTTGGAATTTTTTCTTTAAGTTTATTTGTTTCGGCTTATTGTTTTAAGAAAATGATTTTGAGTCGTTATTGATGAAAATAAAAATTATATTTTCTTATGATGGCACTGCTTTTTTAGGTTCTGCTACTCAGCCTCATAAAAAAGGTGTTCAAGATGCTTTAAGTGGGGCCTTATCGCATTTGGGTATTTTTTCACCTCTTTTGATGGCTTCTCGTACAGATAAAGGAGTACATGCAAGCTATGCTGTAGCTAGTGTGGAGTGTGGAGATTATTTTACAAATTTAGAATATCTTCAAAAACAGCTTAATAAATTTTCCCATCCTTTTATCCATATCAAAAAAATTGAAAAAGTAAAAGATGATTTTGAAGTAAGATTTGATGTAAAAAGTAGAGAATACCGCTATATATTTTCTCACTCTTCTTATAGTCCTTTTATGGCTTCTTATGTGCATTTTTATCCTAAATTTGACTTAGATAAGGCTAACGAGCTTTTGGGTTTTTTTGTGGGAAAAAAGGATTTAAAGTTTTTTTGCAAAAGTGGAGGAGATAATAAAACGACTTTAAGAGAAATTTTTATTGCTAGAGCTTATGCTTATAAAGATTTTAGCATTTTTCATTTTAAAGCTAATGGTTTTTTAAGAGGGCAAATTAGATTAAGTGTAGCAAGTGTTTTAAAGGTTTTAGAAGGAAAAATGAGTGAAAAAGAACTCAAAGAACAGATTGAGGCCAAAAAGCAATACAATCACTTTTTAGCACCGCCAAATGGGCTTTATTTAAGCCGTATATGTTATTAAAAACTTTCATAGAAATTAAAGGCCTTTTGGGTTAAAATTTTTCTTATTTCTTCTTGATGTTCTTTACCTTTGGTTTCTAGGGTAATTGAAATCATCGCATCGCCATAATCAAGCTTGGTGGAAAATCTATCATAGTCGATTTTTACTATATTTGCATTGGCTATTTTTAAGCTGTCTGTAAGGTGTAATAATGCCCCAGGTTTATCTATTAAAGTAACATGAATTTGCATTTTTCTGTAGGATTTAAATAAACCTTTTTCTATGATGATATTTAGCATTTGTGCATCGATATTGCCTCCGCTTAAAACTACGCCAATTTTTTTATGATTTTGTGTATTTATTTTTTGATGAAGTAGGGTGGCTACACTCGCAGCTCCTGCACCTTCAACTATGATTTTATGTTTTTCAAGTAAAAACAATACCGCATTAGCGATTTCTTCATCATCAACTTGGATAAAATCATCTACGCATTCTAAAATAATATTAAAATTAATAGGATTTGCATCACGCACAGCAATACCATCGGCTATAGTGCGTACGCTTTTTGCATTTTTGATTTTTTTGGCATGAAAACTTTCATACATTGCAGGAGCTCCTTTGGCTCCAACTCCGATGATTTTAATGTTTGGATTGATTTGTTTAGCTGCACTTGCGATACCACTTATAAGTCCTCCACCTCCAACAGGTGCGATAATCATATCAAGATCGCTTATTTCATCAAGCATTTCAAGCATCAAAGTTCCTTGTCCTGCCATTACAAATTCATCTTCAAAAGGATGGATAAAACTAAGATTATTTTCTTTAGCATAAGAGGTTGCAAAGACATAAGCTTCATCAAAATTGTCCCCTTTGAGTATCACCTCTGCTCCTAAGGCTTTTGTAGCAGAAACTTTTAAGAGCGGAGTGGATTCTGGCATTACAATAACTGCTTTAATGCCAAATTTTTTTGCACTAATGGCCACGCCTTGAGCATGGTTTCCTGCACTTGCCGCAATGACTCCGTATTGTTTTTGTTCAGCGCTAAGATTGGCTATTTTATTATAAGCTCCACGAATTTTATAAGCACCTGTAATTTGTAAATTTTCATTTTTAAGATAAATCTCACTTTGACAAATATCACTTAAAAAAGAAGAGTATATGAAAGGAGTTTTGTTTACAAACTCTGAAATTTGTTGTTTTGCTTTGTAAATTTTATTAAGTTCTAACACTATTTTTCCTTTGTTTTAAAATACGGATATTCTAGCATAATGCAACGATTTTGTATAAAATTTATATCTAATTTTTTACATTCTTCTTTGGCTGTTTCATTACTAATACCAAGTTGAAGCCATAGGTTTTTAATATTTTTTTCAACAAGCTTAGGAAGAATTTCTAGTGCCACTTCGCCTTTTCTAAAAAGTATAAGTGTATCGATTTTTTCTTCTATTTGATCTAAATTTCTATAAACTTTTTCATTTAAAATAAACTCTTCTTTAGGATAAATAGGAAAAATTTTATAATTTTTTCTTTGTAAAAATTCTGCTACCCTATAAGAAGCTTTTGTCTTATCTGGACTTAAAGCAAATATGGCAATATTTTTACTTGTATTTATAATATAAGAGATAGTTTCTTTTTCATTCATTGTTAACCTTTGTTTTGGTATTTTATCTTAAATGATTAAAAAATTAACTAAAGTGAATTTAAAAAATGAAAAAAGTGTTATAATATAGCAAATTCCGAAGTTTAATAAGGAGGGAAAAATGGAAGAATTTTATCCATATACTTTAACAATCCATCTTCTTTGTGCTATTTTGTTTATAGGTTATTTGTTTGTTGATGTATTTGTTTTGGGTGTAGTTAAAAAGAAAAATCCTAATTTTGACAAAAGTCTTTTTAGTGCTACTGGGGTTAAAATAATGCCTTTTGTGGTTCTTTTGCTTTTTTTAAGCGGAGGTGCTTTGGCAGGTTTTCATTTTAAACCTTTAAATTTACTTTTTGCTGTAAAAATTATTTTGGCTTTTGGAATTTTATCTTTAGTTGTTTTTTCTTTATTTTGTCATTTTATATTAAAGAAGAAAAATCCACTCGGTGTTTTTATCCACCCTTTTGTATTTGTGCTTTGTATCGCGATAGTAATACTGGCTAAATTAATGAATTATTTTTTTATACCTTGCTAAGAAATACTCCACATTCAAGATGTGGAGTATTGACAAATTGATCAAACAGAGCAAACTCTTCCACTCTATGTGTTAGGCTTAATTCTTTTAAATTTTCTTTTAAAGTGATAGGATTGCAAGAAATATAAATAATATTTTCATATTTTTTTATTAAGTCAATTACGCTTTTATCAAGTCCTGCACGGGGTGGATCAACTAAAACATGAGAGAAATTAAAATCATCTAATCGAATATCTTTTAAACGAAAAAATTCTCTTTCTTTTTTGATAGCAAGACTTAATTCTTCGCTTGAAAGTCTTGCAAAGTGGATATTTGTTGTATTGTTAAGCTCGCAATTTTTTAAAGCAAAATTAATATTGCTTTTTGAAATTTCAGTGGCTAAAACTTTAAAAAAGAATGGTGCTAAAGCTAAAGTAAAATTTCCATATCCACAGTAAAGCTCAAGTAAATCCATTCTTTTTTGAGTGTTTAAAATTTCACACACCCAAGTAATCATTTTTTCATTTATAGTAGTGTTAGGTTGAATAAAACAATCGTTGTTAAATTCATAAAATATTTTTCTACCTTGAATATTTAAAGTTTGTCTTAGATTTTCTGTTTTAAAAATAAGCTTTTTGCCTTTACTTCTTGCTATAAGGTTGATATGAAGAATATTGCTTAAATTTTCTAAATTTGACTTTATATCTTCTATATTTTTATGATAGAGTAAAGTTACGCTAAGTTCTTGCTTTGTGGTTAAAAACTCCACGCCAAAAAGTTTTTCTTTTAATTTATTATCTTGACGCAAGTATTCTAGAAGTTTTGGCATAAAAGTACAAATTTTTTCATCAGCAAAATCTAAATATTCTATAATGTACTTTTTTTTGTTTTTTGGATCAAACATCGCATAAAAAAGCGTATCGTCATGATAAAATGAAAGTTCAGCTCTTGTACGATAATGCTTATCTTTTGAAGCAAAAAGTTTAAAATCTTTTGTATAAAATTCTTTAAAATATTTTTTTATGAAAGAATGCTTTTCATCTAAAGTAAGAAAATTTCCAAAATTTTCAAGACTCATGGAACTTTCTTTCCGATGAGTCTTAGTAAAAGTGCAATAAGTATGAAATTTAAAGGCAAGACAAACCAAACGCTAAGTCCTAAAGATACAGGAATATATCCAGCGATTAAAGAAATGCCACAGATAAATAAAGCATAAGGAATTTGTGTTCTTACATGCTCCATATGATCGCATTTTGCACTCATAGATGAAAGGATTACATTATCTGAAATTGGTGAGCAATGGTTTCCAAAAATCGCACCTGTTAAAACGCAGCTTATATTAATAACCATATAATGATGCATAGCATTTGCATCCATACCATTGATTTTGGCGATTTCATGAGCTAAAGGCACAGCCAAAGGCATTAAAATCCCCATAGTTCCATAGCTTGTTCCTATGGCAAAAGAAATGGCTGAAGCAAAAGCAAAAATAGTAGCAGGCAAAATAAACTCAGGCAATTTATCTGCAAGCAAACTAGTGATAAATAAAGAAGTTCCTAGATCTTTTACTATACTTGAAAGCGACCAAGCAAATAAAAGCAATACTATGGTAAAAATCATGGTTTTCCAGCCATATATCCAAGTTTCTACCGCTTCTTTAAGATTGAAAATTTTACGACGCACCCCGATAAAAATCGCTACAATAGCAGCAAACAAAGCAGCTTGGAATAACACCACAGAAGAATCAGCATTTCCAAAAGCAGCCCTAAAAGTTTCAAAAGACAAAGGATTGGCACTTGCTTTTGCAAGTTCTTCGCCTTCTAAAGTGCTAAGTCCATTAAAATAAAATCCTAATATAGCTAAAATGATTAAAGTAAAAATAGGAACAATAGCATCAAAAGCACGAATTTTAATACCTTCTTTTGGTGCTAAAAACTGATCTTCTAATTCAGTAGTATCTAGTGTGCCTGATTTAGGTAGAGGAGCAATTTGTCCTGTGGTTCTTGCACGCACTTCAGCCTTGTACATAGAACCAAACTCACGCCCCATGATTGCAGTCATGACTACAAAAAAAAGCATGAAGATATTATAAAAACGATAAGGTATGGTTTCAACAAAAATTCCAAAAGCACTAATATTGCTAATGCCTATGTGTTCATAAGCGGTTTTAATTAAAGAAACTTCTAAGCCTATCCAAGTAGAAATTACAGCTATTCCTGCCACAGGAGCTGCGGTAGAGTCGATAATAAAGGCAAATTTTTCACGAGAAATTTTAAATTTATCTGCCAAAGGACGCATAATTGGACCTACGATTAGTAAATTAGCATAGTCATCAAAAAATATTAAAAGCCCTAAAAACCAAGTGTTAACTTGAGCTGATACAGCTGATTTGGCTCTTTTGGCAAATTTTAATGCTACAGCTTTTGCACCTCCCATTTTTGTGATAAGTGCCACAAGACCACCTATACAAAGAATTTGTAAAATGATTCCTGCATTTACTGGATCTGAAGTTGAACCTAAGATATAGGAAATAATTTT
This sequence comes from Campylobacter sp. CFSAN093249, assembly GCF_011067895.1. Lineage (NCBI taxonomy): Bacteria > Pseudomonadati > Campylobacterota > Epsilonproteobacteria > Campylobacterales > Campylobacteraceae > Campylobacter > Campylobacter sp. CFSAN093249. The sequence goes on along the minus strand of NZ_JAAMWM010000005.1, from coordinate 467,409 downwards.
TGAAAAAGATTCTACTGTAGTATTGTAATAATTTACAAAAGTTAAATGTTGTGCTTTAAAAATATTTGCAGAAAGGCTAAGTAGAAAAGTTCCACTTAAAACTCCAGTAAAGAGCGATAAAATAACATCTTTTGTGATAAAGGCTAAAGCAATAGCAACTAAAGGTGGTATAAGCGTAAAAGCTCCAAATAAATTAGCATTTGCAGCTGCTTCTGAGGAGTTTGCAAATGCAACTAAAGGTAAAAACAATGAAACTAAAAATTTATTCATTCATCTCTTTCTATATAAAATCCATTCCAAGTTTGTGTTACCGGCATAAGCTCGATTTCATTAACATTAATATGGCTTGGTAGGTTAATGATAGACATTACCACTTTGGCAATATCATTAGCACTGATAAATTGCGTATTTTCATACACTGCATCAGCTTTTTGGATATCTCCTTTAAAACGCACTTCACTAAATTCAGTTTTGCAAAGTCCTGGAGCAATGTTTGTTACTTTGATATTGCTTCCTCTAAGATCATTTCTTAAGGCCAATGAAAATTGTCCTACAAAGGCTTTGGTTCCACAATACACATTGCCTCCAAAATAAGGATTGCGTCCCGCAACCGAACCTAAGTTAAAAATATAAGCATTTTTTTGTTTGCGAAGTATAGGAATAACAGCTTTTGCAACATATAAAAATCCTTTGATGTTTGTATCTACCATAGTGTTAATATCTTCAAGGTTTAATTTATCAAATTCATCTACTCCTAAAGCCAAGCCTGCATTATTAAAAAGCACATCAATTTCTTGAAATTCTTTAGGTAAATTTTCAATAGCTTCAAAGATTTCTTTTTGATTTCTTACATCTATGCAAAGGGTGTAAATCTTATCTTTGTAAGCATTTTTTAGCTCTTCTAGACGCTCTTTGCGTCTAGCAAGGGCGATTACTTTGTAGCCTTCTTGTATAAAAGCTTCAACGCAAGCTCTACCAAAACCTGAACTAGCTCCTGTAATAAATGCGGTTTTCATTCTAAACTACCTTCGTAAAATAGATTTTCGTTTGCTTTTAAACCCAAGCTTTTTAGATAATCAGCATTTTCTTTTTTACCTGCTGCTAGCGCAAAGTCAAGTGCATTAAAACCAAGATCATCAACAGCGTTAAAATTTGCTCCTTTTGAAATAAGAAGTTTTAAAATTTCAACATTTCCATAGGCTGCAGCATGCATTAAAACATTTTTTGAAGTGTGCTCTAGAGCGCAAAATGTAATAAAATAAGGCGTATTTGAACCTATGTTCGCACTTAATGCTAATTTTTCATTGTTATTAATATATTTTTGATTAACATTTGCTCCATTATCAAGAAGTAGTTTTATGATATCAAGACGATTAAACTCTATGGCATAAAAAAGCGGGGTTTTACCAAAGGCATTGGCTTGATTAACATTTGCTCCATTTTGGATTAAAAAGTTTGTATTTTCATAATTTTCCAATGCGTAAAAAATAGCACTTTCATAACCTTCGTCAATCCTAGCACCAAAACGAATCAAAAGTTCTAAAATTTCTTTTTCTCTTTGATTTAGAAGCGCTGCTTGCAAGGCTATAGTAAGATCATCTTGGCTTGGATTATTTGAAAAAATAAAATCTTGTATATAAGATACCGAATAATTTTTATTTGACATGATTTTTGCTAAAGGACTAATGTCTTTGTAAATTTTTGTTTCACCAACAGCCCAATTTAAAAATTCGTTTAAGGCATTGCTAGTATAGTAAATATTACTACCTTTATCAAAATTAAAATTACTTTCAAAATACTTTTCTAAAGGTTCTATAGCGTTATTGTATTCTTTCCAAAAAGCTTTGTAAAGTCTAAAATTTCCTATACTTTGATATGCCCAATATCTAAAATAAGATTTTAAAATATCATATTTTTTTTCTAAATTTTCGGGTGTATCTAAAGTTTTTTGATAAGCGATGGGATCGATAGCTATTTTTAATAATAAAAAATCAAATTGTTGTAATTTTGGCAAATAAGCCACACCATTACAAGAGCTATTGCTTCCGCGAATTTCATTGGAAATTGCATAGAGTTTTTTTGTAAAATCTTGATTTTTTAAAGATTCTTTACAGCTTGAAGCTATATTTAAATAATCTAAATTTGAACTTTCATTTAGCAATGTTTTATTATTTTTAATGTTGTCGCAGTTAATGGCATCACTAGCCATTAAACTTGCAAAACAACAAAAGGAAGCGAATAATAACTTCAATATTTTTCCTTTGAAAATTTTAATTTTGTTATTTAATCCAAATAAGTATTAAATTTGAATTAATTTTCAAGTTTGAAATTTTCAATCTCATTAAAATTTAAATATCTATAGATATTTGCCTTATGCTCATCACTTAGTTTTTCGCTAACAATTTGTAAGTATTCTTCCTTGCTTGGAATTTTACCCAAAATCGCACAAACTGCCGCAAGTTCTGCACTGCCTAAATATACTTTAGCACCCATTCCCATACGGTTGTCAAAATTTCTTGTAGAAGTTGAGAAAACTACAGCTCCATCATTTACTCTAGCTTGATTACCCATACACAAAGAACAACCAGGAACTTCTATTCTAGCACCTGCTGCGCCAAAGATGCTGTAATAACCTTCATTAATAAGTTGTGCTTTATCCATTTTTGTTGGAGGCACTACCCAAAGTCTGGTTTTAAGTATGCCTTTATCTTTTAAAATTTCTCCCAAAGCTCTATAATGTCCTATGTTTGTCATACAAGAACCTACAAAAACTTCATCTATATTTTTTGGACGCTTATTATCGGCTAAAATTTCGCTTAAGGTTGCCACATCATCAGGGTCATTTGGACAAGCTAGGATTGGCTCTTTAATGTCATTAAGATTAATATCTATAATATAAGCGTATTTTGCATCTTTATCTGCTCTTAAAAGAGTAGGGTTTTTAAGCCATTCTCTCATTTTTTCAGCCCTTCTAGCAAGGGTAGCTTTATTCTCATATCCTGCTTCTATCATAGCTTCAATTAAAGAAATATTGGATTTGATATATTCGCTTACACTTTCTATGCTTAAATCTACACTACAAGCAGCTGCAGATCTTTCAGCACTTGCATCACTAAGTTCAAAAGCTTGTTCGACTTTTAAGTTTGGCAAGCCTTCTATTTCTAAAATTTTTCCTGCAAAAATATTTTTCTTATTTTTCTTTTCAACGGTAAGTTGTCCTTGTTTGATTGCATAATAAGGTATAGCATTAACCAAATCTCTTAGGGTAACTCCGGCTTGTAATTCTCCACTAAAACGTACTAAAACACTTTCAGGGACATTTAAAGGCATAGAACCAGTAACTGCAGCAAAAGCTACAAGTCCGCTTCCTGCAGGGAAAGAAATTCCTATAGGAAAGCGTGTGTGAGAATCCCCACCCGTTCCTACGGTATCTGGCAATACAAAACGATTAAGCCAAGAGTGGATAACTCCATCACCTGGTTTTAAACTTACCCCACCACGACTTGTCATGAAATTGGGCAAGGTTTTATGTAAATTTGAATCGCTTACTTTTGGATACGCAGCTGTATGGCAAAAGCTTTGCATAACAAAGTCTGCATTAAAACCTAGGCTTGCAAGTTCTTTAATTTCATCTCTAGTCATAGGACCTGTGGTATCTTGAGAGCCTACGGTTAAAGTTATAGGTTCTATATACATACCTGGACGCACACCTTCAACTCCACAGGCACGACCTAGCATTTTTTGAGCCAAGGTATAACCACCGCTTGAAGATTTAGGTTGTTCAGGTTTGGTAAAGATATTTTCGCTTTCCATTCCTAAAAATTCTCTAGCCTTAGTACAAAGCCCACGACCTATGATAAGTGGGATTCTTCCTCCTGCTCTAACTTCATCTAAGAGAGTGTTTGGACTGAGTGTAAATTCTGCGATTGCAGAGCCATTTTTTATGATTTTTCCATCATAAGGATGAATTTCAAACTCATCGCCCATTTCTAAGTTTGTTACATCACAGATGATAGGTAAAGCCCCGCTATCTTGAGCAGTGTTAAAGAAAATCGGTGCTATGGTTGAACCCATTACTATACCACCGCTGTGCTTGTTTGGCACACCTTCTATTTCTTTTCCTAAGTGCCATTGTATGGAATTTATTGCCGATTTTCTACTTGAACCTGTTCCTACAACATCACCTACATAAACCACTTCGCGACCGCTTTTTTTAAGCTCTTTGATTTTTTCTAAGGATCCTGTTTGTCTTACCTTTAGCATGGCATTTGCATGTAAAGGAATATCGCTTCTTGTAAAAGCATCTCCTGCAGGGCTTAGATCATCGGTATTTGTTTCCCCTGCTACTTTAAAAACTATACATTTAATCACTTGTGGTAGTTTTTCTTTTTTATTAAACCAGTCCGCATTTGCCCAGCTTTGTAAAACTTCCTTAGCGTGTGGATTGTTTTTGCTAAGTTCAGCTATGGTATGGAAATTATCATGTACAAAAATAATATTTTTCAACACTTCTGCAGCATCTTTGGCTATGTTTTCATCTTTTAAGGCATCGATTAAAACTTTAACATTATATCCGCCTAGCATAGTTCCAAGCATTCTTAAGGCTCTTTTTTTGTCTATATTTGGAGCACTGATTTTGCCTTTAAGTATGGAATCTAAAAATTCACATTTTACTAAAGCTGCATCATCAACACCAGGATTTACTCTATTTTCTAAAAGATTTGCAAGCTCTTCATTATTTTCATTTTCAAGTAATTTACAAAGTTCTCTAGTTTGATTTGCATTTAAAGGAAGGGGTGGTATACCCAAAGCGGCTCTTTCTTCAACAAGTTTATTGTATTCTTGTATAAAAGACATTTTCTACTCCTTAAATATTTTTTATTATAATTGTAGCTCTTTGAAGGATAAAAAATGTTTAAAGTTTATTATAAAATGCCTTTATGTTACCTATCTTTACATAGTGATGGAAAATTTTTAACTAGAGTCGATTTTTGTGATAATAAAAGATCAGAAAAAAATTGTAGTTTGCTTGACTTAGCAAAATATGAACTTGATTTATATTTTACTCATAAGCTTAGAAAATTTAGCATTCCTGTTTTGATACAAGGTACGGATTTTGAATCAAAGGTTTATAAGGCTTTAATGGAAATTCCTTATGGCAAAATAGCTACTTATAAAGATATAGCAGAAAAAATTAATTATCCAAAAGCTTTTAGAGCTGTTGGAAATGCAAATTCTAAAAATCAAATTCCTATTTTTATACCTTGTCATAGAGTTATTGCAAGCAATGGTATAGGAGGATATAATGGAGGGCTTGAAATAAAAAGATTTTTGCTTGAAAATGAAGGAGTGAATTTAAAATAAGCTTGGGGTTTGATTTTCTTTGTTTTCAAATTCTTGTTCAAAAATATCATAATTTTCAAGAATTAAACAATATTTAAAATTTTTTAATTTTCTTAAATCTGAAAGCTGATTATAGGAAAAATCGCAAAATAAAGAATTTTTAGAAGCAATTTTAAAGTCTTTTATGTTTTTAAATTTTTCTTTCCAGAATTCAAAGGTATTTTGGTTGTTGCTTACAATAAACGCTTGAGAGCTTGAACCAAAAGGAGTGATTTCAAATTTATCATCAATAAAATAAATTTTAAAATCATCAATCTTATTAAAGTCAAATATTATTTTTTGATTTTTTTCTTTTAAAAAAGAAATAATTTTTGCAAAACTATTTGCGTAAAAAAAAGGCAAATTAAGATTTTTAAAATATAAATTTTCACAAATCAAAGTTGTAAAAAAGAAGCTAGATCGCGATAATAAGGTAAAATTAGCATCTTTTAGACTATGAGAATAGGCACAAAGTTTATTTAAGTAATTTTCTTCACAGTAGCAAAAAATTTCACCCTTTTTTGCTTTGATTAGTTTTTCAAAATCAGCAAAAATATTTCCTTTTAAAATGTTAAAATAAAAAGCCTTGCAAAGACTTAGTTCGTAAGATTTAAAAAGCAAAAATTCACATTCTTTATCTTCGCAAAAAAAGCGTAAAAATCTTACAAGAGCTTGTTCTAGATTTTCTACTCTAAAGTAAAAAATGTCTTTATCTTCAATAGTAATGTCATTTTCTGTAATTATAGCATAAGCGCCTTTTTTTACAGCTTGGGTAATTTCTTTTTTATCGTTATTAAAGAAGGCAAAGCCTGCTTTAAGTTCATTTAAATTTATGGCAAAACCTTCCACGCTTAAAACGCTACCTTCATGAATGAGTGTCGCGTTTAAAAGTTCGCCTAAATTGCTAATTTGCATATTTTAACCCACTAAAGAACCGTTTTGTACAAGTTGTTCAGGGGTGATTAAAACAAGTTTATCTCCGCTTTTTGCAGAAAGTATCATACCATCGCTTTCATGTCCAAAAATTTTAGCTTTTTTAAGATTGCTTATAATGCAAACTTGTTTACCGATTAAATCACTGGCTTTATAGTATTTTGCTATGCCTGAGAGTACTTGACGGATTTCTTTATCGTCAAGTTCGAGTTGAAATTTCAAAAGTTTTTCACTCCCTTCTATATTTTGACAATCAAGCACCTTGGCAACTTTGATTTCAATTTTTGCAAAATCATCGATTTTTATTTTAGGACTTTCTTCTTTTTTAGGTTCTTCTTTAATTTCTTGTTTTAAAAGAGCTTTTTCTACTTTTGGAAATAAAGCTTCGCAAGGATTTGCTTTAAAATCTAAAAGTTTATTATCAAGTATCATTTTTGCATAATTTGTAGATGAAATTTCAAAATTTAAAGCTAAGGCCACCTTTTGAGAGGACTTTGGTAGAGTAGGGCTTAATAAAAGGCTTGTTTTGGCTAAAATATTTGCACAAAGTGCTACTAAAGCATTAGCTTGTTCGTGTTTGTTTTCTTTGATTAAATTCCAAGGTTCGTATTTACTAATGGCTAAATTTGCCACACTTAAGGCTTTAAAAAGTTCTTCTAAATAACGATTACACTGTAAGTTTTCTAAAAATTCTACCGCTAAATTTAAGTGTTCTTTTGCTTGATTTAGTTCGGCATTGTAAAATTTTAAAACACCTTCTTTTGAAATATTTCCTTGAGAATATTTTGTACTCATACCTATAATGCGATTAAGTAAATTTCCAAATTCATTGCTAAGCTCTGCATTGATACGATTTATCAGCATATTTTCGCTAAAATCCCCATCATTACCAAAAGGTACTTCTCTAAGCAAGAAATATCTAAAAGCTTCGCTTCCATAAGCATCAACCACTTCTTTAGGTTTTACAACATTGCCTTTAGATTTGCTCATTTTTTCACCTTCTTTAGTCCACCAGCCATGTGCACCTATAAATTTTGGCAAAGGTAAATCTACGCTCATTAAAAAAGCTGGCCAATAAATGGCATGAAAACGCAAGATATCTTTTCCTACTAAATGCACATGCGCAGGCCAAAATTTAGCATTTTCTCCCTTGCTTTGAAAATCAAGTGAGCTTACATAGATAAAAAGTGCATCAAGCCATACATAAACAATATGTTTATCATCATTAATTTCTTGAGGCAGTTTAATCCCCCAATCAAAACTTGTTCTTGTAATGGAAAGATCTTTAAGGCCGTTTTGGACAAAATTTATAAGTTCGTTTTTTTTGTTTTTTGGCAAGATGGGATCTTTTTCTTCATACCATTGTAAAATTTTATCTTGATATTTTGAAAGTTTGAAAAAATAGCTTTCTTCTTTTAAAATTCTAGTTTGTTTGCCACAATCTGGACAAGAACAATCATTGATAAGCTGACTTTGAGTAAAAAAGCTTTCACAAGAAATACAATAGTGTCCTTCGTATTCATCTTTATAAATATCACCTTTTTGCCACATTTTTAAAAACATAGCTTTAACAAATTCAATATGCCTTGTATCAGTTGTTCTTGCGTAAATATCATAGGTGATTTCAAATTCATCCCATAATTTTTTAAATTCAAAACTGATTTTATCAGCGTATTCTTGAGGAGTGGAATTTCTTAGTTTGGCAGCTTCTTCGATTTTTTGTCCATGCTCATCTGTTCCTGTTAGAAATCTTGTTTCATGTCCTTGCAAACGATAAAATCTTGCTAAAGTATCGGCTATGATGGTAGTATAAGCATGACCTAAATGAGGCACATCATTTACATAATAAATTGGTGTTGTAATATAACGCATTTTTTTCCTTTAAAAGTCAAATCCGCCTTCGGTTTTACCCTTAGACATACTGTTATAGACTGCATCAACATAATTTTTTCTAGTTTGGCAGTTAAAAATTTCATTGCAATTATAACAAGAGTTTAGGTTTTTTGAGTTTTGACATGAAAGTAAAATTTCTTTTTTTTTATCCATATCTTGCTCAAATTCATCTCTAATTTCATTCATTGTAAGCCTTTAAAAGTTTTGAAATTTCATATTCTGATCCAAAAAAACAAGGAGTTGTCGCATGGATTTTATCAAATTCAAGTTCAAGTAAGGAGCGGTTTTTTCCATTTGTAGTTTTTCCGCCTGCTTTTTCTATGATAAAGGCTAGAGGAAAAACTTCAAAAAAGGCGCGAAGTTTACCATTAGGTGCATCTTGTGTTGCAGGATAACTAAAAATCCCACCCCCTTTTAATAAAATTTGATTGATATCGCTTACCATGGCTCCAGAATATCTTAAGCGATAGCCTTCATCAAAAAGATTTTTGATAAATTTAGCGTGTTTTTCTTCCCAAAATTTTTGCGTTCCGCCTGTAGCATTAATCTTGCCTTTTTCATTCATTTTAAGATCTTTTATAAAAATAAATTCATTATTTGCATTTAAGCGATAAAGTTTTGGCTGATCTTTGCAAATCACAAGTTCTAAGCGTGCTCCATACATACTATAAAGTGCAGCTCTTAAATTTTTAGCATTTGCTTTTTCTTCATAGATAGCAAAAATAGAACCTATGGCAAAATTAACATCCATTAAGCTAGAACCATCTAAAGGATCATAAGCTACGATAAAATTTGCCCTCTCGTTAAGCGTTAAAATTTCGTCTTTTTCTTCACTTATGATGGCTTTAATGCTTGAACATTGACTTAGAGTTTTTGTGATGATTTCATCGCTTAAAACATCAAATTTGAGTTGGGTATCGCCTGTAAAATTTTGATTTTGACTGTAGCTTGTATCGGGAAATTTTAAAGCGTTAGAAATTTCTAAAACCGCTTTTTGTATATAAGAAATCACTTCTTGCATTTTATAATTCTCCTTGTAAATTTTTAGCATTTTTAAGTATGTATTGGCAAATAGCTTGTATATCGTTTAAATCAAGCCAAGTAAGATAAGGGTGAGAAATTTTTTCATAGCTTGCAATAGCGTTTGAAAAAGTAAAATAACTTTCATCAATTTCTTTACAAAATACGCTAATGCGTGGTAAATCAAGAGTTTTTAATCCTTCAACCAAACAAATGTCAAAATTGGGTGCTAATTTTAAAGCTTTTAAAATATCTCTATTTTTATGAGAAAAAAAAGTTGTTCTCGTAGGGCTTAAAACCATGACTTCAGCCCCACTTTGAAAAAATTTAAAACTATCTTTACCGTTAAAATCAAATTGAGCTTTATCGGCAGGATCATGTTTAATGATTAAAACTTTTAAATTTTGTTGCAAAAAATTATTAGCTATTTTGGTAATAAGTGTAGTTTTACCTGAATTTGAAGGTCCGCTAAAAGCCATGATAAGTTGTTTCATAAAATATACTCTTAATTTTTTTGTAAAATTATATCTTTTTAAACCAAAAAATAGGGTTAAAAGGCTACAATAATACTAAAAAATATGGAAAAAGAATGAAAATTTATAGTGTAATTTTAGGTGCTTTTTTGCTTGGAGCTTGTTCTTTAAAAGATCAGGCGATTGTGGATACAAATTTAAAATCTCAAACTTTAATGTTTACTCAAAAATATAAAATCACACAAGATAAGATTAATGCCATTATAACCATGTCTTATTTAAACCCAATTCTAGATAAGACAAGTAAAGATGATATATTGGCCTTGTCTTTTACCCCAAATACATTAAAAATTCAAAATTTAGAAGTTTTTATCAATAATAAAAAAGCCAATATTGAAAAATTAGATGATGAGTATTTAAAATATATAATACAAAACAACTATACTGATTATTTTAAAGTATCTCTTCCTAGTGTCAAGGAAGAGACTAAGCTTGTAGCTAAGATTTGTTTAGATCATTTGCCTTGTTTTGAATTAAATTTTCAAAAATATCCGAAATCTTTATACTATCGTTCAGAAGATGTCGATACACAATATAATTAGCTAGAACTTTTTTTCCGTAAATTCGGCTTTCTTGATAAGGAACTAGCTCCATAGACAAGAAAGGTTCAAATTTGCCTGTCTTAAACATATCATTTCTTGCAAGCATACGGTTAGTAAATCCTATACCGCCATTATAAGCATAAGCGACAAAAAGTGGAGATTTTAAACGTGATTCAAGGTAATTTAGATGATAGTTTCCAAAGTAATATGCTATTTCAGGTTTAAACATAAAATCTTGATCGAAATTTGGAATTTTTAATTCTTTTTCCCCTATGTGATTGGCTAAAAATGGCATAAATTGCATCATGCCTAAAGCATAAGAAACTGAAATAGCAGTTGGAATAAAACGACTTTCTTGTCTGGCAATAGCCAAAATTAAAGCTTGTCTTGTTTTGTTATAGTCTTTTATATTGTCATAATAAGGCATTATAAAATAATGTTTTTTAAAATTATTTTTGCGTTCTAATATGTAAGCATAAATAGGCAAGGTTTCTTGTGTGTCAAATTCTTTTGCCAAGACATCTAGTTGACTTGCGTTAGCATCGCGAATTTGTTTGTTTATTTTTTGCCAAGCAAAAGGATCTTGCATATTAAAATTATTTTTTTTCTTGCTTGGATTAAGGCTTTCTATCTTTGGAAAAGGTGTGTTAGTAAGTTCTTTTGCGTAAAGACTATAAATATTTAAAGAAGAACTTTGCGATAAAGTTTTTAAATCTTCTTCATTGTTTTTAATCAACCACATCCAAAATATAGCATTGTCTTTATTACTTTGCGATTTAAAACTTTGTGCCGCCTTTTTAAAAAAGTCATAAGCAAGCTCTGTTTTATCATAAGTTAAGGCATTGACTCCTAAATAGAAAGCAGAATCTTCACTTACATTTTCAGGATTTATTTCTAGCATAGAATATCTAAATTTTGGATTTTCTTTTTTAATAATAATATTTTGTGCAAAATCTTTAAAACCAATGTGGTTTGGTAGTTTATTGACTAAACTTGTATTTAAATCTAAGTCGTATTTTTTAGAATAATTATAAAGTTTAAAAAAACCATTAATATCTTCTTTTTGTACTATATAGCTCATAGGATCAGAAGTATTAAAAGCTAGCAATAAATTTGTCAAATCAGGTCTTTGATTTTTAAAGGTTTGAGCTAAAGTAGTTCGGTCTTTGGAATTTAGACTCGCTATAAAAACCAATGAATTTAAGCGCACACTTTGACAAGTTAAATTTGCATCTAAGATAGTATTTGCTGTATAGGTATAGCATTTAGCATATTTTGGGTTGATATAAGGCTTTAAAGGGATGATTTTTTCAAGTTCGGATTTAATTTTTCCTATATAGCGAAAAATATGAGAATTTAAATCCTGTGCATCTTTTTTACTGATTTTATTTTTTTCTAAAAGCCTATAAATATAATAATCCTTAGCAAGTGAATTTTCTTCCTTTTTGAGTTTTTCTATACTATATTGTGTAGCATTTAAACTTGAAAAAATAAATAAAAAAACGAGTATTTTTTTTATCACAATATACTCCTTAAGATATTCCCAAGAAAAATGCCAAGAAACTGCAATGCTAAGACTATAATCAAAGGCGCAAGATCAATATTACCAATGCGTGTTGGAATTTTTCTAACTAAGGCGTAAGCAGGGTAGCTTAGTTTATATAAAATTTGCACTATAGGATTATAAGGATCAGGGTTTACCCAGCTTAGAAGTGCTGTGATGATAATAATCCAAGTATAAATGTTAATGACAATTTGTAGTACTTGAAAAATAGAAATAATAAAAGAGTCTATAACCATAGTTAAATCCTTGCTAATTCGTGAATAAAATTTTTAATATAAGGATAAAGATCGCTAAGCTCAGGTCCGTGGATATTTCCTGTTAAAATTATCCTTAAAGGCATGAAAAATTTTTTACCTTTTAAGTTGCTTTTGTTTAAAAGTTCATTTTTAAAATCTTCATAATTTTCAAAAAGTTCAATATCTTTTAAGAGTTCTTTTAAAATTTTACATTCTGTTTCAAACTCGCCAAAATTTTTTGCGTTAAAAATAGCTTGCATTTTTTCTTTAAGTTCTTTTATAGTACTTGCTTCTTGAGTGTAAAATTTAGCAAGTGGTGCAAGATCTTTGTTTAAATCTAAAATTTTATTAAGCTCATCATCTTTTATCATTTTGATATGTTCGCGATTAATTTGCAAAAGTTTTTTAAGATCAAATCTTGCGGGAGCTTTTGAAACTTTAGAAATATCAAACCATTTTATAGCCTCTTCTAAGGTAAAAATTTCACAAGGAGTTTTATTGCCTAGCATGATCAGATAATTTGCGATTGCGCTAGGTAAAATTCCACTTTCAAGTAGCCATTTTACAGAAGAATGTGCTTCTCTTTTACTCATTTTAACACCTTCTTCGTTTAAAATGATAGGCAAGTGTGCATAAGTCATGGCTTTATTATAACCTAAGCTTGCGCGGATATGTTCTTGTTTTGGAGTGTTTGAAACATGATCTTCTCCGCGTATAATACAAGTGACATTTTCAAGCATATCATCAACCGCACAAGCAAAATTATAAGTTGGAGTTTTATCCGTTCTCATAATCACAAAAGAGTCTATGTTTTCAGGCTCAAAACTAAGCTCGCCTTTGATAAAATCAGTAAATTTCATAGTATGAGTAGGTTTTTTAAGACGGATAACAAAGGGTTTTTCACATTCTAAAACATCAATATCGGCTAGTTTTTCACAAGTGCCATCGTAGCGATAAGCTTTACCTTGTTTTTTAGCCAACTCTTTTTTTGCTTCAAGTTCTTCTTCGGTGCAAAAACAAGCAAAAGCTTTTTTTTCGCTTACAAGTTTTAAAGCCATTTGGCGATGGAATTTTAAATTTTCACTTTGTATATAGTAATGCTGCCATGAAATACTAAAAAGATTTAAAATTTCTTTGATTTCTTCTTCTTTTCCTGCTATATTTCTAGCCTTATCAGTATCTTCAATACGTAAGATAAAATCCATATTTTTTTGTCTTGCACAGATATAATTAAAAATTGCTGCGCGTAAATTTCCTATGTGCATATCACCTGTGGGAGAAGGTGCAAAACGGTACATCTTATAGCCTTTAAAATTATTTAAAAGCTTATTATAACAGAAAAATTTATACGGATATTTAATTTTACTTGGTTATAATACTTTTATGATATTTTTAATTTTTTCTTTCATTGTGTTATTAATTTTTGGCTTAGCAAATGTTTATATTTATAAAAGATTAATCAAGAAAATTACTCTTTTTAAGTATTTTTATAAAATTTTTTCCTTTATTTTTATTGTGCTTTTTTTAGCTCAAGCTGTGTTTTTAATATTTCGTAGAGATGAATATTTAAGTGATACTTGGTATGAAATTTTAGCCATGTTTTATACGCCGACTTATTGTTTGTTTTTTATGACTTTAGCATGGGATTTTGTTAAATTGATTTTAGCTCTTATGGGTAAAAGAGATAAAACATATAATCTTATTTTGCGTTTGATTTTTGAACTTTCTCTTATAGTTTTAAGTGTGTTTTTAATTTATGTAAGTATAAATAATGCTCTAAAAACACCTGAAGTAAAGAGTGTTGATGTTGAAATACCAAATCTTAAAAAAGATTTAAAAATTGTCATGCTTACTGATATACATTTGGGTAAAAATTTGCATGAAAATTTTTTAGACAAGCTCATCACTAAAGTGAATTTGCAAAGTCCTGATATGGTTGTAATAGTAGGGGATCTGATTGATACTAATCCTAAAGATTTAAAAAATTACATCTCAAAACTTAATGATTTTAACTCCACTTACGGAACTTTTTATGCTTTGGGAAATCATGAGTATTATCATGGTATCAATGAAGTTTTGGATTTGCTTAGAAAACATACTAATATGAAAATTTTAGTCAATCAAAATTTAGATTTGGGTTTTATAAATATTGCTGGACTTGGAGATTTAGCCGGACTTGATAGGGGTTTATATGCTCCTGATTTAGCAAGAATAAAAGTGGATTTAAATACAAGTAAAGCTAGTATTTTACTCACACATCAGCCTAAAACAGCTTTGCTTTATGATTTAAGTGATTTTGATCTTGTTTTAAGTGGGCATACACATGGAGGGCAAATTTTCCCTTTTATGTTTTTAGTTAAACTTCAGCAAGGTTTTGTTCATGGGCTTTATGATTTAGGAGAAAAAACTAAGCTTTATGTGAGTAGTGGAGCAGGATTTTGGGGGCCAAGTCTTAGAGTTTTTGCTCCGAGTGAAATAGTGATTTTAAATTTAAAAGGAAAAAAATGAGTTTTTCAAAAGAAAGTTCGAGACTTTTTGGTTTTGTAGCGGGGATTAAATTTCCTAAAATGATACAAAAAGTTATTAATGAAAATTATGTTAAGTATTTTAATATCGATATGAGTGAATTTAAAAGCCCTTGTGAATACGAGAGTTTAAATGCTCTTTTTACAAGAACTTTGCAAATTCCAAGAAAGCTTGAAGAAGGTTTTATCAGTCCAAGTGATGGTAAAATTTTAGAGTGTGGAAGTACTTTTTTGGCAAATGAAGAACATTTTGCTTTTTCTATAAAAGGACATACTTATAGCATTGAGGAGCTTTTAAAAGATAGCTTTGAAAAAGATGAGCTTAAAAATGGGCTTGATTATGTCAATATTTATCTTTCTCCAAAAGATTATCATCGTTATCACAGCCCTTGTGATATGCAAATTTTAAGTGCAACTTACACAAGTGGAGTGCTTTATAGCGTAAATGAAAAACATTTAGAACGCATTAGTAATTTATATGTAAAAAATGAAAGAGTGAGCTTGAAATGTCAAAATGAAAAAGGTATTTTTTGGCTTGTTTTTGTAGGAGCGCAAAATGTAGGAAAAATGCGTTTTAATTTTGATGCAAGCATACAAACCAATGCTAAAATTTCTCATAATTTTACTAGAAAATATGAAAATTTAAATTTCAAAAAAGGCGAAGAACTAGGAAATTTTGAGCTAGGTTCTACTATAGTTTTAATCTCTCAAAAAGGACTTTTAACTTTTAATTTAAAAGTAGGGCAGGGTATTAAATTTGGAGAAAAAATAGCGGATTAGTTTTTAGGAGTTTTATTTGCCATTTGATAGATAAAGGCAAAAACTTCAGCTACAGCTTTATACATATTAGGTGGAATTTCATCACCTAAGTCAAGCTTGCTTAAAATTTCTATTAAATCTTCATCTTCTTTAATAGGAACTCCGTGTTCCTTGGCTAAAGAAATAATTTTAGCAGCACTTTCGCCTTTGCCACTTGCAAGCACTTTTGGTGCAGAGTTTTTTTCTTTTTGATAGCCTAGAGCTACAGCTTTTTTAATCGATCTTTTGATTTTGCTCATACTTTTTTATCCATACCCATTTCAAGATCTAAATTTTTCATATTTCTAGTATCAAATTTACTTCTTATGATATCACCTACAAAGAAATTTGCACTTAAAAGTCCTGCTTTATTGATATTTCTTTTAAGCTCATGGGCATTTTCATAGATGGTTTTTCTAAATTCAATATTTTCTGCCATAATATTAATATCTATATATTTTTCATTATTTAAAGAAATAAGAATTTCTAAATCCCCAAGTTTTGCAAATTCGAGTTTAATCTGAGCAAAAAATTTGTCCTTTTTTCCGCGTCTAAACATAATTTTAGAATCATTTAAATCATCCCAAGAAAAAGGCAGATAAGTATTGATAGAATCATTAGCTAAAGACATAAGCTGATTGATTTCAATTTGCGCTAAAAGACGATTAGCTTGATTGTATACAGCTTCATTGCCTTCATTTTTAGCCAAATTTGAAATTTGCAAAAGTGTTGATTTTACATCATGATGTAAAGATTCAGCTATATCTTGTTCTGTTTTTGGTTTAATTTGCACTAGATCTTTGATAGAAAGATTGAGTTTGTGTTCGAGATTTTTAAGTTCTGCTTGATTAAGCTTGGCATTTTGAGTATAGGGTTCAAGTTCTTTTAAGCTTTCATTAAGTCTACGAGAAAGATTGCTTAAATTTTTACTTAAATCTTGCACTTGTTCTAGATCTAAATTTTCTACATTAAATGCTAAATTTTTTACAATATTTTGTTTTATAAATTCCTGATTTTTAAAAATATTTTGCATAGTTTGGTTATTGTTAGATTGAATATTTTGAGAATTATTTAAATTTTGCGTGTTGTTTGTGTTAGTATTTGTATTGATTGAAGTTTTGCTTTCTGTTTTTGTTTCATAAAATTTTGGATTTTCTTTGATATTTTCTTCGTGAGTTTTTGTGCTAGAATCTAAATTTGCATTAACTTCTTTTTTAGGTAAATTTTCTTCGTTTTTTACATCTTGCTTAATATTGGTTTTAGCATCATCTGCGAGAGTTTCTTCTTTTGATACTTTTATATATTTTTCTTCATCTTGGTTTTTTGTGTTATGATTAAGTTTTTCTTCTTTGATATTTTCTTTGTTACTTAAAAGATTTTCTAAAATATTTTCTTTATCTTGTATTTTAGAAGCTTGATTGCCTAGTATATTTTTTAAAGTATTTTCAAGTTTTTCAAAGGTGGTAGCAGTTTGCTTAAGGATGTTTGGATCTTTTATCATTAAATTTTCTGGCTTATTAAGAGCTTTGAAAAAATCATTTTTGATGGAATTTAATTCTTTTAAAATTTTATTAGCTATAGGGGTGATTTTTTCTTGAGCATGACTGGGATTTTTACTTATATAATTTTTAAAATTTTCCAATTTAGAACTTAAATTTAAAAGTGCTTTAAAAGAACTTTGATTTAAAATTTGCTTATTTTCATTTTTGCTAGAATTAATAATATTTTTTAATTCTTTTAAAGTGTCTTTTGGGCTTAAATTTGTATTTGCAAGCTGGGCTATCTGAACGCTTAGTTTTTCGCTACTAAGACCTTTGATTGTACTTAAAAGAGAGTGAAAACTTTTGGGTAGTAATTCTTCGTTTAGGGCATCTTTTAATTTAGCTTCTAAAAATACGCCTGAATTTTTAAACAAAGGAGCTAAGTTATTGTTTTTTATTTCACTGGCAGGTTTTAAAATTTGATTTAATCTGTCTAAAACTTGTGTAAAAGTATCACTTTTTGCAAGTTCTGTACTTAAGATTTTTAATTCATTAGCAAAATTAGGAGCTAAATTTAAATTTTTTCCTTGTTTAAGTACAGGGGAATCGGGATTTTTTTGAGCATTGATTTGATCTAAAAGTTTATTAACAAGTTCTTTTAATTTGGTACCTGTTTCATTTTGAACAAATTTTGCTAGTATTTCCTCACTACTAGCGTCCTTGCTTAAACCTAAATTTTGCTTTAAAGCTTGTGCAAGTGCTTCTTTTGGATTGTCTTTTAAATTTGTTTTATCTTTTGAAGCAGAGTTATCTACTTTTAAATCATTTTTTTGCGTATTGGCAATTTGACTTGCTAGTTGAGTATTAATCATCAAATATCACCATATTTCCAGGCTTTTTCTTAAATTTTTTATTTAAAATATTTGGTTTATTGATAGCAAAAAGAATTAAAAATGCTAAAGAAACTATATAAAACCATATAAAACCTTTGATTTCAAAATATTGCATTAAAAAACCTAAAATTAAAGGGCCAAACAAAGAGCCCAAAGAATAACAAAAAAGAACCCCACGACCTAACTCTACACCTTTATTTTTGCTTACTAAAACATCATTTGCTCTAGCAAGTGCTAAAGCATATAAGCAAAATATTCCTATACCAAGAGTAATTCCTAAAAAATATTGCATATATAAATGAAGTTTAAAAAAGATAAATATAAGCATAGTGATAAATCCTATACTTGCACAAGTGATAATGGCAAATTTGCGACCAAGTTTGTCTGAAATAGTTCCTATGATGGTTTGTGCAATAAAACCACCTAAAACCCCACAAAATATAAAATAAGAAACCGCTTTTGTATCAAAACCTTGCAAAAGTATAAATAAAGATGCCATAGAAAAAAAGCCATTTATAAGCATTCCGGCTATAAAGCTTGTGACGATAGCTAAAGGAGCTATATCAAAAATTTTAGGTATAGAAATAGGACTTGATGCGGGTAAAACAGGTTCTTTGATTTTAATTAGATTTAAAGGTAAAGATGAAAGTAAAATTAAAGTTGCACTGAGGATAAATACACTATGTTTGCTTAAATTTAACGCTATGATTAAAACTCCAATACCAAACGCAAGATAAAAAACAATTTCATAAAAACCTAAAATTCTAGATCGAATGGCATTTTTGCTTTTTTCATTAAGCCATGATTCTATGACCATTAAAAGTCCATAGTAGCAAATTCCTATGAAAAATCTTAAAACAGCCCAAAAAATAAGATTTTCGCTTACTGTATGAAGCATAGCTGAAATTCCAAAAATAGCACCAAATAGCCCAAAAGAGCGTATATGACCTATACGAGAAATAATTTTATGAGCACTGATGGTTCCAATAAGAGCGCCTACAAAAAAACAAGAACTTACTACTCCAACAGCTAAAGAACTTTCTCCGTTTTCTTTTAATATAACACCTATAGAGCTTACTATCAAGGCATTACCTGCAAATAAAAATGCCATACCAGCAAAAAGTGCTGTCATTGATTTAATAATTTTTTTTGGACTCATACTTTTTTATATATAAAATAAAAATAAACACACAAACTAGCAAGGATGAAATTCCACAAATATAAGCAAAGATATCTAATTTATCTTGGCGATGTAAAAATAAAAATCCAGCAACCAATACTACATAAGCCATCAATTTAAAGAGAGTAAAAAACATAGCAAAAAAATGGATTTTCTCTTTAACATTTGGCTTTAAATCGTCTTTTAGAACTTTAAAATGAATAATTTTTGATAAATTTTGTTTTTTTTTGATAAAAAGTGATGAAATGAAATTAAAATCTTTTTCATAATTTTTTGATTTTTTTATAATGACTTTTTTATAATTTAAATAAGAAGCAAAAATAATCAATAAAACACTAAAAAAAGCTATTTCATAGCTTAAAAATGTATCTAATTTAAAATGATTTAACGATGAAAATATGATCCAAAAAAATAAATGAATAATGGCAAAAATACAAAATAGAGCTTTTTTATGTTCCATTATTTGTTCTTTTCTTTTTGAATTTTTTCTTTGATCAACTCATCTCTTTCTTTAAATTCTTCATAGCTTTTTACTTGAACTTTATAAGCTTTGTAAACATTAAGTATAGCAGCACTGATCCCCCAAAAAACTCCAAGCCAAAAAAGCCAAGGATAAGGAGTAAATTTTTTAAGTAAATATCCTATTCCCACACCTATAAATACAGCAACAACCATAGAGATACCAAGACTTAAACCATCCGCAGCTTCAAGAGTTTTGCGAATGATTTTTTGTCTTTTGCTGTTGGAATTTTCTAAGTGATTTTTTTCTTCTTTTAAAATATTGCTCATATTCTTTTAAAGCTTTCCCTAACAGCCTCTAGTGTTGTATCTATAATTTTATCATCCATTTTTGAACATATAAAGCCTGTTTCAAATTGAGAAGGTGCTAAATAAATTCCATTTTCAAGCATATTTTTGTGAAATTTTGAAAATAATGCTAGATCAGATTTTAATGCATCTTGGTAGTTTGATACAGGATCTTTGGTGAAAAAGTATCCAAACATAGAACCTACATGACAAACTTGCAGTGGAAGTCCTTTTTCATCTGCTAATTTTTTCATTCCTTGGGTAAGTTTTTTTGCTAATTTTCCAAGTTTGTCATAAAGCTTGGTTTTCTTTTTGGCTTTTGTAAGACTTGCTATACCTGCAGCCATTGCCAAAGGATTTCCACTTAAAGTTCCTGCTTGATAAACTCCACCCAAAGGACTTAAAATATCCATAATTTCAGCTCTAGAAGCAAATGCTGCTGCAGGTAGACCGCCTCCTATTACCTTACCAAAAGTAATTATATCTGCTTGGATATGATTGATTCCATAGGAACCAAGGTAAGATGCTCTATATCCACTCATTACTTCATCAAAAATCAGCAGAGTTTGATTGTTTTTACAGATCTTAGCAAGTTCTTCTAAAAAATCTTGTTTAGCTGGAACTAACCCCATATTTCCAGCAATAGGCTCAATGATAATACATGCAATATCTTTATTTTTTTCAAAAAGCTCTTTAACGCTATTTATATCATTATATTTAGCTACTAAAGTGTGTTTAGCTACATCTTCTAAAACACCCAAAGAACTAGGAGAGTTAAAAGTAGCAGCACCACTTCCTGCACTCACTAATAATGAATCAGAATGCCCGTGATAACATCCTTCAAATTTTAAAATTTTATCTTTTTTAGTAAAACCACGGGCAAGACGAATAGCACTCATGGTTGCTTCTGTTCCACTGCTTACAAAGCGGATCTTTTCTAAATGAGGAAAATCAGATAAAACAAGCTTGGCAAGTTCAGTTTCTAATAAAGTTGGAGCTCCAAAACTTGAACCTTTATGAAGTGCTTTTTGACAAGCTTTTTGTATATCTTTATCACAATGTCCAAAAAGTAAAGGCCCCCAGCTTTGAACATAGTCTATATAAGAATTTCCATCTATATCGAAAATATAAGCACCTTTTCCATGAGAAATAAATTTTGGCTCACTTTGAACATTTGCAAAAGCACGAACTGGAGAATTTACACCACCTGCGATGAATTTACACGCTTCTTTAAAAGCTTTTTTGTTTGTCATTTTTCTTCCTTGCTAAATTGCTTGATGTAATTATATAAAGTTACAATTTCATCATTTGTTAAAGAGTAATTTGGCATGATTGATTTTGCGTCTTTACTCTGATTAAGAGAATTTTTAAAATTTTCAAAACTAAGATTTTGTATACTTGGAACTTTATAAGCTGTTTTAATACCATTTTTCATATAATATCCTAAAATTTGTTCGCTTCCATTTGCTCCATGACATTCTTTACAACTAATGCCCCTTGGATTTTCATAAAGCATTTTAGAGTATTCTTTAAGAGTGATAAAATCAGCACCAAAAAGACTGATACTAAATAAAAAAAACATTAAGACAATTTTCAAAGTTTCACCTTGTTAATGAAGTTTTAATATGATACAATTTTTACTTTAAAAAAGTGATTAAATTTATAGAAGGAAAATAATGACTTTGCTTGATGGTAAAGCTTTAAGCGCAAAAATCAAAGAAGAATTAAAAGAAAAAAATCAATTTTTGAAAAGCAAAGGGATTGAAAGCTGTTTAGCTGTTATCTTGGTTGGAGATGATCCTGCAAGTCAAACTTATGTAAAATCTAAGGCTAAAGCCTGTGAAGAATGTGGAATTAAATCTTTAGTTTATTATCTTAATGAAAATACTACACAAAATGAACTTTTGGCATTGATTAATACCTTAAATCACGATGATAGTGTTCATGGAATTTTGGTTCAACTTCCCTTACCTGATCATATTTGTAAAGATTTAATACTTGAAAGCATTATAAGTAGTAAAGATGTTGATGGCTTTCATCCTATTAATGTAGGATATTTAAATTTAGGCTTAGAAAGTGGGTTTTTGCCTTGTACTCCACTTGGAGTTATGAAGCTTTTGAAGGCTTATGAAATTGATTTAGAAGGAAAAGACGCTGTTATTATAGGTGCTTCAAATATAGTAGGTCGTCCTATGGCTACTATGCTTTTAAACGCTGGAGCTACAGTAAGCGTTTGTCATATTAAAACCAAAGATTTGAGCCTTTATACTAGGCAAGCTGATTTGATTATAGTAGCAGCAGGTTGTGTGAATTTACTTCGATCGGATATGGTAAAAGAAGGAGTGATTGTTGTTGATGTTGGAATCAATCGTCTTGAAAGTGGAAAGATAGTTGGAGATGTAGATTTTGAAGAGGTATCTAAAAAATCTAGTTATATAACTCCTGTTCCAGGTGGAGTAGGTCCTATGACTATAGCCATGCTTTTAGAAAACACAGTTAAATCTGCTAAAAATAGACTTAATTAGGGAAAATCTATGGAAATTTTAAAGAAATTATATAAATTTTCACAGTCTTGGACTGGAACTGTAGTTATTGTTCTTTTGGTGATTTTTTTCTTTATACAAGCTTTTGTTATTCCTTCTGGTTCTATGAAAAACACCTTATTAGTAGGGGATTTTTTATTTGTTAAAAAATTTAGCTATGGTATCCCAACTCCTCATATTCCTTGGTTGGAAATTCCTGTTTTGCCGGATTTTAATAAAGATGGGCATTTGATAAAAGCACAAGGGCCACAAAGAGGAGATATAGTTGTTTTTAGAAATCCTAGAAATGAAAAAGAACACTTTGTAAAGCGTTGTGTAGGCACAGGAGGAGATAGGATAGTTTATGCAAATAAAACACTTTATGTAAGAATGCATGAGGGTGATGAATTTATGAAAGAACATTATCCGAATGATCTTGTTACTCTTGGAGGGCAAATTTATGTAAAAGAACCTTATAAACAAAAAGGTATTCATTATGATCCAAAAAAAGATATAGAAAGCGATATTTTACGCTTTCTTAGCATAGGTGATTTTGCCATGTCTCCAGCTTATATTAAAGAACTTGGAAATCATATAGGTTTTAGCGGCGGAAATGCTTATGTTTTTGATGTACCTGAAAATGAGTATTTCATGATGGGTGATAATCGCGATTATTCTTATGATAGTCGTTTTTGGGGTTCTGTTCCTTATAGGTTGATAGTAGGTAAACCTTGGTTTGTATATTTCTCTTGGGATAAAGATAAAAATGTTCGCTGGGAAAGGATAGGGCGTTTTGTTGATACCTTGGAAAATGATGAACAATATATCCATGATCATGATGATGAGGATAAATTAAGCTAATGTTTGTGAAAAACACAAACATTATATTTTTAAAAGCGTGATTTCATCACCTTTTTTTAATTCACTCGTATTTTCTTCGCTTATAAGCAAAAACTCACTTTTAATAAGTGGAAGTATCATACCAGAGCCAAATTTGTTTTCGTTAAATGGTGTAAAAATACCTTTTTCTAAATTTCCTAAAATGAGATTATTTCTTCCGCTTTTAAGCTTTAAATCCATACCCATTTTGCCATAAAATGTTAAAGGATTGTCTAGGTTTCCACTTAATAAATTAATGATTTTTTTAGCAAAAATAAAACAAGAAAGATAAGCTGCCATAGGGTTTCCTGGTAAAATCAATACGAAATTTTCACCTTTTCTATAAAGCTTAGTAGGTCTTGCAGGGCGTGCTTTTAAACCTTTAAAAAGCGGAGTAAAGCCTAATTCATCTAAAGCTTTTTCCATAAAATCAGCCTCGCCAACGCTTGCACCTCCTGAAGTGATTAAAAGATCAAAATTTGTATTTTCTAAAGCCTCTTTAGTGCTTTTAAAATCATCTTTGATAATACCCAAATAAGAAGCATTTTGAAGCATAGTTAGTAAAGGCAAAGCATTGGCATTATAAATACTTTCTTCATCGCATTCTTGCCAAGGTTCTTTTAGCTCATTTCCACTTGAAAAAATACCTATGCGAATTTTTCTTATGACTTCTATTTTATAAAGCCCTTGAGAAGCAAGCAGGGCGATATGTTTATCATTAAGTTTGGTGCCTTTTTGAAGTAAAATTTCACCTTTTTTTAATTCTTCGCCTTTATAGCGATAGGCATTGTATTGTTTAGGGGTTTTTTTAATGATGAGTTTATTTTCTTCTATATACTCATCTTCTAACATTAAGATAGTATCAGCATTTTTGGGCATTTTAGCCCCTGTCATGATTTTATAGCATTCATTCTTAGCAACTGTATAAAAATTTTTATCTCCTGCAAAAATAGTCCCTTTAATCTCCAAAGCCTCATTGATATCAGTATAATTAAAAGCATAGCCATCAAGAGCAGCATTGTCAAAACTAGGTAGATTTTTTCTAGCGTATAAATCTTTAGCTAAAATTCTATCCTTTGCTTTTTCAAGGCTAATAAGCTCACTTTCATCTAAACATGAAATTTGATTTTCTAAGTCTTTTAAGGTTTCAAAGATATTTTTCATTCTTCAAGCCTTGTGATTTTCACACCCAAATCTTTAAATTTTTCTTCTAAATTTTCATAACCCCTATCAAGATGGTAAATTCTATGGACTTTGCTTGTACCTTTAGCTGTAAGAGCTGCTAAGATAAGGGCTGAAGAAGCGCGCAAATCTGTAGCCATGACATCAGCAGCGTTAAGTTCTTTTCCGCCTACTATGGTAGCAATATGACCATTGAGTTTAATATCCGCACCCATTCTTAAAAGTTCACTTACATGCATGAAACGATTTTCAAATAGTCTTTCATCAATAATACTAGTTCCATTAGCTTTTAAAGCTAGTGCCATAAACTGCGCTTGCATATCGGTTGGAAAGCCTGGATATTCACTTGTCATGATTTCTACAGGTTTAATTTCTTTAGCAGGAAGTAGGGCGATACTATCTTCTGCAATCAAAGTTTCAAAACCCATTTGATGAAGTTTTGCTAAAACTGCACTAAGATGAGTGGCGTTAACTTTATCTAAAGTAATTTTAGAATTTGTAATAGCCCCTGCACAAAGATAAGTTCCTGCCTCAATTCTATCAGGTATAACGCTAAATTCTTTAAATTCTAAAAGTTCTCCATCACTACCATAAATTTCAAGTTCATCTGTACCTATGCCTTTGATTTCAAGTCCTGCGTCTTTTAAAACTTCGCAAAGTTGAACTACTTCGGGTTCTTTTGCAACATTTAAGAGTTTGGTTTTACCTTTAGCTAGAGCTGCTGCCATGATGATGTTTTCACTACCTGTAACCGTGATTTTATCAAAAAGAATTTCATTGCCTTTTAAATTTCCACTAGCTACGACATAGCCTTGTTTGATTTGTATATTTGCCCCCATTTTTTCTAAGGCTAAAAGATGTAAATCAATAGGTCTTTGTCCTATGGCACATCCACCAGGCAAAGATACTTCACAATGCCCAAAACGAGCAAGCAAAGGCCCTAGAGTAAGTATAGAAGCACGCATTTTACGCACAATGTCATATTTAGCTATGGTTTGATTAAGAGTGTTTGTGTTTAATAAAGCACTATTGTTTTGAAAATTGACTTTAGCTCCTAAATTTTCTAGCAAAGATATAAGAGTTTTTATATCAGCAACATTAGGAACATTGTTGATTTTTACTTCGTTTTTAGCAAGTATGCTTGAAACGATCAAGGGTAGGGCGGCATTTTTTGCCCCGCTTATTGCAACATTTCCGCTTAGATGATTTGTGCCTTCGATTTCTAGATAAGTCATATTTTTCCTTGAAAAAGTTTAAAAATGCACCATTATAGCATTCTTAAACTTTTGAAAAAATATAATCAAGCTTGTTGGCTTTGGAGTTCTTGAATTTGAGCTTGAATTACATCTGCTTGAGATATTAGCACATCAATTTGTTTTTGAAATGTCGTTTTCATTTGTTCGTTAGCGTTTGTCATTTTTTGAGTAAGTTCTGCAATTTTAGCTAAAATTTCAGCTAATTTTGCTATTAAAGCCTCTAATGCGGGATTTCCGCCACCTTTGCTACTTTGAATGGAATTTTGGTCTTTGTGGTTTTCTATTTTTTCTTGACTTACTTTGATTTCATATTCTTTTTCATTTTTTGAATTTGCTTGACTTAAACTTCTTGCTTCATCTGAAATTTGAATTTTAACCACATTGTCACTATGAACATTACTTGCCAAATCATTGTTTTTGTTTATTTGTGTTTGATAATTGCTAAAATTTTTTGTCAAAGTATCTATTTTCATCTTAAATCTTTTTAAATTAATTTATATTGTTATCGGTTTTTTTATTTATAAATTTATATTAATGATAATTATTTTAAGGATATTTTATTTTAGATTTTCATATTTATATTTTAAATGCAAAAAAGACTAAAGTTTCATAAAGTTTTTAAGTATTTTTTTGCCTTTTTGAGTTAAAACCGCTTCAGGATGAAATTGCAATCCATAAATAGGATATTTTTTATGTTTAATTGCCATAATAATATTTTCTGAATTATGAGCTAAAATTTTGCATTTTTCAGGCATGGAACTAATGTGTAAAGAATGATATAAGCAAATTTCAATTTCTTTTTTAATACCCTTAAAAATAGGATCTTTTTTAAAATAAAGTTTAGAAATTTTACCATGCATGGGATTTTGCATTTTAGAAACCCTACCGCCAAAAATTTCAGCTATACACTGATGTCCTAAACATATACCTAAAATTTTTTTATTTTTTTTAAAATATTTGATTGCTTTTAAGCTTAATTTAGATTCCTTAGGAGAATGAGGGCCAGGAGAGATGATAAGATGAGTGAAATCAAATTTTTCTAATTCTTTAGCTTTTTTAAAGGCATCATTTTTTATCACTTTACATTCAAAACCAAGTTCTTTAAGATAATAGATGATGGTATAACTAAAAGAATCATAATTATCTATAAATAAAATTTTCTTCATTGTAATTTTACCTTTTTTAAACCACGCACGGAATTAATACAATAAATATTTTCTGCTTCAAATAAATCTTGTTTAAATAATGCTTTTTCTTTTATCAAACCAAGATTGATTAAGAAATTTCTATATACTCCATTTAACATACCGCTTTGAATTTGTGGAGTATAAAATTGAGAGTTTTTTTCTAAGATGAGATTGGTTCTTGAGCCTTCGCAAAGTTCATCTTTTTCGTTAAAAAAAGCTATGTCATAACACAAGTTTTGCTGCCATTTGTATGAGTGTTGATTATAAAAAGTACGCAAAGAGCTTTTGTGATAGAGATTGTCACTTTTTGAGTTAATTTTATCATCACTTAAAAGCAAAATATCGTTTGAATTTTGCTTTAAGGCACTTTGTTGAAATTCGTATCTTCCGTCTTTGTATAAAATAAGCTTTAAAATTCCTTCTTTATGTGGATTTTTAAAGGGTAGGGGAAAATTATAAAATAAAGAGTGTTTTTTGTGGAAAATTTTTTCATCGAGTTTAAAAAGTGTAAAATTTTGATATTTTTTATAAGAACTTTTTTGATTTAAAACATTATAAAAATCTTTAAAGAGCTTGTGAGTGTTAAAATTAAATTTAAGAGCTGAATTTATAAGCCTTAATAAATGTTCTTTTAAAAATAAAATTTGAGAATTTTTAAAATACATGGTTTCAAAAAGATGAAAATCACAAGGATTTAAGATTGCACTTTTAAGTTTTAATTCTTCAAATTCATCTTTAAATTTTGAGTCCCAAACCAAGCCGCTACCCGTGCTATAAGTATAAATTTCATCTTGTTTTTCTAAGGTGCGTATGGCTACGCTAAATTTATTTTTATTTTTGCGTATTAAACCTATAGTTCCGCAGTAAATACCACGATCTCTTTGTTCTAATTCTTCAATAAATTTAATGCTTTCAAGCTTTGGAGCACCTGTAATAGAACCACAAGGAAAGAGAGCTTTAAAAATTTGATATAAAGAAATATTTTTTTTAAGTTTTCCTTGTACGCTTGAAGTCATTTGATGTAAAGTAGGGTGACTTTGAATTTCAAAAAGTTTGGTTTTTAAGCTTTTTTTTGTGATGATTTTTGAAAGATCGTTGCGTAAAAGATCACAAATCATAACATTTTCACTCAGATTTTTTGTATCATTTTGCAAGAAAATTTTATTTTCTTCATCTTTTATAGGATCTTTATCACGCTTAATTGTGCCTTTCATAGGTTTTGTAAATATTTTTCTTTTTTTGGTCTTGAAGAAAAGTTCAGGTGAGAAGGACAAAATTTCTCTTGTTTCATCTTTTATAAAAGCTTTAAATTCAGTATCTTGTCTAGAAAGTAAAAGTTTAAAAAGTTCAAAAGAATCCATTTTGCTATGAAATTTAAAATTTTGAGTGAGGTTGATTTGATAAACTCTTCCTTTGGAGATTGCCTCTTTAACCTTGATGAAATTTTCTTTGTAATTATCTTGATCTAAAAAATTTATAAATTCAGGAATAAATTTTTCTTCATCAATATCTTCTTTTTGAAATTTTTTTCTTTTTTTAAAAGCAAATACAGACAAATAAGCCTTTTTGCTTGTGAAATTTTTATCTTGAAAATATCTATATAGTTCATAATCAGTAAGCATTAAAATATAAAAATCATTTTTATATTTCTCTATAAATTTAAAGCATTTTTTACTTTCTTTGTGGTTAAAGGCTTTTAAAGTGTGTTTTAAATCATGGTAAAAATATTTACCAAAAACAGCATAGTTTTCAAGAGTCACTTAATTCCTTTGCAACCTGTGCGGCAAGTTTTAATTTATCATTATCAAAATGAGTGTAAATTCTTGAGGTATTTAAACTTGCATGCCCTAAAGCTTCTTGAACTAAAACTAAATCTTTTTGCTTTTTATAAAGCAGGGTGGCAAAAGTATGACGCAACATATGAGCACCATTTTTTTGTTTGCGAATTCCTGCGCGAAATAAAAGCTGTTCTACTATGCGACTGACATAAGATTGAGTCAGTGGAGTGCCTTTTTTATTGACAAAAAGTAGGGCGTCTTTACTTATATAATTAATACTTACATTTTTAAGCAAATCGTAAATAAGTTCTTTTTTTATCATTACAACACGATATTTATTGCCTTTAGCTCTTATTCTTATGATATAAAGATCGTTTTCTTCGCTAATATCACCCATTTTGATATTGATAGCTTCACTTACCCGTATGCCTGTAAAAATGATGATTTTAATAATAAGTTTATTGCGTATGGTATTGTTTTTAAAATCTGCATTTTCAATAGCATCAAGAAATTTTTTAAGCTCTTCTTCACTCATAAATTCAGGTAATTTTACCCCTTTAGAACCTGCTATACCTGCCCAGTTTTTAAGATTGATATCGAAAATATGTGCTTTTTCATCTTCTTCATTTTGCTTGTCTAAAAAATCAAAAAAATTAATCACAGCAATACGGTAATTTTTTTTGCTTGCATCTGATAAAGCACCTGTTATACTTGCTAAAACTTCTACAATAAGTTCTTCATCAATCTGTTTTAAAGAGTAAAGCTTATAAAAATTTAAATATTCAAATACTTTTTTTAAAGGATTAAAATAAGTATTAACTCCACTTAAACCAGCATTTCTTGCTTTTTTTGCTAGAGCGTCAAGTTCATCAATATTTTTTACACCTTTTGTAAGAGCAAAATTAACTTCTGCTAAAGCTTGTGGATTTTTTAACTCTTTGTTAGATAGTGAGTTGAGTTTAAATTTTACATATTTTGCTAACCAAAATAAGAATGATTTTTCAAAATTTTCTTCACAATCTAAAGGGTATTTCATAAAAACTTTTCCTAAATCTAAAATTTTAGCTTTTTAACTAGAAAAGGTATTTTAGTATTAACTTAGTAAAAAAAAGCTTTTTTAGGAAAAAGTTTGTTTTTATATGCAAGGCAAAAAGATTAAAATATTTTTATTAAATAAATCTTATATCAATCATAAAAAGATATGATAAAAGGTAAAAATATATAAAATTTATAATTTTGTATTGAAAACTGTAATTTTCAAACTTTTTTATATACACCTAGATTATTCTACTTTGATATAGATTAAGCTACTATTTTTACATACTTTTATGATTTTACCTTTTGAGTGAAATAAACTTATCCATAAAATATAATGTAAAAAATTGATAATTTTATTTCGTAAATTAAAATTATATTTTACTTTTCTTGAAAACTATAAAGAATATTTAAAAATTAAATTATTTTATATTATTATCAAAATATACATAAAAATGATAACTTGTGCATTAAATTTTTTAATCCCCTATTCTTGATTTTTAGTTAAAGTAAATATTCTTAGTTATAAAATTTTTTAAGAATATTTTTATTTTAATAGTTTTATAATAGTTATTACATAAAAACTTAATAAAAAGTTTTATCAAAACCAAATTTCAAGGAGAGGGTAATGAAATTTCCAGTAAAATTAGCAAGATCTATTGTTGTATGTGCTTTTTTAGCAGGTATAAGTGCTAGCGCATTAAGTGAAGGTAAAGAATATGTAATTCTTAAAAATCCTATTGCTAACGCTGATAATTCATTGATTGAAATTTTTTCTTATCACTGTACTCATTGTTATGATCATCACAAATTTAATACCATGGGTAAAGTTAAAGAAAAATTACCTAATTTAACTTATAAATTTTATCCTGTAAGTTCTATGGGGGATTATGGAAGGCAAGCTAATGAAATTTTTGCTTTTGCGACATTTAAGGATGGTGTAAATAAAATTGATCCTACGGATAAAAATAGCTTAACTCATAAAGTTGCTGAAGCTTATTTTAATGCATATTTTAAGAAAAAACAAAGATGGGAAAATGGTAAAAATCCTGAAGCTTTTTATAGTGTCGGTTTAAAAGCAATGAATGTAAGTAAAGCTGATTTTGAAAATTTCTTAAAAACTCCAGAGGCTGCAGAGCTTTTAAAAAGTTATGAAATTGCCAATCCTATTTCGCAAAATTATGACACCCTTGCTTTTGTTGTTAATGGAAAATATCAAATCGTTCCAAGTGCAATCAACTCTCCAGAGGCTTTGATTGAAATTACTAAAGAACTTAGCAAGCAAAAATGAGTTATATAAAAATGAAAGATAATTGCAGAAATTTTTCACTTTCCAAATGGCAAGATACGCGCAAACCTTGGTTGATTTTGATTATAGTTACTATAGGGCTTACTTGTATAGCACATTTTTTATTTCAAGAATATCTTTTTATGAAACCTTGTGAACAATGTGTGTATATAAGATTTGATATGCTTGTTATGGCTATAGGTGGTATGATTGCATTAATCAACCCTGCAAATAATATTATAAAAATTTTTTCTTATAGCTTAGCTTTTTATGGAATTTGGCTTGGCTTGGAGCATTGTCTAACTTTAAATCATATCCATGAAGTGGTTCATTCTGAAAATCCTTTTGCAGGCGTAGATGGATGTCGTGAAATTCCTATTTATCCATTTAATTTACCTTTGTATAAATGGGCTCCTAGTTGGTTTTTGCCAACAGGAGAATGCGGGATGGATACCCCTGTAGTTCCAGAAAATGCTTATAATCATCTTAATGCTTTTCAAAAATTTTTTATAGGAACTCCACCTGATTTTGAAAATGGGCTTTATAGTAATGGTTGGTATTTGATTCCTAGTTTAAAGTTTATGAATATGGCAATCTGCTGTCTTATAGCATTTTTATGTTGTTTTGTCGTGCTTTTTGCAATGTTTATAGCCTATGTTTTAGATAAAAATAAACCTAATGCTAAAATTTTTGCATTGGTGATTGTTGCTTTGGTTTTGGTGCTTAAATTTATAGGCGAATCAAAAAATCCGAATCAAAATATAGCTAGTTTAAATCAAGTCGTTTTAAGATACTCTTAAAATAGGATGTCTTAAATAATTTTAAAGGATTGATCATGAGACTTAGCAAAACTCTTTGCATGGAATTTTGGCGGGTTCTACCCTACTTGCACCTAATGCTTTAATGGCCATGGGTGGTCCTAGTGGAGTGAAAATAGATTGGCAAATTCAAGGACAAATGGGTATGATTAAAATGAATCCTTATGGATTGTCTCCTTTGACCGCTATTATCATGAATAATGGTTATGTCTTAAGCGATATAAAAAAATCAAATGGTCAAACTATTTCTTAATAATGTGAATTCTAAAATGGCTAAGACGTATGGTGGAATTCCTATTTTTGGACTTTATCCTTCTTATAGTAAAGGTAAGTTATACTAAAACCGCAAATGGTAAAAGTCAAAAAGTCATTGATGAGATTTATAAAATTACAACTCCATGGGCTAGCATAGAACCAAGCGGAAGGCACTGATCAAAGAGGAACTCTTTTTGAAAATGTGAAAGTATTAAAAATGGATCCAAAATTTTCAGATAGGCTATATTTAGTAAATAATGCTCCTGGAAAATAATCTGGCAAAGACTCATAATCTGTATGGAATAATCTTGTAGGTGGTGCTATGGAATGGGATGAAAATTCAAATGTCTTTATTATAAGATACCAAGGGTGAAATCAGATGGTATTATGATAACAATAAACTAATGAACTGGGGTAATATTTACAATCGTGGAATTATGATAAGTTTTCGTCAAAACAAAGATGGAGCTTTAACTTGGGGATTTGGTCAAAGATATGTAAAATACGATGTCTGGGAAGAGAAATTTTCAATCGCAAATTACCTGCTGCCTATATAGATTTTTTCTCATGCTATGGACAATATGCAAAAAATGGGCATTATTTCTTCAACAAATACTTTGCGTCCAAGATAGTAAGCATGTACGCACAGTGTGTGATACTATTATAGAAGTAGATGAGGATGGTAATGTTGTTGATGATTGGAGATTGTATGAGATTTTAGATCCTTATAGAAGTACTATTATCAAAACTTTAGATCAAAGTGCAGTGTGTTTAAATATAGATGCAAGTAAAGTGGGTAAAACTTTAAGCGATGAAGAGCTTGCCAAAATGGATGAAAGCGACAAATTTGGAGATATAGCAGGTATAGGTAGGAATTGGGCGCATATAAAGGGTGGAATAAAGAATTTCAAAAATATTTATTGCAACCTGTAGATAAAAATGACAATGAATGGTTTTATCCTGTAACTTCTTTAACTCAATATGAACCAGATAAAGATTCTATTATGGTTTATAGTGCAACGCTGGAATGGCTTTTAATCTTAGTAAAGGTGTAAGTCTTGGAGAACCAAAACCTAAAATTGATGAATTTAACTGGGGCGCTAAGGAGCCTTCGGTTCAAATTCAATTCAGTGGTTCAGGCACGGGTTATCAAGCAATGCCTTTTAGTGTTGATCAAGCATTCAATCCTAAAAAATAAATAAGCCCAAATTTATTTTTGGGTTTATTTATTTTTTTTAAATAAAATTATCTTTGAAAATTTTATTTAACCAAGGATATAATATGCGTAAATTTTTTTGCAAATTTGTTTTAACGCTTGTATTTTGTTCAAGTTTTGCATTAGCAAATAATAGTTTTATTACTCTTAATCCAAGTTTACCTAGCTCTGAAAATAGTGTAATAGAAGCATTTTCTTATAAATGTATACATTGTTACAATCATCATAAATTTGGAACCCTTGAAAAACTGAGAGAAGCTTTTCCAAATTTACATTTTAAACTCTATCCTGTAAGTTTAATGAATGGGGAATTTTCCAAAGAAATGAATGAGCTTTTTGCCTTTGCTCAATACAAAGATGAACAAAATGGTAAAGACGCGAGTTATTCTGATAGTTTATCTTATAAACTTGCTGATGTTTATTTTGTTTCTTATTTTTTAAACAAGCAAAGAAATTTTTCAAATTTAAATGAATTTTACGACATAGGTTTAAAGGCTATGAATGTAAATAAAAATGAAGTATTAAATTTTTTAAATACCCCAAAAGCTAAAGAAATTTTAAGCGAGTTTCAAAGAGCTAATGATATAGCTAAAACCTATGGCACCCCTGCTTTTGTTGTTAATGGAAAATATCAAATTAACCCAAGTGCAATCAATTCGATGCAAGATTTAGAAGATCTAGTTAAAAAATTAAGTAATATGAAATAATAAATTTTTAAGGCAATAAAAATTGCCTTAAAAATTATTTTTTGATCATATTTGTATAAGGTCCATAGCGATGTTGGGTTGTAGAAAAGCTATCATCATAAGGTCCTACATCCATATCTAAAGGCTTAACCTTTCTATCTGGAAAGTCTTTATTTCTATTTGCTTTAATAGGACGAGCTTGTGAATTCATGTAAGCTGCTACATCATAAGCATCTTCAAGACTTAAGTCAGGCGCACCTTGAGGCATATTTTCTTTAATATAAGAAGCAGCTTTGATAAGACGATACATTCCAGTTCCTGTATTATAACTATCATCACCCCAAAGTGGTGGATAAAGATAATACGCCCCTGTGCTATCCTCATTTTTAAGCCCTAAGCCATTTTCTTGATGACAAACGGCACATTTATCCATATAAATTGCCTTACCTTTTTTTAGGATCAGCTGCTCTTAAGATGAAATCTATCTTCTTAAGTCCCTATCCTTCTATCTTAGCTCCTACTGGAACTCCTTGAGATAACCATTGCATATAAGTTAGCATGGCTTTCATTTCAGGTGTATCACTAGGCATTCTTTTGCCATTCATAGAGCGTTCAAAACAGCCATTGATCCTATCTGCTAAGGTAATTACTTTATCTCCTCTTGCATTATATTGTGGAAATCTTGCCCAAATTCCTACAAAACCCGATTGATTTTGCACACTTCCACCATTAGCATGACAGCTTGAACAAGAAAGATTATTTCCCGCAAATCTTTTTTTTAGGATCTTTGGCTTGTGGACCCACATATTTGCTTGTTTCATTAAGAATTTTATTTCCCAAAATAACCATTTTGCCATATTCTGAATTTTTTTGGCATTTTAGTTTCATCTATAGTGCCATCTTCATTTAATTCCTTAGGTAAATTCCATTTGGCAGTAGGCAGATCAATACCTGTTGCACTCTTAGTTTTTTCCAAATTTGGATCTAAGGCTAAAGCACAACTTCCACATAACAACAAAGTTAAAACTATAGAAAATTTATTCATCAATTTCCCTCCTTATTTTGCGTAATTTAAATTCAGTATAAGACTTTATTTAGAAAAAGTCAATAAAACCTAATTACATTTTAAGAAAAAAGCTTTAAACCTTAAAATAATATTCGTTTATATTTAAAATAGAACTTATATATTTAAAGCAAAAATAAAGTTTTTTCGCTATAATAAAATCTTGCAATATTTTTAAAGGTTAGGTTAATGAAAAATTTAAGCATTCAAGAAAAAAAAGACTTAGACAACTGCGTTTTTCAAAATCTTGGAAGGCAAGATACTTTTACTTTAAGTGTGGTTTTTAAAAATTTTTATTTAAAAATTAAAGCATTTATTTATTCTAAATAATACCACTTAAAATCCTTTTTTGTGTAGGAAAGATCTTTAAAAGAAGGTGATTGGATAAATAGTTTGCACTCTTTATCCAAATTTTCTATCCCGTATATTTTCATAGCCATTCTTGAGTCATGTCTTGTAAGTTCTATTCCAACACAAGCTTGATTGTTGATTTTGTAAAGTAAAGTGCCACCATCTTTTTCATCTATATTTAAAATATCCAAATTCTTATTTTTACTCATATCTTTTACATCTTTACTAAAAGAATATCGGAGTTTATAATATATCATAATATCCTGCATGGTATTTTTCAAATTTTGTAAATTTTCATTAATCAAATATCCATTATTTTTATAAAGTTTTAAAAAATCTTCATTAAGAAATTTTTGAAAACTTTCATCTTTAGATAATTTTTGACAAGAATTATAGCTATTTAAAATTCTAACTTGACTGGCTTCTATTAAAAGTTCAAGGCAATCTTTATTTTCTTGTGAAAATTGCACTAATTTAACTTCTTGAATCTTAAAATCTTTATTCGGTTTTTTTTCATAAGCAAAATCATTTAATTTTTCATAAATATTAGCAAAACTTAAAGAATATAAACTAAAAAAAATTAAAATATACTTTTTCATTGAAAAAAATCTTTGTATTTATTTTTTAGAAATTCCACCACTTCTAAAATTTCATCAACCCCTTCTTTGTCGGAATTTTCGAGTACATTATCTATATTATCAATATAAGCTTCTATTGCATTTTCTAATTTTTCTCTTTTAACTCCAGCGTATAAAAGCATAGCTTCTAAAACTATGCTAAGCTCATATTGTAAATCTTCTAATTCATTTTTTAAGGTTTTATTATTGTTTTGATTCATTGTTTTCCTTTTTAAGTTCTTTGCTTTTAATTAAATCAATAATTTGAGCCTTAATATAATTATAATTTGCTCCATCTTTAAATGTCGCAAAAAGTCCACCACTAGCATTTTTATGTCCGCCACCACCTACTAAATTTTTAGCCATTAAACTTACATCTATTTTTCCATTTGCACGAAAACTTAAGGTTTTTCTAGAACTAACATCAATAAAAAAGTCATAATCAGGATTTTTTACTAAAAAATCATTTCCAATAACAGAAGTATTGCCTATATTTGAAGTTAAGATGCCTTTATGGCCTTCATATTCTATGCTGAAATTTTCTTTTAGCTCACTTAGTTTTTCAACTACAAAATAAGAAATTAAATTAGAAAGAGTATCATCATTTTTTCTGGCAAAATAATCCTTTTTTATAAAATGAGTAGCATTATCGAGTAAAATATTTGCATTTTCTTTTCCTATAAATTTCCAAGCCTTATCAAGCAAGAAAAACATATAATCAATTTGAGATTCTTTAAACATTACACGATTTATTTCTTTTGCATTGGCAATCAAGCCTAAAAAAACCTTTCCAAGTTCAAAATTTTCATCCTCGCTCAGCCAAATATCAACAGCATTAACCACATCAACAAATTTTGAAAGTTCTAAAACAGGAGTACAGATTTTAGAGAAAAAATCATAAACGATTTTAGTTGCACATCTTTTAGAATCAAGTAAATACCAAGAATATTTTTGAGCACATTCTTCGCCACTTTGATGATGATCAAGAAGAAAAATTTTAGTATTTTTCTCTTTGCAAATTTTTTCAAATTCTTCGCATTGATTTAAATTTAAATTTAAATCTGTTATTAGAATAATAGCTTTTCCGAAATTTTCATCTTTTTCTATATCGCCTATAATAGAGTTAAAATTTTCATTAATTTCTTTGCCATAATTAGAATTATAAAATTTCACATTTTTAAAATAAAAATTTACTATAAATTGACAAGCATAGCCATCAAGATCTGTATGTGAAAGATGATAAATTTTCATTATATTCCTTAAAGTTCTATCCTAATAATACCCTCGGTATTAAAATTTGTATTTTCTGCAATTTCTGCAAAACTTAACACTACTATATTAATGCTAAAATTATAACAAATATCAGCAATGAATTTTCTAAGCTGCGGTTCAACGCAAAGTATAAAAGGCTTGATACGACCATTTGCTACTGCGGCAACTTCAGCCCTTAGAGTATCTACTAAAGTACCTGTTTGAGCTACACTTAAAGGCAAGTGATAACTTCCATCTCTAAATTGTACATTTTCCATTAAAACCGCAGAACTAGCAGAGTCTAAGATAAAAATATCCAAATTTCCTTTATCATCTAAATACATATTTGTAATCATCCTAGCCAAGGACGCCCTTACATGTTCAATAATCATATCAAAACTCTTGCTTACTTCTGCTATATCGCTTACAGATTCTAAAATAGTAAGCATATCTTTAATTGGTATGTGATGCTTAAGCAAGTCTTTGAGAATTTTTTGAATAAGACTTACAGATGCAACACCTAAAGCACCTTCTACGATGATTGGATAATCATTTTTAACCTTATCAAGAAGATTTTGTACCTCTTGGCGTGTGAGAAGTTCGCTTGCGTGCGCTTTGATAAGTTCGCTCATATGTGTTGAAATAACACTTGCAGGATCTATTACTATATAGCCATTTAATGTTGCTTCATCTTTTAAATTCGCATCAATCCAAAGTGCATCAGAGTTAAAAGCGGGTTCTTTTGTAGCAATCCCTTCTATCTCTTCTGTGATAAAACCACTATCCATGGCTAAATATTTATCCGGATAAATTTCAGCACTTGCTATAGACACGCCCTTGAGTTTAAAACTATACTCATTTGGTTTAAGTCTTAAATTATCTCTTATTCTTATTTTTGGCATTAAAAATCCTAAACTTTCAGCAATACTTCTTCTCATTGAGCGAATTCTTTCTGTAAGTTCGTTTTCAGCAAGCTTAATAAGTCCGTATCCAAGTTCAAGTTCTAAAATTTCAACTTTGAGTATATCGTTAATCTTGTGCTCTTCTTCTTTGAGAATTTCTTCTTCGCTTTTCTTAGCAGGCGCTGCCGTTGTCCCACCTGCTCCACTTTGAGATGCAGCTGCGGCACTTGGTTTGCTTTTTTTAACTGTAGTTATATCAATTTTACCTTCCTTAACCTGCTTGGTAAGATAGCCAAGGCTTAAAAATACTAAAGCCATAAAGCCCAAGGATAAAGTTGGCAAACCAGGCACTAACGCAAAGATAAAAAGTACAAAACCTACTATTAAAAGCGTGCGATATTCGCTTAAAAGTTGAGTTAAAGTTCCTTCTGCAAAATTTTCCTCATCTTTGCTTGCACGAGTGATAATTATAGCGGTTGCAGTAGAAGTAATAAGTCCTGGAATTTGAGATACAAGTCCATCACCTATGGTTAAAATAGTATAAGTAGATGCAGCATCGCTTAAAGCCATATCGTGCTGAAAAGATCCTATTAAAAAACCACCTATGATATTTATAATAGTTATGATAATCCCTGCAACAGCATCTCCTTTGATAAATTTAGAAGAACCATCCATTGCACCATAGAAGTTTGCCTCAGCAATAACTTCTTGACGTCTTGCTCTAGCGGTTTGTTCATCAATAAGTCCTGCATTTAAATCCGCATCAATAGCCATTTGTTTACCCGGCATCGCATCAAGTGTAAATCTTGCTTGTACTTCAGAAACCCTTGTACTACCTTTTGTTACAACCATGAAATTAATCAATACTAAAATACAAAATACAATCACGCCAATGACCATATTTCCACCAACAACAAATTCTCCAAATGCTGCTATAATCTCACTCACAGCTTCAGGGCCGTTTTGCCCTTCGCTTAAAATCATCCTTGTGGTAGCTATATTTAATGAAAGCCTAAATAAAGTGATAATCAAGATTAAAGTTGGAAAAGTTGTTAAATCTGTCGGTTTGGGTATATAAATAGAAATTAAAATAATTAATACCGATAAAGCTATACTTAAAGCCAAGAAAAAGTCCAAAATAGGACTTGGTAAAGGAACTATAATAATAGCTAAAATACAAACTAAAAAACCAACAATAGTCAAGCTTTTAGCTTTTAAAACAGGAGCGATTAAAGGCCCCAAGAAAGGAAAAACTAAATCGACTATTTTATTTTTTGCCATTATTTTTCATAATATCTTCTAAAGTAATAGAATCTAAAAATTCATCTACTTTATTTTGTAAATTTACTAACATAGGCATTAAGGTGCAATTTTCTTCTTTATTATTTGGACAAGTGCCACCACTGCATTCAAATACACTGATATCCTTTTTTTCAGCACTATTAACAATTTCTTTTATAGTATATTGACTTGGTTCTTTGATTAAAACAAAACCACCTTTTGCCCCTTTAAAGGATTTTAACAAGCCATCTTTAGCTAAAGTTTGTAAAATTTTAGCTAAAAAACTTTTAGGAATATCAAGCTCTAAAGCTAAAGAATCTACATCTTGAGGTGTTTCTTTTTGAGAAATATAAATTAAAGAAAGTAAAGCGTATTCGCTAGCTTTGGTAAATAGCACAGATTCTCCTTGTTATAACTACAGAAATAGCTGTAATTATAATAAATAATTCTTAGAAAAAGACTTAAATTTTGACAAAACCTTCTAAAAAAGATAAATTCAGTTTATTTTTTGCTTTTTAAGATAAAATTACAGTTCTTTAATTTTATTATTTTACCAATCAGGAGGTCTATCATGGCTTTGGATTCGGCCAAAAAAGCAGAAATAGTTGCGAAATTCGCTAAAAAACCAGGTGATACTGGTTCAACAGAAGTTCAAGTAGCTCTTTTAACTGCAAGAATTGCAGAACTTACAGAACATTTAAAAATCTACAAAAAAGACTTTTCATCAAGATTAGGACTTCTAAAACTTGTAGGTCAAAGAAAAAGACTTTTATCTTATCTTAAAAGAAAAGATTATAATTCTTATAGTAAGTTAATTACTGAATTAAATCTTAGAGATAAATAATTTTTAAGCCCTTTTTACGGGGCTTTTACCTTTTAAATTTCTTCTTTTGTAATCAGTTTTATATATCAAAAACACAAGAAAAATCTTACAAGATTTCCCTTTGTCCTTTGGCATCAGGTTCGCTTAAAATCCCGTTTTGCGTAAGTTGTTCAATAATATTTGCAGAGCGGTTATAGCCGATTTTTAAACGGCGTTGTAAATAAGAAATGCTTGTTTTTCCATCTTCTAAGATTACTCTTTTAGCTTCTTCATAAAGCTCATCTACTTCCCCATCAAAGCTTTCATTTGTTGTAACACCTACGCTTTGTTGATCCTTTAAAAAGCTTTCATCATATTCTACGCTTTGTTGATCCTTTAGAAAATCCACGATTTTTTCTATTTCAAATTCGCTTGCAAAAGGCGCATGCAAACGCACTATAGAGCTTGTTCCAGGAGGAGTAAATAAACAATCCCCTCTTCCAAGTAAACTTTCAGCACCCATAGCATCTAAAATAACTTTAGAGTCAATTTTTTGCCCTACTTTATAAGAAATTCTACTTGGTAAATTCGCTTTAATTAGTCCTGTTACAACATCAACAGAAGGTCGTTGTGTAGCTACAATCAAGTGGATTCCACTTGCTCTTGCCATTTGCGCAAGTCTTCCTATATAAAATTCTACATCTTTACCCGCAGTCATCATCAAATCAGCAAGTTCATCGATAATTACTACAATAAAAGGAAGTTCTTCTCCGCCTAATTCTTTCATTTTTTCATTGTAATTTTCTATATTTTTGGTTTTTGCATCAGCCATTAAGCGATAGCGTCTTTCCATTTCAGCTACCATATTTGAAAGCGCATTGACTGCTTTTTTTGGATCTGTGATAACAGGAGTTAAAAGATGAGGAATGTCATTATAAATGCTAAATTCAAGCATCTTAGGATCTATCATCATCAAACGCAAGGTTTTTGGAGAGTTGCGATATAAAAGACTTAAAAGCATAGAATTTATCCCCACACTTTTACCACTACCTGTCGTTCCTGCGATGAGTAAATGCGGAAGTTTTTTAAGATCGGTTACAAAAGCATTGCCTACTATATCTTTACCTAAAGCTATGGTTAAAGGACTTTTAGCGTTTTTAAAAACTTCACTTTGTAAAATTTCTCTTAAATAAATGGTTTGAATTTCATCATTTGGAACTTCTATACCTACAACATCTTTTCCTGGTATTGGAGCTTGAATACGGATTGATTTTGCCATTAAAGCCATAGTTAAATCATCTTGTAAATTTAAAATACGACTTACTTTCACATCTGCACTAGGACGAAATTCAAAAGTAGTTACCACAGGACCAACATAAGTGCTTATAACATCGCCGCCTATTTTAAAACGACGCAATTTTTCAAGAAGATTATAAATTTTTTTATCTATTTCACTTTCATTGATTTCTTGTTTGTGTTCTTTTGGATTAGCTAAAAAATCTAATGGCGGCAAGGTGAAATCTTTTGGTTTTTCTACTTCGCCCTGCTCTATTTCACGCAATAAAGCTTGGTTAATAGCAATTTCTTTGGCTAAAACTGCTTTTTGAAGTTTAATTTCTTGATCATTTGTTTTTTCATTATCGATTTTAGTTTCTGTATTTTGGATAAAATCGAGTGTATTTTTTTCTTCTATAACTATTTCATTTATATTTTTTATAGGAGTAGGTTCTATATAAGGATGATTTAACTCTTCTACAATGGGAGCAAATTCAAAGATATTGTCTGCTTTATCTAGATTTTTATTTTCATTTATTTTGTCTGATTCTTCTGTTTCTGTTTTAATTGTTTTTGGGCTATTAAAACTATATTTATTCCCTTCTATAATATCGCTTGAATTTATCGCATCATATTCTTCTAATTTTTTAATTTCTTGTTTTACTTTATTTTCTAAAATTTCATTTTGATAGGCTTTGTATTCTTGTTCTAGTTTTTCTTTTTTTATCAAATTCTCTCTAAGTTCAAGCTCTTTTGTAAAAATTTTTGGTTTAACTTCTTGATTAGAAACTGGAATTTCAATATTTTTACGTTTATAACTTGGCTCATCTAAATTTTTATTTGTATCTATTTGCTTTATATCTTCAAGTTTTTTAGGTTTTAAAAAACGTTCAGGAATCATATCTACCTCTTCTTCTGAAATAAAATTAAAATCTTCATCAAGACTAATGCTCATTTTACTAGCCTTTTGTGCGAAATTTCGCACTTGTTGAGAATGCTCATGAACAAAACTTCTTGATTCTTTTAAGCTTTGTTTATCAATCTCTATGGTTTCATCTAAAATTTGATTTTTTAGTTTTTCAAAATTTTCCTTGGCCGTGGTAATTGAATTTTTACTTGCATTGATATTGCTATCTTTAATTATCTGTTTTAAGTTATTGGTTTCCCCTTTTTTGTTTATTT
This sequence comes from Campylobacter sp. CFSAN093249, assembly GCF_011067895.1. NCBI lineage: Bacteria > Pseudomonadati > Campylobacterota > Epsilonproteobacteria > Campylobacterales > Campylobacteraceae > Campylobacter > Campylobacter sp. CFSAN093249. The sequence continues at coordinate 424,796 of NZ_JAAMWM010000005.1, read as the reverse complement.
GTAAATTTCCATAAATACTATCTTGCAAAATATTTAATTTTGGAGCTATAGGTTCTGATTTACCTACATCTTCTTTCTCGTTTTCTCCACCAAATACACGCATAAGTAAAGATTTAAAAGCTTGCTCTACTTTTAATAAATAAGTAAAATCTAATTCTATTTTTAAAATTTCTTTTGCAAATTTTGGAAACAATAAAACCAAAGAAAATAGTAGAAGTAAAAGAGCAAAAATTCCACTCCCTGTACGCCCTAAGATTATAGAAAAAAATCCATATATAATTTCTAAAATATACCCAAACTCTCTATAAAAGACAGAAAATAAAAGCAAGGTAGAAAAAAAGGCCAAAGAAAAACCAAAAAGCTCCCTACGCTTAAAATTTTCTATTTTATATTTTTTTTTATAGTAGAGATAATTTAATATAAGCAAAGAAAATGGATAATAATACCCAAATTCTCCAAATAAAAATAAATTAGCCTTGTAAACCCATTCTCCCATGCCAGGTGCTAGCATACAAAGACAAAGATAAAAAATAACAAGCGTGGAGCTGGTAAAAATGGCTTCTTTTTTAATATTCTTTCCTTGAAAATAAAATCAAAGCCAAATTATACCATAAAAAATTTTACATATAATTTAACAAGCTAAGTTGAGAAATTGTTGTGCTAGCTTTAAGAGAAGCTTGATATGCAAGTTGAACTTGCATTAAATTCATCATTGCCTCACCATAATCTACATCAATCACATTTGATTTTATACTTTGGACATTAACGCTTAAAAAGGATGTGCGTGTATTAACACCTTCGATAGTATTATGATATGCTCCCATAGTTGTATTAAGCTTGCTAACATGATCTGCTAAATGATCAAGTCTTTCTAAAGCTCCTTGCATACCTGTATTTCTAGGGTTTTCACTTTCGGAGTCTGCTCTCATATTGCCTTTTAAAACAGCATCAATCATTGAATCTAAATCTTTAATAATATCCACATTTGGCTCATCTATAGTTAAAGAATTATTCGCGCTAAAACTAAAATTTGGACCATTTTCTACAGTAGAAGTTGTGGTAAAAGGAGGTGCTGGAAATTGGCCACTTTGAGAATCACTAAGAGAAATTTCTATATTAGTGCCTGAAGAAAGTTTATCAGTAACACTAATACGACCTTTATAATCCATACTTACATCAACAGTAGCTTGTGAATCTTTCATGAGTTGTTGTATTTGGGTATAATCTGCATTATTAATTTGACCATTATTGGCTTGTATGGTTGTTGTAGGAATTTTATCTGCAGCAAACATACTTATAATATCATTAATTTGACCATAAGTAATATCATTTGATCCTGTAACAACCCCACTATTTCCAGTTGCAGGATTAGTATGCATAATAGGAAAGCTTATGGTTTGACCTGGATTATTAGGATCAGGATAGCTTACAGTTGAAGTTTGTAAATTTATAGTAACATCGTAAGAATTTCCACCTTTGGAATTGACTTTTAAATTTAAAGTAGTACCATTTAGGCTATCTCCTGCCATTACCTCGCTAAGTTTGGTTGAATCAGTGGCATAAGCATTGCTTCCTTTGATAACTTGAGAAACATTACCATAAACAGTATTGCCATTTTTTTCAAAATACACATTATCGTAATCAGCTCCATTAGCAGCATTTCCATCTGTATCTGTCATTTTACTTTTGATAAAATCAGTTTGTTTTAAATCGATTGTGAATTGTTGATTGTTGATTGTTACAGTTACAGGGTTGTTTAATTTTGTTATATCTCCATTACTAGGAGCAGCCGTAGCAGCTTGCATAACCCTATTTGTAACTTCATTCATTGAAATACCCTCTTGATTAGCAGCTTCAATAATATTTTTAAGTTCATCTTTGGTATCAGCTTGTGGTGTGAAAGCTACAGCATGAAAATCGAGTTTATTATTACCTTGCTTTAGATCTGTAATTTGAATTTGACCACTATCATTCATACTTACTTCTACTACTTTATTATTTGGAGTATTACCATAAAGAGCTCCAATATTTTCCATTACATCTTCTAAAGTATCTTCAGGTTTGACGAGTACAGCACTTTTAAAACTTGTTCCATCAGGCTTGGTTCCTTGAACATAAAGAGTTGTTGGAGGAAAATCTAGTTTGCTATCATCATACTCAAAGTCTTTGTCAGCATCTAAGCTATTATCTTTTACATAACCTTGTCCGATAAGTTGTTGCCATTTAGAATCTCCTGTGAGATATTTAGTTTTATCAGGGTCTTTATTTAAATCCCAACGATTATCTGTAAAACTAACATTAGTGCTTATTTGTTTTTTATAGTCTCCATCTGCTTTAAAAAATAAATCCCAACCTGGTATATTGTATGGGCTTTCAGTTCCAGCTCCAGTTACTACATTAATATTATTTTTATCTCCATAATAATTTCCATTAGAATCAAAAGGTTTGTTTGCAACTTGAGAACCTGCAAAAAGATACTGACCATTAACACTGGTATTTGCAAGCTGAACTATGCTTTCTTTTATACGTTCTAGTTCTTTTGCTATAGCTTCTCTTGAGGTTTGAGAATTGCTATCGCTTGCAGCTTGGGTTACTTTAACTTTAAAATCTTCAAGAAGTTTAACCATATCTTGTAAAGCTTTCATACTATTTTGAGTCATTTCTTGAGCTCTACTTGTTGATTCTTTTACTTGTTCTAATGTTTTAATTTCATATTCAAGACGCGTATTATCTATATAAGTGCTTGCATCTTCATATGAATTTTGTATTTTCAAACCTGAAGCAAGTTGTTGAGATATCTGATATAAAGCACTTTGACCGCCCATAGAATTATTCACACTATTTGTGAAGTTAAGTTTATTTGTAATTCTCATTTTTTTCCTCTAAAGTATTAAAGTTAAAATCTTTTCAAACATTGCTAATAAACAAAAGCAATAACTGTTCCAAAAAATTAAATTATATAATTTTATATTGTCTTTTTGAAAATACTTTTTATTTTTAAAGTATTTTTTAGCCTAAAAAAGTATAATTTTAGCTTTAAATCTTAAAAATGAGCCCGAGTGGTGAAACTGGTAGACGCGCCAGACTCAAAATCTGGTAAGGGCAACCTTGTGTCGGTTCGAGTCCGACCTCGGGCACCACTTATTTTTTGCGGGAATAGCTCAGGGGTAGAGCGCAACCTTGCCAAGGTTGGGGTCGCGGGTTCGAATCTCGTTTCCCGCTCCATAGAATAAAAAATATAAAATCTCTTTAATTATAAATTCTCGCTTTTCTCTAATACTAAAAAATACTCATTTTCTAGAATTTCAAGTTCTTTTTGCATTACTTCAAGCTCTTGATAAAGCTTGTTAATACCTATTTCTTGATATACATTTGGATCGGATAAATTTTGATTTAATTTAGCTATCTTTTGCTCTAAAAAATCTATTTTTTCAGGATGGTTTTTTAATATCTCATTTTCTTTGTAGCTCAATTTTTTGGAGCTTTTTTCTTTTTGGTTATTATTTTGCTCTTGGGTTTGAAGCTCTAAAGCAAAATTATCCAATTCTTCAATTTCTTTTTCATTTTCAAGATATTCAGTATAAAGAGTGTGTAAAATATTTATATATCCATTTCCCTCAAAAGCATAAAGTTTTGTTGCGATTTTATCAACAAAATATCTATCGTGTGATACTAGCAAAATAGCCCCTTCAAAACTAAGTAAGTATTCTTCTAATATATTAATCGTAGCTATATCAAGATCATTAGTTGGCTCATCTAAAATCAAAACATCATATTCTTTAATAAAAAGCAAGGCTAAAGCAACGCGATTTTTCTCTCCACCACTTAAAAGAGCCACGCTTTTATCTAAAAATTCCTTAGGAAATAGAAAATTTTTCAAATATCCATAAACATGCATATTTTTACCACGAACTTCAACCCTATCTCCACCATTGGGACAAAAAATTTCAAGCAAGCTTTTATCAGAATTTACCAAGCTTCTAGCCTGATCAAAATATCCTATCTTAAGCTCTCCGCGTTTTATTTCACCGCTATCTTGTTTTATTTGCCCTAGAAGAATTTTTAACAATGTTGATTTTCCACAACCATTTCTTCCTACGATAGCTATGCGTTCACCTTGTAAAATACGCGTTGAAAAATCTTTAAAAAGATTTTTATTGTTTATATTTTTGCTTATATTTTTAAGCTCAAAAAGCATTTTTTTACGATTGATCGTTTTTTCTCCATTAAAATTTAAAGCCGCTCTTGAAATTTCAAGTTTTAAGCGTTTGATTGCCCCAGGATTTTTTTTCGCTTCTTCACGCATTTTAAAAATGCGTTCTTTTCGTCCTTCATTTCTTTTAAGTCTTGCTTTAACCCCTCTTCTAAGCCATTCTTCTTCGCTTTTTAATTGCTTTAAAAGAGTTTCATGGCTCTTAGCAAGGCTTTGCAAAATTTGTGTTTTTTTCTCTAAATAGTTTGCATATCCGCCTTTAAAAATACTAAGCTTACCCTGCTCTACTTCTACACACTTGTGTGCTATAGCGTCAATAAAATATCTATCATGGGAAATAAAAATCACACACATCTTTGAATTTTTTAGCAATTCTTCCAAAAAGCTTGTCATATATACATCTAAATGATTAGTTGGTTCATCAAGCAATAAAATATCAGGATTTTTTAGTAAAAGTATGCAAAGCCCAACGCGGCGTATTTCTCCACCACTTAAAGTAGATATAATACGATTTTCATGCTCAAGTAAACTAAATTCTTTTAAAACGCGTATTATTTTAGATTCTATACTCCAAGCATCTTTACTATCAATCAAAGTCATAAGCGTATCTATTTTTTGAAGATAATCTTTATTACTAGGATCTTCTTCTAATTTTTTATGCAGTATTTCATATTCTTCTAAGGTATTGTAAATTTCTACAAGCTCTTGCTTGATGGCTTCTTTTACGCTTAAATTTGCATTAAAATCAACGGTTTGTGAAAGCATGGCTATGCTTTTTCCATTTTGTCTTATTATTCTACCGCTATCTAAAGGAAGTGTGCCTAAAAGCGTTTTTAAAAAAGTAGATTTTCCTTCTCCATTTTTGCCTATAATAGCAATCTTTTCTCCCTCGTTTGCGCTAAAATTTACTTCATTTAAAACTATTTTGTCTCCAAATTTTTTTGAAGCTTCAATTAAATCTATAAGAGCCATTTTTTATCCTTGACTGAGTTTAAAGCTAAAACTAGAACCATAACCTAAAGTGCTAGAAATTTCAAGATAACTTTTATGTATATTTAAAATTTTCTTTACTAAAAAAAGTCCCAAACCAAAAGAATTATCACTTTTTACATCAATTTTATAAAATTTTTTTGTAATCAATTTTATTTTATCTTCTTCTATGCCTTTTCCAAAATCTTGCACTATTATCTTTTGATCTCTTGCCGTTAAAATGACTTCTTTTTGACTATATTTTAAAGCATTAGAAAGCAAATTTATAATCACTTGCTCGATTAAAAATTCATCAGCCTTAACTTTCGTGCTTTTACCTTGCAATGCAACTCTTTCAAAGCCTGGGTTTTTAATGATTTTTTCACATAGAGAAAAAAGATCAAATTCTTGCATCTGCAAGGCTTCACTATTAAGATTAAAAACAAAATTAAGCTTATGGGTTAAAGCATTAAGCTTAACGCTTTGACGTGAAATTTTTTCTAGTAATTCCTTTTTTAATTTTTTATCTTCCAATTTCTCATCTTTTAGCATCTCTAAGCTAAGATCAATCACGCTTAATGGATTTTTAAGCTCATGAGAAATAGCAGAAATCACGCTAGCAAGCTGAGTATTTTTTAAAGTGATTTTATCGCTTTGTTTTTTATTTTTTTGGGTATTCTTTAGAATTTTATCCTTAGTTTTTAAAAGTTTCTCATTTAGTAAATTAAATTCTTTAAACATTCCTTTTTCTAATATAACAACTTTATGATCCCCTATAGAATCCAAAAAATCCAAAATTTTATTAAAATTTTTCTCTATTCTTCTACCTAACAACAACATTAAAATAAAAACAAACAGCAAGCATACTCCAAAACCGATTGCCATTTTTGTCCAAAAAAGTTCTAAATCTAAAAAACGAGGATAAACAATAATAATATATTTATATCCTTTGTAAATAAAGCTTTTAGTGAGAATTTTTTTTGAATTGAAATTTAAAATTTCTCCTTCTTTAAGATTAGAAAAAAAATCAGGATTTTTTACAGAACTTATTTTCATATCATTGTTTAGGATAATAAAATCAGCCCTAGTATCTTTAGCAAAATCCTTGATATTAGCATCATTTAAATGCTCTAAGAGAGAAAACTTTAAAACATCATCAAGGCTTTTGATTTTTTGTTCATATTGTTTTATAAGCAAGAAATTAAGATAAGAATTAGTAAAAGTATAAAAAATAAACCCAAAAATCAAAGCCAATACAACAAAAAAAACTATAAAAATATTTTTAGTTTTTAGCATAATTTATAGCCAATACCCCTAACACTTATAATATGATCTTTTAGTTTTGGAAATTTATTTCTAAGTCTTGTTAGAGCTATATTGATTGTTTTATCACTTGTAGTATCATCTTTCCAAACACTTTCGCTTAAAAATTGTCTAGTAAGCAAGGTATTTGGATTTTCAAAAAAACATTTTAAAAGCTCATAGTCAAGATTTGAGATTTCTAATTTTTGATTTTTGTAAAAGAATTCATAACTAACTAAATCTAAAATAAAATCACCAAAAGATAGTTTTTCTTCTTCTTTTTTATGGCGTTTTAAAATTGCTTTAATGCGAAGCAAAAGCTCATTGAAATCAAAAGGTTTACAAACATAATCATCACAACCACTTTCAAAGCCTTCGAGTAAATCTTGATGTAAAGCCTTGGCTGTAAGAAAAATAACTGCTTCTTTATATCCTTGCTCTCTTAAATCTTGAATTTTTTCTAAAGAATCTCCACTGGGCAAATTTCTATCGACTATTAAAAGATCAATTTGCTCATTATCGAGCAAATCTTCAACTCCAAAAAAATCCGCTAAAGATATAACTTCATAACCACTAGATTTTAACTTTAAAACAAGCAGTTCGTTTAAATCTATATCATCTTCTATAATTAAAATTTTAAATTTCAACATATTGGACAAATACACACGCCTCTAATTGTTTTAGTTCATCTAATACTTCTTTTTGAACTTTTTCATCAATCAAAACAACAGCCAAAGCATACCCAAAACCATCTCTACCAAGCCTAAAATCAGCTATGTTGATATTTTTAGCTGCCAAAACGGAACTGATTTTAGCTATAACTCCTGGTATGTCTTTGTTTTTAAAAATAATCATTTTTCCCTTTGGCTTAAAATCAGTTTTAAAGCCATTTAATCCAACTATGCGTTGTTCATTTTCATTAAACACTGTTCCTGAAACACTGATATTTGAATTTTCGGTGATAATTTTAACGCTAAGTTTATTATTATAACCACTATTTGGAAGAGTTTCGCAAGATAATTCAACTCCTTTTTCTTTGGCAACAAATTCTGCATTAACATAATTAATTTTCTCTCCTAAAATTCCACCCAAAGCACCAACAGCTGCAAAAGTTAGCATAGAATTTGCATACTCACCAATAATTCCTTCAGTCTCTAATTTAATACTTTTTATAGGATTTTTATCAATTTGAACAGCTAAAAAAGCCATTTTAGAAACAAGTTCTATATAAGGAGCTACAAAAGGTGGTAAGTCTTCAGTTTTAATTGGTAAATTTAAGGCATTAGGATAAGCCACGCCTCGTGCTGCACTTAATGCTTGCTCACAAGCTTCTCTTGCGATATTGTCTTGACTTTCTAAAGTATTTGCTCCTAGGTGAGAAGTAACTGAAATATTTTCAAAGTCTAAAAGAGGATGATTGGTTGCGGGTTCTTTATCGAACACATCTATACCAAGCCATGCTATTTTACCACTTTTTAAACCTTCATATAAAGCCTCTTCTGTGTATAATCCTCCGCGAGCACAATTTATTAATCTTATTCCATCTTTCATTTTTGCAATTTCTTGCTTTCCTATCATACCATTGGTTTCTTTGGTTTTTGGTGTGTGAATGGTAATAAAATCACTTTTTTCTAAAATTTCATCCAAATTTTTTGCTTGTTCCATATCTAAATCTGTAATCTTAGAAGCAGAAATATACGGATCATAGGCTAAAATTTTCATACCAAATGCTTTAGCACGGATAGCTACTCTTGAACCTATATTTCCAAAACCTATAACCCCTAGCGTTTTATTCATCAATTCAATGCCATACCATTTTTCTCTTTCCCATTTTCTTTCAATTTTTAAAAAATTATGAGCATTGACAAAGCTTCTAGCTGATGTTAAAAGATGTGCCATTGTTAGTTCAACTGCGGCAATAGTATTTGCAGTTGGGACATTCATCACAATCACTCCTCGTTTAGAACACTCTGGAATATCAACATTATCTACGCCCACCCCAGCACGCACAAGCGCTTTTAATTTTTTGGCATGATTTAAAAAATTTACATCTACATCCGTAGAACTTCTAGTAATTGCAACTTCAACATCGCTTAGCATTTGCATAAGTTCATCTTTTGGAAATTTTGCAGCTTCTACAAGCTCAATATCTTCAGCTTTTCTTAGAATATCGACACCTTTATCCAAAATAGCATCACACACTATAATCTTTTTTTTCATAACCAAATTTCCTTTACTTCTGTATTTATTTTATATTTTTTTAATTCTTTGATAATATCATCTATAAGTTTTTCATTGCCTGTATCCAAAAAGATTTCTGGACTATCGCCAGATTTAAGAAGAAAATACTTCACATTAAAAGAATTTAAAGTCTGCCTTAAGCAAAACATAGAATAAATATCATATTTTCCAACTATAAGCTGATAATATTTATTTTTCTCCTTAAGCTCGCTAATATCTGCATCAAAATATAAGATAAATTTTTCTGCTGCTGGGGTAAAATCTCTTGTAGGCCATTTTGCTAATTCTTCTTGCCATGAAAGATCTTGATTTTGGGTTTGAATGCTTGGCTGCGTATTTGTATCTTTAGCAAATTGTGGAATGAAATTTACATTAGCTTTAAATTGCCAAAGCAATGTAAAAACAACAGCAAGCAAAATGAGTAATAAAATACTCAAAATGCTTATTGTAATGTATTTTTTCATTAAGCTAGCTGATCTTTAATGATATCACCTAAAGTTACTTTATCATCATTATTGATTTCATTAAGAACTTCTCTTTCTTTCATTCTAACAAGATTTTTGACACTTAGGCGAATTCTATTTTTCTTTTCATCAATAAAAACTATAGCAGCTTCAATATCGTCGCCAATTTTTAAATTTTCAAGCATAGAAGTGCTTATATCTTCTTTATGAATTAAAGCATCAACATTTTTACTTAGCTCTACAAAAACACCAAAATCTTTAATATCACGGATAGTGCCTTTTACAATATCGCCGACTTTATGAATTTTGGCATATTCTTGCACTGGAGAACTGTTTAATTCTTTTGTGCTTAATGATATTTTTTGGTTTTCTTCATCTATTTTGATAATTTTTACCTTGATTTTATCCCCTTGAGAGAATTTGTCTTTACATTTATCGTTTCTATCCCAAGAAGCATCTTCATTATGCAATAGACCTTCAATACCGCCAAGTTTAACAAACGCACCAAAAGAAGTTACCGAGGTAATTTCTCCTTCAACCACATCCGCAATTTTGTAAGATTTCATAAATTCATCAAAAGGTCTAGAAAGTAAATTTCTTAAAGAAACTCTTAAGCGTCTTTCATTTGGATTGATTTCAATTACTTCAACATCAATTTCTTGACCTTTGTTGATATAATCTTTTGGATTTTTAATATTTTTATCCCAAGAAATTTCACTGATATGTAAAAATCCTTCTATATCATTTCCTAAATCCACAAAAGCACCATAAGGCTCTATATTTGATACTATTACTTTAATGGTATCACCTACATCAAGAGTATCTTTTATCTCGCTCCATGGATCAGGTAAAGCCGCTTTTATAGACAAGGATAAATGTTTGCGTTCTTTATCATACTTTATAACTTTAACTGGAACCTTATCACCCTCTTTATAAAGTGTTCCAGGATTTACAGGTCCTTTGTAAGAAATTTCGCTGTAATGAACAAGACCATCAACACCTCCTACATCCACAAACATACCATAAGTAGTAATTTTTTTCACAATACCTTCAATTAAATCTTCTTGTTGTGCTACATTATTGATCAATTCTTTGCGTTTTCTTCTCTCGTCATCTAAAGTTTTTTTACGAGAAACAATGATACTTTGCTCATCTTTGTCGATTTTAATAATTTTAACTTTAAACATTTTGCCTATAATATTATTTGTTTCTTTGAAGCCATATTGAGATTTTGGTAAGAAAAATTCAACATCATTTTCATCAACAACTATCAATCCGCCTTTATTTTTTCCAACTACTTTTACGGTAAAAATATCATCTTGATTTTCTTGATAGTTTTTAATAAATTCGATAACTTTTTCTTTTCTCAAAGCTTTTTTATGAGAAAGTAAAGATCTGCCACCACGAGAACCCATAACAGCAACTTTAATACCATCGCCTACATTAAATAATAGCTTAGAATTGTCATCTTGTATTTCGCTAAGAGCTAAAATACCTTCAGATTTTTTACCTATATCTACATAAACTTCATCATTTTTGATCTCTACAATCACACCCTCTGTTGTAGCCTCTTCTCTTGATTTATCAAAAGCTTCTAAAAGCTGTCCAAAATCTTCTTCCTCAAGATAATCATCTACGCCGCCTTGAACTTTTTTGTTCACCTCGCTCATTATGGTCCTTTAAAATAATTTTTAGAAATTGATTGATTTTACCTTATTTTTCTTTAATTAGTGTTAAGTTTTTTTATTTTTGTTAATTTTTTTTAAATTTTTGACTTTTTTATTCTATTTGAAAACATTTTTTAATTAATTTTAAATTTTTTTATTTTGGCGATAACTTTTTGTATGATCCAATCAGGAGTACTAGCACCTGCACTAATGCCGCAATGTTTTTTATCCAAAAACCATTCTTTTTTTAACTCTTCTTCGGTTTCAATTAGATAGCTATCTTCACAATTGGTTTTTGCAATTAAAAAAAGTTGTTTTGTATTGGCTGAGTTTTTACCCCCTACAACAACCATAACATCACTTTTAAGCGAGAGTTCTTTAATGGCATCTTGATTTTTAAAGGTTGCATCACATATAGTGTTAAAAACTCTTACTTCTTTGGTTTTAAGTATTAAAAAATTTACTATCTCCATAAAATGCTCAGGCTTCTTAGTTGTTTGGCTTACTACAGCTATTTTATTAGGAAGTTTTATATTTTGAAGTTCTTTTTTATCCAAAACTACATAAGCTTTTGTACTTACATAACTTTTGACTCCTTTAACTTCGGGATGATTTTCATCTCCAAAAATAACAACTTCATAACCCTCCTTACTCATTTGCTCGCAAATTTGTTGTGGTTTTGTAACAAAAGGACAAGTGGCATCAAAAATTTCTATATCTTTTTTTCTCAATTCTTCTAAATCTTGCTTTGTAATACCATGAGTTCTTATAATAGCCTTTTTTTCATTACTTAAAGCTTGTATATTTTCCAAAGTTTTGACATTAAAATTTTTTTGCAAACGAGAAATTTCTTCGTTATTGTGAATAAGAGGGCCTATAGTTGCAGCATCTTTTATTTGTTCTGCTTTTTTAATAGCTCTTTTAACACCAAAACAAAAACCATAGTTTTTTGCTAATTCAATAATCAATCCTAGCTCCTAAATTTGATAAAATCTCTATAAAATTTGGAAAAGAAGTTTTTATACAATCACTATCATCAATCTCGATTCCACAAAGCAAACCTAAAATAGCAAAACTCATAGCAATACGGTGATCTCCATAGCTTTTAATTTTTGAAGATTTTAGTTCGCATCCACCTTCTATTTCAAAACCATCATCAAGTTCTCTAGCTTCAACACCACAAAGCTTTAGATTTTCAACCATCACAGCAATCCTATCGCTTTCTTTAACGCGTAATTCTTTAGCATTTATTAAACTAGATTTACCCTTAGCCAAAGCAAAAGCTATAGCCAAAGCAGGCGCTTCATCTATTAACCAAGCGATATTATCTTTAACTTCTATGCCATTAAGCTTGCTAGACTCCACCCTGATCTCACCAATAGTTTCAAAATCATTTTGAGTTATTGTCATTTCAAGTTTGGCACCCATTTTTTGCAAAATTTTATACGCCTCTATACGAGTAGGATTAAGTAAAATATTTTTTAAAATAATTTGAGATTTAGGTAAAATAATAGCTGCTAAAACAAAATAAAAAGCCGAAGAAGGATCATTAGGAATGATTATATTTTGAGCTTTTAAAGGTTTTTTTAAAGGATTTATTTCAAGACTTAAGCCATCATTACTAACCCTTATTGGAGCTTTCATAGCCTTTAGCATGTTTTCACTATGATTTCGACTAAGAGAAATTTCACTAAAAGTGCATACATTATCAGCTCTAAAAGCAGATAAAATCATAGCTGTTTTAACTTGAGCCGAAGAAATTTCGCTTTTAAAATTAAAAGCTTTTAATTTTTGACCTTCTATACAAAGTGGAGCTAAATTTGCCTCATTTCTTCCATAAATTCTAGCGCCTATTTGAGTAAGTGGTTTGCTTATCCTTCTCATAGGACGATTGTTTAAATACTTATCTCCACTTAAAACAAAAAAACCAGAAATTCCTGCTAAAAATCCTATCATCAAACGCATAGCAGTTCCTGAATTTCCACAGTCTAAAATACAATTTGGAGATAAAATTTCTTTAGGGGGTATAATTTTGACGCAAGAATCTTTTTGTTCAATTTTAGCTCCAAGATTTTTTATAATTTCAAGAGTGTTTAAAGTATCTTGAGCTAAGAGATAATTTTGAGCCTTATTTTCTTCTTGTGTTAAAAGCGAAAATATAGCAAAACGATGAGATATGCTTTTATCTGCTGCTATATTTTCAAGTATAGCATTTACAGGGGTTTGCAATTTGTAAATTTTCATCTTAAATCAAGACCCAAATTTTTAAGAGTATTTAAAATTTTATCCATACATTCATTTACTTGATTATCTTCTAGAGTTTTATTTATATCCCTAAAAGAAAAACTTATAGTAATGCTATAAAATTCTTTAAGGTTTTCATCACTATAAATATCAACTAAACGAAAATTTTCAAGTATTTCTAAATTCAATTCTTCGATACAATTTTTAATCTGATTGTATTCAAAACCTTTAGGTATTAACACACTAAGATCTCTAGTGATAGCTGGGAATTTGGAGTAAGGCTTAGCTATTTTAAAATCTTGCCTGATTAAATCTAAATCAAGTTCGCAAATATATGTTTTTGGTAAATCTCTCTCATTTTCTATTTTTAAATGCAAACGGCCTATAAAACCTACTTTAATATCTGATAGATACATATCTGCTTGTTCATAAGGGCTTAAAATATTATATTTTGATGATTTTAGTTTAAAATCACCTATAATATTTTTAATGTCTAAAAGAAAATCATAAAATTGCACCGATTCAGGTTTTGCCTTGTTGGAAATTTTAGCTTCTTCTTTTAAGCCAGAATGGATAAATGCGATATGGTTTAATTCTTGATTATTAACATTGAAAACAGCCCCTAGTTCAAAAAGTTTAATAATTTTTTTAGAATTTTTTGCATTTAAACTTGCTGCATTTAACAAATGATTTAAAAGGGTTGTTCTTAAAGTATTAAGTTCTGCTGTAATTGGATTGATTAGTTTTAGTTTAACAGAGTCAAAACCCAATCTTTTAAGTTCTTCTTCATTATCCAAAACATAATGTAAGCTTTCAAAATAACCACTAGCTACTGCTCTTTTCCTTAAATTTAAAAATTCAATATAATTTTTATATGCAGAATTTAAACGATTTTTTTCTATAAATTCTAAACCCTTGGAGGCAATATTATCAATACCTATAATTCTTACAACTTCCTCGCAAATATCTGATAAATTTTTAATATCAGGACGATGTAAAGGTGCTTTAACATTTATAAGCCCTTCACCTGAAAGTATGAGCTCAAAACCTAATTTCTTTAATATTTTTAATACTTCATCTTTATCAACATTTTGCCCTATTATATCGCTAATACCTTCAATACTTATTGGTATGATTGGTAATTCTTTGTCGGTTAAAATTTGTTGAGAAGAACTATAAATAACAAGATTTGGAATCTGCTCAAAAATACTAAGCAAAAAATCCATTCCTAAATTTAATTTAGGTTCACTTCCCCTAAAACTTCTATAAAGCATTTTTTCATCTTGATCTTTATGATATATTTTAGCATCTGCAATTACCAATGGATCGGTATAATTAGCCTCAATAATAATTATTTTAGAATGATCTTTACATCTACTTTCATTATTTTGGAAAATTCCGCTAAAGCTTAAAAGTTTATCTTTGCAAGATACTTTTGTTTCTCCATGCACTTGCTTGCTTAAATTAATGGTAAATTCTTCATCTTTTTCAGAAAAACTACTTAAATCATAAGCATTAAAAAGAACACCAGTTGAATGCGTTGCATAATTTAATAAATTTTCTATGGAATTTTTTCCCAAACCTTCAATTTGAGCAAGTCTTAAACTAAGTAATAAGTTTGTTTGAATTTCTTCTTTTAGCTCTATAGCTCGATAATTATAAAGTCCATTAAGTTCTTTCTCAGCTGCTAAGCGCAAAATTCTACCGATACCTAAAACATTTTCACTTTCTTTAAATGGTTTTGGTTCTTTTAAATTTAAATTTAAAGCTGCGGCTAAATCACGAGCTATACCATAAATACTTAAACAATCACCTCTATTAGGAGTAAGTTCTACTTCTATTAGCTCATCATTAAAAATTTCATAAGTATTTAAAGCTCTCCCAAGTTCTAATTTCCCTATGCTCTCATCTAAAAGCATAATTCCTTCATTGATTTTTTCAAAACCCAGTTCTAAACTAGAACAAAGCATACCACAAGAATCCACTCCTCGTAATTTTGCTTCTTTTATTTCCATACCGTTTGGCATGATAGCACCTTTAGTTGCAACAGCTACAAATTGTCCTGCATCAACATTTGCAGCACCGCAGACAATTTGCAAGGTTTCACTTCCGATATCAACTTGACAAATGCTTAATTTATCTGAATTTTCATGTTTAATTTTTTCCTTAACATAGCCTACAACAACTTTATCTGGAGCCTTTAAAGCGCCAACCCTATCAACTTCTATACCTATAGAGTTTAAAGTTTTAGCTATTTTATCCGAACTTATTTCTTCAAGTTCTAACCAATCATTCAACCAACTTTTAGTAATTATCATCTAAACTGCTCCAATAATCTCAAATCACCTTCAAATAAAGATCTTAAATCTGGAATTTGATGCAAAAGCATTGCAAAACGTTCTACTCCCAATCCAAAGGCATAACCGCTTACATTTTCATAGCCAACAAAATTATAAACATTAGGATCAACTATTCCACATCCTAAAACTTCAAGCCAACCTGTATGTTTGCAAACTCTACAACCCTTTCCTTTGCAAAATACACAAGAAATATCAACTTCAGCAGAAGGTTCTGTAAATGGAAAAAAACTTGGACGAAAACGAACTTTCACATCCCCAAACATATAACGCAAAAAATCTTCCAATACACTTTTTAAATTTGCAAAGCTAACCTTTTGCCCTTCTTCCACCACAAGGCCTTCAACTTGATGAAACATAGGAGTATGCGTAATATCAAAATCTCTTCTAAATACAGCACCAGGGGCTATCATCCTAATAGGAGGTTTTTGTGCAAGCATTGTCCGTATTTGCACTGGCGAAGTTTGTGTTCTTAAAAGCCTTTTATCATCAAAATAAAAGGTATCTTGCATATCTCTTGCAGGGTGAGATTTAGGTAAATTTAACGCTTCAAAATTATGAAAGTCATCTTCTATTAAAGGCCCTTTTTCTATGCTAAAATTCAAAGCTATAAAATACTCTATGATTTTATCCATGGTGCTCATAACAGGATGCAAGGCACCTGTTGTAATACTTTCATCAAAATAGTTAAAATTTAAAGCATCTTGTTTCATTCTTTCTTCTAAAGCAAGATTTTCCAAATCTTTAAATTTGGCTAAATAAGCCTCATTAAATATTTCTTTTTGTGCATTTAATTTAGCAGCAAATTCTTTTTTCGCCCCATCTTCTAACTCTTTAAGCTTTGTAAAGCCTTCTGTTAAAATACCTTTTTTTCCAAGAACGGAAATCCTAATGGCTTCCAAATCATTTAAATTCTCACATTTTTGAATCTGTTCTATAAAATTTTGCAATTTTCTTACCTTAAATAAAATATTTCAAGTTCTAATTCTATTAAAAACTATTTTAAATTCAGCATAAAAACCAAACTTTAAAGATATAATTGTATCAAACCAACAGTAAAAAAGGATAAATAATGCAAGAAAAAACAATTTTTGAACTCATAGTTGAAGGTAAACTTCCATGCAATAAAGTGCTTGAAAGTGACGATTTTCTAGCATTTCATGATATTGCACCCAAAGCACCCATACATATACTTATAATCCCTAAAAAACATTTTAAAGACTTTCAAGAATTTGATCCTGAACTTATGGCCAAAATGACAAGTTTCATACAAGAATTAGCTGTTCTTTTAGGTGTAGATAAAAGTGGATATCGCTTGGTAACAAACTGTGGAAAAAATAGTGGACAAGAAGTTTTTCATTTGCATTTTCACATGCTTGGAGGTTTTAAACTGCCTAAGGAAAAAACAAAAAAAGAAAATCCTCAAGCTTTATTTTAGTTTAAATGGTAGAAAAACTACCATTTAAACTATTTTGTCAAAGGTAGCAACATTCCCTCATATAATTTTTGATAAATTTCATCACCGCATAACTTTTTAGCTAGCTCTAAACCAAAAAGAATTGCCGTAGCTGGACCTGCTGAAGTTATAACATTTTTATTTACAACTACAGCCTTGTTAACACGATTTCCATTAAGTCCAACTTCACAACTAGGATAGCAAGCAAACTCGCCCTCTAAAACACCTGCTTCATTTAAGACTATAGGAGAAGCACAGATTGCGGCAACAATTTTATTTTTGCTATGAAGTTGTTTAATGATATTTAAAATAACATTTGAATTCTTAAGATTCATCATACCTTCAAAGCCGCCCGCCAAAGCAATGGCATCTAAATTTTCTATATCAACATCCTCTATAGAACAATCTGCTTTTATACTAATGCCATTAGCACCTTTTACTAATAACTCACTGTTTAACGAAGCTATAACAACTTCCAAATCTGGATTTAATTCTTTTGCTCGTTTTAAAACATCCGCAATTCCTATAAATTCAGCTTCCTCAAAACCTTGAGCCAATGGAATTAATACTTTTTTACTCATTTTGTTCTCCTTTTTTATATTTTTTAAATCTTTCTTCTCTTTCTTTGTTTTTTTGCATCATTTGACGATTAAAACCTATGACCAAAACAATCATTAAAAACACAAAAATAACTATTAGAATGAAATCTAAAATTTCCATAAATACAACCTTATTTTTGGGAAATTCTAACACATTTTTTTAAATCTTTAGAGAAAATTCAAAGATATTTCTATAAAATCTTTTTTTAAATAATTTCTCTGAAAAGGTTTACAAATTGAATCAGAAAAATATAAAAATTTTTGTTTTTTTTGTTATTATTATTTTATGGGGCTATTTTTCTTTCCCAATAGAAATATTAAAAATTCAAGATCCTAGTGGAGTTGTAAGCTATGGCTATACAGAAAATGCAAAAGCTTATTTAAAAAGTTATCTTATTACACTTTTATTAACTGCTTGCGCTGTTATTATCGGAGTGATTATTGGTTTTAGTTTAGCTATTTTACACTTCTCTAAATTTAAAACGCTTAATTTTATTATAGATGAATATATAGACATTATACGAGGAACACCAGTAATTTTACAATTGATGATTTTTGCTTTTGTAATTTTTACTTTTATAGATAACCTTTATGCAGCCATTCTTGCACTAGGACTTAATAGCTCGGCTTATATAGCAGAAATTGTAAGAAGTGGCATTAATAGTGTAGATAAGGGACAAATGGAAGCTGCAAGAGCAATGGGGCTTGATTACAAAACTTCAATGAAAGAAATTATTCTTCCACAGGCTACTAAAAACATTCTACCTGCATTAGCTAATGAATTTATTTCTTTATTTAAGGAAACTTCTGTTGTAGGATTTATTAGTGTTATTGATATTACCATGCAAAGTCAAAGCTTGCAAGCCGTACTTTACAATCCAAAACCTATTATTTTCACTGGACTTGTTTATTATGTAAGTGTAAAAATTTTTAGCTATTTTGCAAAAAAACTTGAACTTAGGATGAATAAAAATGATTGAAGTTAAAAATTTACAAAAAAAATATGGAGAATTAGAAGTTTTAAAAAATATTAACACTACAATCTCAAAAGGCGATGTAATAGCTATCATAGGTCCAAGTGGAGGCGGAAAAAGTACATTTTTACGCTGCATCAATCGCTTAGAACTAGCTGATAGTGGGGAAATTTTAATCAATAAGCAAAACATACTTGATAAAGAAATTGATATTAACAAGATCAGGCAAAAAGTTAGCATGGTATTTCAGCATTTTAATCTTTTTGCTAATAAAAATGTTATGGAAAATTTATGTTTAACGCCCATTAAAACAGGAATTTTAAGTCAAGAAGAAGCCATAAAAAAAGCAAAATTACTTCTTGCTAAGGTGGGTTTAGCAGACAAAGAAAATATAATGCCCCATAAGCTCTCTGGCGGACAAAAACAACGCATAGCTATTGCTAGAAGCTTGATGATGAATCCTGATGTTATTTTATTTGATGAACCTACTTCAGCTCTAGATCCTGAAATGATAGGCGAGGTTCTAAGCATTATGAAAGATGTTGCAAAAGAAGGTTTAACTATGCTTGTAGTAACTCATGAAATGGGCTTTGCTAGAAATGTTGCCAATCGTATATTTTTTATGGATAAAGGAAAAATTGCTGTTGATGGAAGCCCTAAAGAAGTATTTGAAAATCCTAGCAATGAAAGATTGAGAGAATTTTTAAACAAGGTTTTAAATCATTAATTCATAAGCCACTAAGGCTTATGAATTTTAATCCCAACATTCAGCGTTTTTAATTCCAAGTTTGCTAGCATTAAATTTAGGATCTATACCAGATTTTTGTTGCATATTAAAATCTTTTAAAACTTTATTTACTATACCACCTAAAAGCAATAAAGATATAATATTTGTCGTTGCCATGAAAGCCATAGTCAAATCAGCCAAATTCCAAGCAAGTTTTAAATTCATTTGCGAGCCTATAAAAATCATAGCCACAGCTGTAATTCTAAACAAATTCATTACAAATTTGGAATTTGTTAAATATTTAACATTAGCTTGAGCATAATAATAATTTCCTATTAAAGAAGTTATTGCAAAAAGAACAATAGCTATAGTAATAAAATGGATTCCAAAGCTACCGTAATACTCACGCATAGCTTCTTGAACTAAAGGCATTCCACCATCAATTTTACTTTCTCCAAGTCCTAAATATGCCATAGAAAAAAGAACTAAAAATCCAGAACTTGTACAAACAACAACATCAATTAAAACTGAAAAGGCTTGTATAACACCTTGTTTAGCTGGATGACTTGTCAAAGCTGCTGCAGCTGCATTAGGTGCCGAGCCCATACCCGCTTCATTTGAAAAAAGTCCTCTTTTAATCCCTATAACCAAAGCAGAACCAGCAAAACCACCAAAAATCGCTTTAAAATCAAAAGCACTTTGTAAAATCATATGAATCACAGAAGGAATTTTATCAAAATTCATTAAAACAGCAATCACGGCAAGTAAAACATAAGCTAAAGCCATAAAAGGAACAATTAAAGAACTAATTTTACCTATTTTAGTATGGTGAGAAAAAAACATCCATGCACCAAAAATAGTTAAAACAATACCAATAATCATTGGCCAAGAACTTGATGCAAAATCTACAGCAGCATTTGGATTAAACATATCATAATAAACTTTAAAAGACGAAGTCATTGTTTGACTTTGAAGTCCATTAAATCCATAAGCATAAGTAATAATAAGAATAAAAGCAAAAAAAGCTCCAAAAAAATGTGAGCCTAAGGCTTTTTTTATATAATAAGCTGGACCACCTTTAAACCCGCCTGTATCATCTTTTGATTTGTAAACTTGAGCTAAGGTACTTTCAGCAAATGCTGAGGCACCACCAAAAAATGCCATAACCCACATCCAAAATAAAGCACCAGCTCCACCTGTAGCCAATGCCAAAGAAATTCCAGCAATATTTCCTATACCAACTCTAGAAGCAGTTGAGATCATTAATGCTTGAAAAGGTGAAATATGTTCTTTAGCGTGTCCTTCGTTTTTTTCTGTAAGAATTTTAAATACAGAACTCAACATACGAAACTGAACAAAGCGAGTTAAAAAACTATAATAAAGCCCACAAATAATAAGTAAAACTACCATAATAATGTCTGTATTTGGGACAATCTTATTAGCTATAATATCAGACGCTTTATTGGCAAAATCTAGCATAATATCTAATTTCATCCAAACTCCTCAAAAAATAATCTAAATTTTACTTTAACATAATTTTTATAAAAAGGACTTTATGATTTTATTTGTTTTAAGCTATTGTGTAAATTTGAAACTTTTAAGAAGCAAAATTTCTAAAATTTTGTCTTAAAGCTTCATAAGAGATTATACCAACGCTTGTGGCTAAATTTAAACTTCTTCCATAAGATTTCATAGGTATAGTTATAGCATTTTCCCAATTTAATTGCATTAATTCCATAGGCAAACCATAACTCTCACTTCCAAAGAATAAGAAATCATTTTTTTGAAATTCTGCATCAAAATAAGCTTTTTGACTCTTAGTTGTTGCGAAAAAAAAGCGATTTTTATAAATCATATTTTCATTCAAAAATTCTTCAAGATTCTCCCAAATAATAGGCTCTAATTTATCCCAGTAATCAAGTCCTGCCCTTCTAACAGCCTTTTGTGAAATATCAAAAACAGTTGGTTTAACGATATGAAGTTTAAAACCGGCATTAAAACACATTCTACCTATACTACCTGTATTTTGTGGTATTCTAGGGTGAACTAAAACTATATTAAACATATTTATACTAGAACTCTTTGAATATTAGGATTTAATTTTACTAAAATTTCATAGTTAATAGTATGAAAAAAATCAGCCCAAATATCAGCATCTTTAAACACGCAAATTTCCTCACCAGAATTTTCACAAGAAAAACTATCCATTGACATCTTTCCAAGCATTACTTTTCCATTTCCAAGCACTAACTCCCCTTTTCCATTGTATCGGAAAAGACCATCAGCATAACCCAAATCATAAGTCGCTACTTCCATATCCTTTGCAGCAGTAAAAATGCCTCCATATCCTATACTCTGTCCTTTTTGTAAAATCCTTTGACTTAATCTATGAGCATACAAGCTTAAAACTCTTTTTAAATTTGAATCCCCATATCCAAATTGAACAAGCCCAACTCTACAATATTCATCTTCGGGAATTTTCCCTCTAAATAATGCTGCAGAATTATGCGAATGAAATAATAAATTTGAAAAATATTTTTTTACTATCTTTTTAGCTTTTTGAAAATTTTCTTTTTGAACAAAAAAACTTCCATCCATTTCATCTGCACTAGCAAAATGTGTAAACATTCCAGTAAGTTTTAAATCACTACTTTGAATAAGATCTATAGCATGCTCTAAATTTTCTACACAAATTCCATTGCGATGCATGCCTGTATCTATTTTTAGATGTATTTTTATATCTTGCTTGTATTTTTTTGCTTGGGAAATATCATTTAAAGCATAAATAAATCGAGAATTTTCATTACCATGAGGACGATGTGATAGTATTAATATATTCTCAAAAAATTCTTCGATTTCTTGAGCTTCTTCTTCACTCTTAACAGCAACAAAAGAAACTCCTAAATTTTTGGCTAATGGAGCTAAAAGCTTAGCTCCATGTCCATATGCATTATCTTTAAAAACGCAAATTAATCTTTGAAAACTCCCTATTTTTTTAGCAATATGTCTTAAATTGTATTCATAAGCTTTTTGATCAATTTTTATTAAAGACATTTATTGCTCTGCTAAAATTTTCATTTTACCTTTACTATCTATCTTAACGTATAAAATTTTATCGCCTCTAAACTGATAGTTTTTAGTGTAATAATCCTCATAAAATGAAATTCTATACATAGTTTCATTTTCTAAATTCGGATAAGGGCTGATATTAATATCTGAAAATTTAATCTTTTTATCTTCTTTACGAGAAAAAATAGATTTTTTCATGGAAGCAAACTGTTCAAATTTCATTTTATCAAAACGTTTAAATTCTTGCTCATCATAAAAACTTAAATAGGCATTAGTGTCACTATTTGTCCAAGCTAGTTTCCATGTAAAAAGATCAGCCAATAAACTAGCGATTTGATCCTTTTTAGCTCTAATTTTTTCTTTTTCTTCTGTCATAACAAAAACTTTTTTATCTTGCACAACTTTTGCAAATTTCTCCAAATTATTATTAAATAAAGCAATACACCCTCTTGTTTTAAATTCATCAAGTCTAGAACCATCTAAAGGATAGCCATGGATCCAAATACCACCACCTGTTTTTCCTTGTACTTTATCAAGTAAATTTGGATAAGTTGTGGCAAAAGCAAAGGGACCATAATAAGGATCACCTGGATTAAACTTACGGCCTAACTCATAAAAACCTACTGGCGTTTTCAAATCTCCTTCTATTTTTTTATCACCCATTAATCCAGTTATTATTTCTTTTTGTTCAAAATCTTTTCTTATTTTTCCGTCCTCGTAAGAATAAACACGGAGAATTTTATCTGTTTTATTTGTAAGCACGATAGCAACATTATCATCATAGTATCCAAGTGAAATATTTTTATCTCCTATTTCACTTAACCAAAAATCCTTTTGAGTTAATTCTTTTTCAATCGCTACACCAACAGCATCTAATCCTTGATTAAGATAAATTTTAACAAGATCTGAGGCATGCAACACCAATGAAGAAAGTGCAATTAATAAAGCAAGTCGTTTTAACAATGTTTTTCCTTAGGTATTTCAAATTTTTTAAGTCAAAAATGTTTGTGATTATAATATTTTTTTTCTTAAAAAATATTAATTATATTAACAATGCAGCCTTATTTATGATATAATTTTTACAAATCATAAAGGCTTGTTTTAAAAGGTTGTCTATAATGATAAGAAATTTTTTTATAGGAATGTCTTTTTTAGGCATTTTGTTTTTAGCTTTTTATACATTATATGATAAAAAGAAAGAAAGTATATTTAGCTTAAATACATGCCAACCTCTAACTTGTGACTTAAATTTACAAGATTGTGTTTTTTCTTTTAATAAAAAAAATATTGAAGTTTCAGCCTACCCAAAACCTATAAAAATTTTCAATAAAACTACTATAAAAATTAAGAATTTTCCTCATTATTCTAATTTAAAGATTAAAATTTATAGTTTAAATTCCTATATAGGCGATATCATTCCTAAATTTAATATAGTTAATGGTGATATTCTTATAAATTTTATAGGTAGAAGCATTACCGATGATTCTAGATTTAGGGTTGAATTTTTAAACAATAATGCTCCAACTGGTTTTTTCTTTGATTTTGATGTTACTATGCAAAAAAAATTTCAAACAGGTAACACACATTGAAAAATTTTCAAAATTTTATATTCAAATAAAAATATTTTTTGATATAATGAACAAATATTTAATATTATAAAAATAAGGATACAATATGAAAAAAATTCTTCTCTTAGGTGCTCTTTTTGCTGTAAATCTTTGGGCTGTTAATGATATAGAGGTAAAAAATACCTTTGTAAAACAAACTCCACCTCATGCGCAAAATAGTGCTATTTTTCTTACTATTTTTAATAATACTGATAAGGATATTGCTCTAATAAGTGCCAAAAGCGATATCAGTGAAGTCAGTGAACTGCATACACATATACATAAAGATGGAAAAATGATGATGCAAAAAATTCCTGAAATTATTATAAAAGCTCATTCAAGCACAGAGCTTAAATCTGGAGGTTACCATATAATGCTTTTAAAACTAAAAAAACCTATTATCAAAGACACGAAGGTAAATTTAGATTTAAAATTTAATAATCACAAAACCATAGAGTTAAAAAATATTGATTCTAAAGAATTTTAATTAATGAGAAAAATTATTTTTATCCTAGCTTTTGCTTTTGTTATTGCTATTTTATATATTATTTTTGATTTTTATGTAATAAAAGATTCTCAAAAAATAACAAAAACTGATTTTTCTACCCTATTGACTTGCGATCTTAATGTTAAAGACTGCACATATAGTTTTAACAATAAAAAAGTCTTAATTTCCCTAAATCCCAAACCCTTACAATCTTTAGATGTTACAAATCTAAAGATTGTAAATCTAGGAAATTATAACAACTTAGGAATTAAAATTTATGGATTAAATATGTATATGGGCGAAATTAAACCTAAAATACATCGATTAAATTCAACAGACTATGAAAGTAAAATAGTTCTTGCTGCTTGCGTTTTAGATACTATGCGTTTCAGGGTAGAATTTATGGATAATAATAAACCCATAGGGTTTTATTTTGATTTTGAGCTAAAAAAATGAAAAAAAATATTATTTTGTTTACAGTTATAGTTGCCATTATTTTAGGTGTAATATTTTTTATTAAAAATCATCAAAATTCTTATGATTTTATCTTAAAATCAGACTTAAAAGAGGAAACCACCCTAAAAGATTTTAAAGGAGATAAGCTTATTATCTATTTTGGATATACTTATTGCCCTGATGTTTGTCCGGCAACTCTTAGTTTAGTAGGCAAAGCCTTAAAGCAAATCAATAATCCTAAGGCTCACCTTCTTTTTATTTCTTTAGATCCAAATAGAGATAATAACTTAAGCAATACAAACGAATGGTTACGATACTTTTACCCAAAAGCAGATGCCTTAATTGCAAAAGATGAAAAAACTCTTCAAAAAATAACAAAACAATATAATGTTCAATATCAAAAAATAGATCTAAATGATTCTTTTATGGGTTATTCTATAGCACATAGCAATATGCTTTATCTTATTGATGAAAAAGGTCATTTTTATAAAGAAATTAGCGATTTAAATCCACAAGAAATTTTAAGAGAACTTAGAATTTTTCTAAATTCTCAATAATTATACTTAAGCAAAAAGATCAGTTGAGAGGTATCTTTCAGCCGTATCGTTTAGCATAGTTAAAATTCTTTTATCTGGAAATTTCTTTGCTAGCATACTTGCGGCAAATACATTTGCTCCACTTGATATACCTACCATTAAACCACTTTTGGCAAGTTCTTTGGCTGTATTTATAGCATCTTCATTACTTACTGTGATCACTTCATCTATAACTTCTTTATTTAAAATAGCAGGTATAAAATTCGCCCCTATTCCTTGTATTTTATGGCTTCCCGCTTCACCTTTGCTAAGCAATGGAGAATTTAGAGGCTCGACTCCAACAATATGCACTTTTTCTAATTTTTCTTTTAGTATTTCCCCAACTCCACTAATAGTACCGCCAGTTCCAAAACCAGCTACAAAAATATCAAGTTCATTATCCAAATCTCTTAAAATTTCTAAAGCCGTATTCTTACGATGCGCATTTTTATTTGAAATATTTTCAAATTGAGAAACCATAAAAGAATTTGGAGTATTTAATAATATTTCATTTGCTTTATCAACCGCTCCTTTCATTCCTAAATTTGCAGGAGTTAATTCTAACCTAGCGCCAAAGAGTGTTATCATTTTTCTTCTTTCTAAACTCATAGATTCGGGCATTACAGCAATAAATTTAAGTCCCAAATCTGCACAAATCATAGCCAAAGAAATTCCAGTATTTCCACTAGTTGCTTCAACTATTGTAGTATCTTGATTAATTTTTTTACTATCTAAAGCATCTTTAATCATTTCAAAAGCTGCTCTATCTTTTATAGAATGACTAGGATTTAAAAATTCACATTTAGCAAAAACATTGATACCAAATTTTTTCAAATGTATAATAGGAGTATTTCCTATAAGCTCACTTACTTTTTCATGTACTTTCATAATTTTAATATCCTTTTTTGTTTAATAATGATAGTTTTATAAAAGTTTAAAAAAATAAAGTAAATAAAAGATACAAAATATCTGAATTAATTAAGAAAGAAGGCTAGAATTTATCTAGCCGAAGTCTTATTTTTTCTTTTTGCCGCTTGCTTTTGCAACAGCTTCTTTAAGGTTTTTACCTACCTTAAATTTTGCAACTCTTGTAGCAGGAACTTTGATTGTTTTTCCTGTGCTTGGTACTCTAGCTTCTCTAGCAGCTCTTTCTTGAGTTGAAAAAGTACCAAAACCAATAAAACTGATGCTATCACCTTTAGCTAAAACATCAGTAATAGTAGAAATAACTGCATCAGTAGCAGTAGTAGCGTCTTTTTTTGTTAGCCCAGCTGTTTGAGCAACTAATGAAATAAAATCTGCTTTAGTCATAAAAGCTCCTTTGTTTTAATTGAAACGCCTAATTTTAGCATATTTAAAAAACAATATCAAGTAAAAAACAGCTTTTTTTAAGTTTTTTTCAAAAAACTTTATTATTTTTTCTTATATCTTTCAAATTCTCCACTATTATCAATTTCATTACCAATTTTCTCGTATAAATCATAATAAAATTTAACAAATTCTTTACACTTAGGCATAATAGGAAGAAAAATATTATCTTCAATTTCACAAAATCTACTTAAAAACTCTTTTGCATCAAGTCTTAAAGCATAGTGTTTTGCTAATTCATGATAATTTTTTAAAGTTAGTTCTTTAAATTTTTCATAATGCCCTAAATCAAAATTTATCTTCAAATTATTATTTTCAAAAATCAATACTTCACTTTCAAAAAGCAAACTAAGATGAATAAGTCCTTCTGTATAATAAGGTCTAACTTCATCAACCCTTTGCCAAGAAATAAGTCCAATAGCTCTTTTTATAAGTTCATGAAAAACAGGCATTATCAAGTCATCTTGTTCATGATAAAAGAAATTTATAAGTCCACCTGTAGTAGCTTTATATTCTTCTATATTTTTAAAAAAACCACTCTGATTCATTGTTTTTTCGGTATCATTAGCAATAAAAAATATATGACCAAATTCATGGCCTATAGTTGATACTTCATAAACCCTTTTCCAAATTTTTTCCTGATAAAATAAAATATTTCTTCCAAAATCCAAAAATTCTTTATCAAAAACCTCGCTAGAAATTTTCATAAAAGGCTTTGTTTTAGCATTTTCATATACAAAATTTATAAAGGCAAATATTTTTTTGCCCGCCTTAGAACTTACAAACTCATCATTTGGAACGACTTGAGCTGAGAATAAACCTTTAAGTTCGGCACCATAAAATATCATCGGAGTGCAAATATAAAGTTGAGTTTTTTCTATATTAGATAAAACTTCTTTTTCTAATTCACAATCTTCAAGTCCTATATTTTTATAAACATGTTCAAAACTTTCCTTAATTTCACTACCAAATTTCAAAACATCAAAATCATTTTCATCTTCTATTCTTATATCCCATTCTAATGCCACCGCATGAGTATAATTATCTTCATAATATTCTAAAGGATGTCCCACTTGTAAAGGTAATTTTACTTTCATCCAAGCAAATTCAGCTTCTTGCCAAGCTTTTATAACCCTATCTTCATCTTTTTCACAAAACGCTAATTTTAATTTTTCAAAATATTCTATATAAGCTTTTTCCTCTTCGCTGCTAGCAAATATTTTAAGCTGATCAATCATATTTTCAAAAGCAAATTCTAATTTTAAAATTTCATTCTCGAAAAATCTCGCATAAGGAACAAATTTCCATAAATTTCCTATTCTAACTAAAACACCATAGCTTCGCTCACAAATTTCTCCTTCTGGAGTTTTTTGATATAAATGATTTTTACGTAAAAATTCCATTGCATCATCTAAATTTGGAAATTGAGTAGATAAAATTTTATTATTTTTTTCTATAATTTCTTTAGTCCAAGAAATTTCAAAAATATTCATAATTAAACCTATATTATGCACTCCTTGTATTAAAGACTGATAAAAATTATTTAAAAGCTTTTTCTCTTTTATTTCATTAATTAAATTTTGATGTTCTTTTTCATAAAACTTTCTAACCTCTTCATAGAACTTATGTTTTAACTCTATAATCTTATCTTCCTTAAAGTTGTTTTTTTTCCACTCTTGAACTAAATTTTCTTCCTTTAAATCAACCAAACGCCTAAGTATGGCTAGCATAGTTGTTTTATCTTGTTTTAACTCACTTAAAGAAATCAAAGATCTAAAATACTCGCCCACATCTTCTTTGTCTAAAAACTCATATAACGCATTATTTCTTTCTTTGTATTTTCTAACCAATTTAGCTATTTCTTTAAAATTATTCATACTTTTATTCTCCTTTTTAACTTTTTTAATTATAATTCATTTTTTAAAATAAGGAGTAAAAATGAGAGATATGGGAGAACCAAAATTAAAAATTGTAGCTATGCCAAGTGACACAAATCCAGCAGGAAATATTTTTGGCGGATGGATACTTTCACAAATCGATTTAGCAGGAGCTATCGCAGCAAGAGAACTTTCTCCTGAACGCGTTGTAACCATCTCTATGGATAAAGTAGTTTTTAAAGAACCTGTTTTTATAGGCGATATAATTTCTTGTTACTCTAAAGTTGTAAATGTGGGCAACACTTCAATCAGCGTTGAAGTAGAAGTCACAGCTCAAAGAGTGGATTCTCAAGGTTGTACTTCTTGCATTAATGTAACTTCGGCTTTAGTAACTTATGTAAGTGTTACAAGAGATGGAAAGAAAAAGCCTATTAGTGAAGAACTTAAAAGAATTCATGGCTTTTTAAATACTTAAAGCTTATTTTGTATGATAAAACTTTATCCTTTAAGCTTATCAGCATTTATTTAAACCGCCACTATTATATTTTTTATCTAGACATTCTTTGAAAAATTCCCCTCTGGTTTTTGGAATTTTTCCTGGATGTTTTTGTTTCATGTGTTCTAAATACTTATCATAACTAGAAAGTCCCACCAAGGGATGAAAAAACCTTTCGGCTTTTTCATAATAATACTTAAATTTTTTGAAATTCATCAATCTTAATATACTTAGTTTCTTTAAGAGGAATTTTAATTTTACCTAAGCAAATTCCTATACAAGAAATTATAACAAGCAAGGTAGCTATCATAAAGAACACACAAAGAATTGCATTAAGTAAATTTCCAACTTTATTTTGAGCGGCTATTGAAATTTCTTTTTTAATTGTAGAAATTTCTTTTTCATCTTTAGTATTATTTAATTTAAATTCTAAATCTTTAATTTTTTGACTTTGTATGCTAACGGCGGCTACATGACTTACCGCATTTACTATTTTATTGCCTTCTTCATAAGGCATAATTTTTTGAATTCCTCCATACAGAGTTGCCACTAAGACAAATACCGCAGGTACTAAAGTAACCCAAGTATATCTTGCCTTGTCCATTTTTACAAGTATAGTTGTAGCAAGAAGCAAAGCCATACCCGCAAGCATTTGATTGCTCACGCCAAAAAGAGGCCAAAGCGTATAAATTCCTCCCTTAGGATCAATGGCACCTTGATAAAGAAAATATCCCCAACCTGCAACACTTAAAGCCGTAGCCAAAAGTCCAGCTGGATAATTATGAATATCTCCTAAAGGTTTATAAACATTACCCAATATATCTTGCACCATAAAACGACAAGCCCTTGTCCCAGCATCCACCGCTGTTAAAATAAATAAAGCTTCAAACAATATAGCAAAATGATACCAAAAAGCCATCAAATCCACGCCGCCAAAAAGTTCATGCAAGATCAAAGCTACACCTATAGCAAAAGTCGGGGCTCCCCCTGTTCTTGAAAGTATAGTATGCTCTCCTATATTTGTGGTTAAAGTAGTAATTTCTTCAGGAGTAATACTAAATCCCCAACTTGAAATAGTTTGTGCTACATTTACAACATCTGTTCCTATCAAAGCAGAGCTTGAATTTATAGCAAAATAAAGACCTGGATGTAAAATACAAGCACAAATTAAAGCCATAATCGCCACAGCACTCTCAGCAAGCATAGAGCCATATCCAACAGCCAAAGCATGAGTTTCGTTTTCAAGCATTTTAGGAGTAGTTCCACTAGAAATCAAAGCATGAAAACCACTGATCGCACCACAAGCAATGGTAATAAATAAAAATGGAAACACTCCACCTGCAAATACTGGACCTGTTCCATCAAAATACTGAGTATTTACTTTTGGCATTTGTAAATCAGGAGCAACCAAAACAATAGCTACAGCCATTACCACAATAACACCGATTTTCAAAAAAGTTGAAAGATAATCTCTTGGAGCAAGTAAAAACCACACAGGTAAAACAGAAGCAATAAAACCATAAGCCATCATAACAATTGCCAAAGTTGGAGCTTCTAAAGTAAATATTTTAGCCCAATAAGGATCAGCAGCTATAACGCTACCATAATGAATAGCCAAAATTAAAAGCACAAAACCTATTATAGAAGCCTCCCCTACTCTACCTGGACGGATAAAACGCATATAAATGCCCATAAATATTGCTATAGGAATAGTCATTGCGATAGTAAATAAACCCCATGGAGATTCTGCTAAAGCTTTTACAACCACCATAGCTAAAATGGCAATAATAATAAGCATAATGCCAAAAATCGCCACCATAGCAACTCCACCTGTAAATTTACCCATCTCATCCTTAATCATCTCGCCAAGACTTCTACCTTTTCTACGAGTAGATATAAAAAGAACAACAAAATCATGCACAGCACCCGCTAAAACTCCTCCTACTAAAATCCAAAGCATAGAAGGCAAATATCCCATTTGAGCGGCCAAGATAGGTCCTACTAATGGACCTGCTCCTGCAATAGCAGCAAAATGATGTCCAAATAATACAGCTTTATTTGTAGGCACAAAATCACGCCCATCATTTTCTACAAGTGCTGGTGTTGCACGATTTTTATCAAGTTCTAAAACCTTATAAGCTACAAAACGCCCATAAAATCTATATCCTATCATATAAATACATACAGCAGCAACCACCAAATAAATCGCTGATACACTTTCGCCATTTTGTAAAGCTAAATAACCAAAACAAATAGCGCCTAAAGTTGCAACAAACAACCATAAAATTTTAGTACTTAACTGAGTCATATTTCTCCTAAGAAAATAAAATATTTTCAAAGAATAGCAGATTTATAGATTAAATTATATAGAAAGATGTTTAGTTTTTTCACATTTTTAAAAAAATATATGTTTTTTGTTTCTTTAAGTAGCATAAAAATGAAAAGCTTAAAAATAATCTTTAAGCTTTTTTAATCTAAATAAAGAGAGAATTTACACTTTCGTTATGATAAACACGACGTATTACTTCAGCAAAAACAGGTGTAACGCTTAATACTTTAATATTTGGTAATTGCTCTTTTAAAGGTATAGTATCTGTTACCACAAGCTCATCTAAAACTCCACTTGCTATTCTCTCATAGGCTTTTCCACTTAAAACTGCATGAGTACAGCAAGCCATAACAGATTTTGCACCTTTTTCTTTTAAAGCTTCCGCGGCTTTAACTATAGTGCCAGCAGTATCAATAATATCATCCACTAAGATAACTTCTTTATCTTTTACATCTCCAATAATATTCATTACTTCACTTTCATTAGCTTTTTCACGACGCTTATCAACTATAACTATATCAAGTCCTAAATGCTTTGCAACACTCCTAGCTCTTGCAACACCCCCTATATCTGGACTTCCTATAATAGCATTTTTAAAATGTTTGGCTTTAATGTAATCATTAAAAACTATACTTCCATAAAGATTATCTACTGGAATATCAAAAAAACCCTGAATTTGTCCTGCATGCAAATCTATCGTAGCTACGCGATCAATCCCAGCTGCTTGAATCAAATTAGCCACAAGTTTAGCAGTAATTGGCACTCTAGGATTTGCTTTTCTATCTTGTCTCGCATAGCCAAAATATGGGATAATAGCCGTAATTGAATTTGCACTTGAGCGACGCAAAGCATCTGTAAGAATTAAAAGTTCCATTAAATTATCGTTTGTAGGAGCGCAAGTACTTTGAATAATAAAAACATCCTTTCCGCGTACACTCTCATCAATTTGAACGCTAATCTCTCCATCACTAAACCGCTTTACTCCAGCATCACTTAAAGGCAGGGAGAGATATTTAGAAACTTGTCTTGCAAATTCGACATTAGCTGAGCCTGAAAAAATTTTATAACCTCGCATAAAAAACCTTAATCAATAAAATTATGAATTAATACAAAAGATTTTAATAAAAAAAATGTTAAAAACTGCTGTAAATTTAAAAAGCTTATATAAAAATATAAGCTTTTTTAAGAAATGTAAGCTGTCTTTTTGGCATAATATCTTACCAACATAGAAAGTGAAAAACATATTATAAAATAAATTCCCGCAACAACACCTATCATCGCTAAAATTTCTTCAAAACTTGTTAGTTTTGCCAATATAGTTTTTGAATTATAAGTAAGTTCAGCTATACCTAAACCCGCTAAATAAGCTGTATCCTTTACAGTGGTTACAATTTGAGATAATAAAGCAGGTATTATTTTTCTAAAAGTTTGTGGTAAAATAATATAAAAAAGAGTAAAAAATTTACCAAAACCTTGAGAATAAGCTGCTTCAAACTGACCTTTTGGTATAGAATTTAATCCACCTCTAATAATTTCAGCCATAACCGAACTCGTATAAAGTGAAAATCCTATAGTACCCCAAAAAGCTTGAGGAAATTGTCCAAAAAATACAGGTAGAACAAAACAAGCTGCAAGCATCCATAATAATAAAGGAGTATTTCTAAAAATATCTATATAGCAAGCTGCTAAAAATTTACTTAATCTATCCCCATAATTTTTAGTTATAGCTAAAAAAGTTCCAAAAACAATCGAAATAATACAAGTTGCCAAGGCTATTTTTAATGTCAGAAATAAACCTTGCATTAAAAATTCAATATTTTGCGCATTAAAAACATTTTCCATTAACAACCCTTTATCTCGTTAAATGTGCTTTTTTTAATTTATTTTCATAAGCTTTTGCAAAATAAGCCAAAGGATAGCAAATTATAAAATATAAAACCGCTGCAAATATATAAGCTGGCGCATAATTTCCATAATCAGCTGCATAACTATCAGCAGAATGCATTAACTCAGCTCCACCTACAATAAGCAATACAGAGGTATTTTTAATTAAATTTACCATTTGATTTGTCATCGGTGGTAAAATAATTCTAATGGTTTGAGGTACTATAATATAACGCATTTGTTGAATATAAGTAAACCCTTGAGACGCAGAAGCTTCAAACTGACCTCTTGGCACAGCCAAAATTCCACTTCTAACCACCTCGCTTACATAAGCTCCGTGATACGCCCCAACACCCAATACACCAATAGTAAATATATCAAGCCTTATACCTAAAACAGGCAAGGCATAAAACAAAAAGAAAATTTGTATTACCAAAGGAACATTTTGAAAAAGCTCTACGTAAATTCTAGTGTAGGCTCTGATAATTTTAAATCTACTTGTAGCCATAACTCCGCCTATAGTTCCAAAAATTGTAGCTATAAGCAAAGCAAGAATGCTTACTTCTAAAGTATAAATAAAACCATTAATAAAAGCATCTTTATTATCCAAAGCATCTAAAAATTTCCATACCGCAAAAGGGCTTATACTATTTTCATCATATAAACCCCAAGAAGTAAGAATTTGTCTTAAATGTTCAACAAAACCTACACTTTCATTCATATTATAAACCCCATTTTTTCGCTAAAGCATCAATTTCATTTTTATGTTCTTTTACAAAATCATCAACATATTTTGCAAAAGCTGGATCATCTTTTTTGGTTACAATACCATAACTTTGTGGTTCAAAACTATCTGGCAAAATTTCACTTTTATCATCCACATAACCTAACAATATTGATTTGTCTACAGAAAACGCATCAACTCTTTTAGCATCTAAAGCAGCTTTTATACTTGGATAATCAGGAAATTCACTAAATTTAACATCAATGCCAATTTTTTTAGCAGCTTCACCTATAGCTTTTTTTGTAGTTGCAGCTTGAGCCACTCCAATATTTGCACCTTTCATATCAGCTAGAGATTTATAATTTTTTTCTTTTAAAACCAAAAGCCCTATAGCATCTTGATAATAAGGCTCTGAGAAATTATAAATTCTTTTTCTCTCTGGAGTAATAGTAAAAGTTGCTATCACTGCATCTACACTACCATTATCAAGCAAAGGGCCTCTTGTTTTAGCATTAACTGCAACTAGTTTTATTTTTTTATCATCACCTAATATACTTTTAGCTAGCAATTTGGCAACATCTACTTCGAAACCTTTAATTTCACCTGTTGCTTGATCAAGTAAAGCATAATGTGGAACATCATTTTTAACACCAACTATTAATTGTCCTTTAGATTTAATAGACTCAAGTTTACCTTCTGCTGCATTAGCATTACTAAATGCAACACAAGCACCTAGAGCAAAAACTGCCAACTTTAACAAAGATTTTCTAAAAACCATTTTTTCTCCTTTCAATTTTGGTTAATTTTTAAGAATTTTCCCTAAAAAGAGTCGCGCTCTTTCAGTTTTTGGATTTGAGAAAAATTCGCTAGGAATATTTTCTTCCACAATAGCACCATCTTCCATAAAAATAATCCTATCTGCTACTTCTTTTGCAAAACCCATTTCGTGTGTAACAACCACCATGGTAGTATTGCTTTGATGTGAAATTTCTTTCATTACATCTAAAACCTCTTGTATGGTTTCTGGATCAAGGGCTGAAGTAGGTTCATCAAATAAAATATAGGGTTTTTTAGTACAAAGTGATCTTGCTATAGCAACGCGTTGTTGTTGTCCACCTGAAAGGGTTGCTGGATAAACATTTGCTTTATCCAGCAAACCTACAACTTTTAAATACTTAAAAGCTGTTTCTTCAGCTTCTTTTTTAGATTTTTTTTGAAGTTTCATTGGAGCTAAGGTCAAATTTTGCAAAACCGTCATATGTGGATATAAATTAAAATGCTGAAAAACCATTGCACAATATTTTCGGCAAATTTCAATTTTATTTTTATGATTTAAAACAAGATTGTTAACTACGACCTCTCCTGAACTAACTTCTTCAAGCCCATTCATGCAACGGATAGTTGTACTTTTTCCACTTCCACTTGGACCTATAATAACAAGCTTCTCACCTTCTTTAACAGAAAGATTAATATTCTTTAGAACATGATGAGTTCCGTAGTATTTGTTTACATTTTTTAATTCAATCAAGTTTTTTCCTTTATTTTTAGCTAAATATAAAATTAATTGAAATTATTTTATCATTAAATAAAGAAAACTACTTCAAAATGTAACTTATTTTTACTAATAAATTTCCAAAGTGTAACTTTTAGTAATTTTTAGAATTTATACTTTTTCATAGTAAACACCTCTTGGAGAGAAAATCTTTTTAAAATAAATAGTCTCTGGAATTAAATCAGCATTGCCAACATAAAGCCTTCCTTTATCATTTAAAATTCTATGAAATCTCTCCATAAGTTTTAGTTTTGATTCATGATCAAAATAAATAATCATATTTCTAGAAGCTATAATATCAAATTTTCCCAATCTTGAAAATTTTTCTTCAAAAACATTGCAAAGTTCAAATTTACAAGTACAAAGCTCATTTTTATTAATAGTATAAAATTTATCTTCGCTTTCTAAAAAAAACCTTCTTTTTTCACTCTCGCTCAATCGCTGTAAAGTTCTTCCTTGATATTTTCCAAGTTTTGCTTTTTCAATCACACTTGAATTAATATCAACGCCTAAAATATACATATCTTTAATAAAATTCTGTGCAGCCAATAATGCCAAAGAATATACTTCTTCTCCACTTGAACAAGGGGCGCTTAGGATATTTACTCTCTTTTCTAAGCTTTTGGCATAATAAATTATTTCTTTCAATTGAGCCAATTCTCTTAAAAAATAAGTTTCACCTATGGTTACAAAATCTAAAGTTTCTTGTTTAAGTTGTCTATTGCTTTTTAATTTTCCCAAAAATTCGGAAAAATTTTTAGTATTAGTTCCTTCAAGAAATTTATTCAACTTTAAAGCTAGTATATTTTTTTTATCGGTTAAATCAATACCACTCATTTCGTTGATAATTTTTATAAATTCATTAAGTTCCAATTCGCTAGGAGTTATTTTTTTTTCCATGCAATTTTCCTTTTATTAATCCTGATCAATAAAATTTACAATTTCTTTTTTAATTTCTTTTAAGCTCATAGGTTTTAAATGCGGATTCATATCTTTTGCTCTTTTTGGCATACCATAAACGACGCTATCTGCTTCATTCTCACATAAACATCTAACTCCTGTTTTATAAAGCTCAAATAAACCTTTTGCGCCATCATCTCCCATGCCCGTTAAAATAATAGCAAGTATTTTATTTGTTTTTGCCAAAGAAACAGCGGAATGAAAAAGTAAATCCACACTCGGTTTAAAGCTTGAAGCCACATCTTGCCAAGCGGCTACAATATTTAAATTTCCAGATAAAATAGTATTTTTAGGGCAAATATAAATTTTATTGCTTAATATCTCTTTATCGTTCAATAAGCACACTTCACTAAAAGCTTCTTTATTAAATTGCCCCACAAAAGATGGAATAAAACTGGCACTCATGTGCTGAGCTATAACTACACAAGTATTTTTTACATCAATATCCTTTAAAAGAAATTTAAGCTGATTAGGACCACCTGTTGAAGATCCTATGAGTATGAGCTTCACTTTCTTCTCCTCTTAATTTATTGAAATTTTATTTTTCTTGTCACATGATTCTAACATATATAAAGAAAAATAAAGCTTATTTTTAAAACAAAGAAAAGCTGTTTTTATGATTTAATATGATAAGATTAGGTTTTTATCTTATTTTATATAGTAATTTAGGAAACCAATGCTTAGGGAAAAAATTTATATTGCTAGTGATCATGCTGGTTTTGAATTAAAAGAAAAAATTTGCGTATTTTTAAAAGAAAAAAATATAATTTTTAACGATTTAGGAACAAACACTTGCGCAAGCTGCGATTATCCTGATTATGCGCATTTACTTGCCGAAAAAATAAACAAACGGAGCTTTGGCATTCTTATTTGTGGAAGTGGAATTGGAATTTCTATTGCAGCAAATCGTCATAAAAACATTCGTTGTGCATTATGCCACGAAAGCTTAAGTGCAGAACTTGCAAGAAGGCATAATGATGCCAATGTTTTGGCATTAGGCGGAAGATTAATTGGGGTTGAATTAGCTATAGATATTATAGAAAAATTCATTCAAACTCCTTTTGAAGAAGGGAGACATATGCAAAGAATTCAAAAAATTGAGGTAAAAATATAATGTTTACAAACTGGCTTGTTTTAACTATATTGATTTGTGCAACTATCTATCTTATTGTAATGTTGTTTTACTATAAAACTCTACTTAATAAAGAAAAAACATCAAAAGATTTTATCAAAAACAATCTTGATGATACTGAGATTGTCATTAGAAAACTACAAATTCAACTTCAAAGAAGCCTTGGAAATATAGATATACTCACAGAAGAGCTTAATAAAATCAAAGCAGACCTTACATCTTTAAGAACCAGAAATTCTCAATATCGCTTGGAAAATGACAAACTAAGACAAAGAATTAAAGAATTAGAAGCAAAAATCGAGGCATTATTATGATAAAACTAACACAAGAAGAAAAAAAATATCTGCTTGATAGCATTAGGATTATTCCTGATTTTCCAAAAAAAGGAATTATTTTTAGAGATATCACCACTCTATTAAATAACAAAGAAGCTTTAAATTTTCTACTTAGACATTTAAAAGAACGCTACAAA
This sequence comes from Campylobacter sp. CFSAN093249, assembly GCF_011067895.1. Classification (NCBI taxonomy): domain Bacteria; kingdom Pseudomonadati; phylum Campylobacterota; class Epsilonproteobacteria; order Campylobacterales; family Campylobacteraceae; genus Campylobacter; species Campylobacter sp. CFSAN093249. The sequence goes on along the minus strand of NZ_JAAMWM010000005.1, from coordinate 386,595 downwards.
GATTACAATCTAGACTTCATAGCAGGAACAGAAAGCAGAGGATTTATCTTTGCATCTATGATTTGTGCAAAACTTAATCTTCCTTTTGTGCCTATTAGAAAACCTGGAAAACTCCCTTTTGAAACCTTTAGCTGCGAATACGATCTTGAATATGGCAGCGATAAAGTAGAACTTCATAAAGATGCATTTAAAAATATTCAAAATGCAAGAGTTTTACTTGTAGATGATTTAATAGCAACTGGCGGAACAGCTATAGCTTCATATGAACTCATTCAAAAAGCTGGAGCTAAATGTGTTGAAGCTTGTTTTTTAATGAATCTTAAAGATTTAAATGGAGCAAATAAACTTGAAAAACTTACTTCAGTTTATAGTGTTTTAGAAATTTAAAACTATAGAAAGGTACAAATGGAAGAATTTTTAAAAAATTTACTTTACCAATACAAAGATCTAGCTTATATTATTATTTTTTTATGGTGCATTTTAGAAGGAGAGTTAGCTTTAATTTTAGCAGGTATTTTTGCTCATCAAGGACATGTAAATTTAGGTTTTGTTATATTTATAGCAGGACTTGGTGGTTTTGTAGGTGATCAAATTTATTTCTATATAGGAAGATATAATAAACGCTACATACAAAAAAAATTAAAAACTCAAAGGCGTAAATTTGCAGTAGCACACCTACTTTTACAACGTTTTGGTTGGCCTATTATTTTTATACAACGCTATATGTATGGTTTTAGAACCATTATACCTATGAGTATAGGAATCACGCGTTATAGTGCAAAAAAATTTGCTATTATCAATCTTTTTAGTGCTTGGGTTTGGGCATCAATCACTATACTTTTAGCTTGGTATTTTGGAGAACAAATTTGGAAGATGGTGACTTGGGCTGAAGAACATTGGTATTATGCAGCCATTATTATTATAGCTTTTTTATCCCTTTTATTATTTGGTTTTAAACAAATGGAAAAAGCTATACTTAAAGATAAAAGGAAAAAATCATGAAATTTGAATTAAACGATAAAAAACTAGATGCTATAAAAGCAGACTTTGAACTTGTTTTTATACAGGATAAAAATTTAAAAATTTTTAACAAAGAAAAAGATTTTTTTAAACTTAATAATTACAAAGGCGAAGGTGCATTATTAGACTTAAACAATAAAAAGCTTTATTTAGAGCTTAAAAGTCTTGCTTATGAGGATATAAGATTAAGTCTTTGCACAGCATATAAAACTCTTGAGAAACTTAATATTAAAAGCGTAAAACTTCCTAGCATAATAGGAGATTGTGTAGTTAGAAGTTTTGCATCTTTAGTTGAAGGCGTACTTTTTGGAGCTTATAAATTTGACAAATATAAAAGCGAGAAAAAAACAAGTACTTTGGAAAAATTTATTATTTCAAGCGAAGAATTAAATGGTAAGAAATTTAATAAAGATGAAGCTAAGATAGGTTTAGAGCGTGGAGAAATTTTAGCTAATGCTACAAATTTTACTAAAAATATAGTCAATGAAATTCCTGAAATTTACACCCCTTTAAAAATGGCAGAAGATGCGCAAAATTTAGCTAAAGAAAATAAAAACATTATTTGTAAAATTTATGATGAAAAATTCTTAGCCAAAGAAAAAATGAATGCCTTTTTAGCAGTAAATCGCGCCTCGATACACCCACCACGCCTCATTCATCTAAGCTATAAAGCCAAAAATGCAAAAAAACGTGTTGTATTTGTTGGAAAAGGCTTAACTTACGATAGCGGTGGATTAAGCTTAAAACCAGCTGATTTTATGCTTACAATGAAAGCTGATAAAAGCGGTGCAGCAGCAGTAATGGGAATCATAAAAGCCGTAGCTGAACTTGCTTTAGATTTAGAAGTGCATTGCATTTTGGGCGCAACTGAAAATATGATAGGCGGCAATGCTTATAAGCCTGATGATGTGTTAATCAGTCGTGAAGGTGTAAGCATAGAGGTAAGAAATACAGATGCAGAAGGACGCTTGGTTTTAGCTGATTGTCTTTCTTTTGCACAGGATTTAAAACCTGATTTACTTATCGATATGGCAACTCTTACTGGAGCTTGTGTTGTAGGACTTGGAGAATTTACAAGTGCTATTATGGGAAATAATGAGGAATTGCAAAATGATTTTTATCTAAGCTCTAAAAAAAGCGGAGAATATACCACAATCTTACATTTCAACCCTTACTTAAGAGAACTTATAAAATCAAATATTGCCGATGTTAGTAATACTGCCTCTAGTCGCTACGGAGGTGCAATTACCGCAGGGTTATTTTTAGATAAATTTATTCGTAAAGAATATAAAGATAAATGGCTACATCTTGACATAGCAGGACCTGCTTATACAGAAAAATCTTGGGGATATTCTAGTTTTGGCGCAGGTGGAGCTGGAGTTAGAATGTGTGTTAATTATTTAATTCAAATTTTAAGGAAAGCTAAATGAGTTTAAGCGTAGGTATAGTAGGACTTCCAAATGTTGGCAAATCAACAACTTTTAATGCTTTAACTAAAGCACAAAATGCCCAAAGTGCAAACTATCCTTTCTGCACCATAGAGCCTAATAAAGCCATGGTTGAAGTTCCTGATTTAAGACTTAATGAACTTGCTAAAATAGTAAAACCTGAAAGAATTATGCATTCTTTAATAGAATTTGTAGATATCGCTGGACTTGTTAAAGGCGCAAGTAAAGGCGAAGGCTTGGGAAATAAATTTCTTTCAAATATACGTGAAACTGAGGTTATTTTGCATATAGTACGTTGTTTTGATGAAGAAAATATTACCCATGTTGAAGGTGGAGTTGATCCTTTACGTGATGTAGAAATTATCAATACAGAGCTTATTTTAGCAGATATTGAGCAACTGAGTAAAAAAATAGAAAAACTCACCAAAGAAGCCAAAGCCAATCAAAAGGGTGCCAAAGAAAGTCTCGAACTTGCAAATTCCTTACTTGATCATTTAAACAAAGGCTTAGCTGCAAGTTCTTATCCTGAAAAGGAAAGTGAAATTTATCAAGCCCTAATCAAGGAATTAAGACTGCTTTCTGCTAAAGAGGTGATTTATGGTGCAAATGTTGATGAAAATGGTATTAGTGAAGATAATGATTATGTAAAAGCTTTAAAAGAATATGCTAAAAAAAATGATCATGAAGTTATCAAGCTTTGTGCAAAAATCGAAGAAGAATTAGTAGGATTAAGCGATGAAGAAAGTCATGAATTTTTAAGCTCTCTAGGAGTTAACGAAAGCGGTCTTGATCAAATCATACGCACTGCTTTTGCTAAGCTTGGACTGATCAGTTATTTTACCGCTGGTGTAGTTGAAGTGCGTTCTTGGACAATCAAAAAAGGCTGGAAAGCACCAAAAGCAGCAAGCGTGATTCATAATGACTTTGAAAAAGGCTTTATAAAAGCTGAAGTTATTTCCTATGAAGACTATATCCAATACAAAGGCGAAAATGGCGCCAAAGAAGCAGGAAAGCTACGCCTTGAAGGAAAAGACTATATCGTTTTAGACGGCGATGTAATGCACTTTAGATTCAATGTTTAGGCAAAATAGCCTAAACAATATTTATAAATTTTGAATAAAACCTTCCAAAATTTGAATTTGCTTTTCTACGCTTGCAATAGAACTTGAGCCTTCACTTTGCTTAGAATTTAAAGAAAATTCAAAATTTAAAAGTTCCATAGCTTTTTCATCAAATACAGGATCTATTTTTGAAAGATCTTTAATTTCACTTATATCAATACCTTGTGCTTCAGCTTGTGCAACAACATTTCCCACTATAAAATGTGCTTTTCTAAAAGGAATATTTTTTTCACGCACCAAATAATCTGCCAAATCGGTAGCCAATAAATGACCTTTTTTACAAGCATTAAGCATATTTTCTTTATTAATTTGTATTTCTTTTAGCATTGCATTTAAGATGATTAAGCTATCTTTAGCGGTTTTTACACTATCAAAAATCCCTTCTTTATCTTCTTGCATATCTTTATTATAGGCTAAAGGTAAAGCTTTCATTATAGTTAAAAGAGAAATCAAATTTCCATAAACACGCCCTGTTTTTCCACGTATAAGCTCACAAACATCAGGATTTTTTTTCTGAGGCATAATAGAACTTCCTGTTGAAAAGCTATCACTTATAGTTATAAAAGAAAACTCCGAACTTGAAAATAAGATCATTTCTTCGCAAAGTCTTGATGTGTGTGTAAAAATAACTGCTATATCATAAAGCAAATCAAGAGCAAAATCCCTATCACTCACTCCATCCATAGCATTTAGCATAATATCTTTAAATCCTAAAATTTCAGCACTCAACTCACGATTGGTTCTATAGCTTGTTCCTGCACATGCACAAGATCCAAGTGGCGAAAAGTCTGCGAGTTCTAGGCTATTTTGCAAACGCTTAATATCTCGCATTAACATAAAAGCATAAGCTAAAATATAAAAAGAAAAACTCACAGGCTGAGCGTGCTGTAAATGTGTAAAACTTGGCATAATAGTTTTTTTATGCACTTTAGCATGTTCGAGCATGGTTTGAATCAATTCTTTTAAAAGCTTTATAAGTTCAATATGAGATTTTTTGACAAAAAGTTTAAAATCAGTAGCCACTTGATCATTTCTACTTCTTGCAGTATGAAGTCTTCCACCAATTTCACTACCTATAATCTCGCTTAAACGCTTTTCTACGGCCATATGAATATCTTCATCTTTAATATCAAAAATAAATTTACCTTGCTCTATTTCACTTCTAACCTGCTCTAAACCTTTTATAATAGCATCTAATTCTTCTTTTTTTAAAATGCCACAACTTTCAAGCATTGTAGCGTGTGCTATAGAACCTTGTATATCTTCATTGAACAAAGTTTTATCTACATTTAAACTTGCATTAAATTCTTTTAAAAGCTCATCACTTGCATCACTAAAACGTCCTGACCACATTTCATTTTTCATTTAAATGCCTTAAATTTTTGGTCCAAATTTGCTAAATTCAATGCCTTCTTTGACATCTTCATAACGTTTAAAATTTTGTATAAACATATGTGCTAATTTATCTCTTGTTGCAATATAAGCATTTTTATCTAACCAAGTATTTATAGGATTTAAAAGTACACTTTCTACACCTTCTAAAGCTTTTGGAATAGCTAAATCAAACACTTCAAAATTTTCAAATTCGCATTTTGTAATACTTCCATCTAGAATAGCATTAATGCAAGCCCTAGTAGCCTTAATGCTCATTCTTTTACCCACACCGTAGCTTCCGCCACTCCAACCCGTATTAACAAGATAAACATTAACTTCATGTTTTTCAATCTTTTCACCAAGCAATCTCGCATAAACCGTTGGATGTAAAGGCATAAAAGGTTCTCCAAAACAAGCTGAAAAAGTTGCTTGAGGCTCTGTTATACCGCGCTCAGTTCCAGCTACTTTTGCTGTATAGCCACTTAAAAAATAATACATAGCCTGCTCTTTGCTTAGTTTGCTCACCGGGGGTAAAATTCCAAAAGCATCTGCACTTAAAAATATAATATTTTTTGGATGCCCTGCTTTTAGACTAGGCTCATGATTTTCAATATGCTCTATAGGATAAGAAACTCTCGTGTTTTCTGTTTTTGAGGCATCAGCATAATCAACACTCTTATCAGCTCTTAAAACTACATTTTCTAAAAGTGCATTTCTTTTAATGGCTCCATAAATTTCAGGCTCATATTCAGGATCAAGATTGATTGTTTTTGCATAGCAACCGCCCTCAAAATTAAACACACCTTCATCATCCCAGCCATGCTCATCATCACCTATGAGTCTTCTTTTTGGATCGGTTGAAAGCGTAGTTTTTCCTGTACCGCTAAGTCCAAAGAAAAGTGCCACATCGTCTTTTTCTCCGACATTTGCACTACAATGCATAGAAAGTTTATTTTCTAGTGGCAACCAATAATTCATCATAGAAAAAATACCTTTTTTCATTTCTCCACCATACCAAGTTCCACCAATAACCGCTATATTTTCTTCAACATTAAAGATCACAAAAACCTCTGAATTTAAACCATCTTGTTTGTAATCTTCATTGATGCATTTGCAAGCATTATAAACAATAAAATCTGCTTTAAAATTCTCAAGTTCCTCTTGACTTGGGCGAATAAACATATTTTTAACAAAATGCGCTTGCCATGCAATTTCAGTAACAAATCTTACTGCTTTGCGACTTTGCAAAGAAGCACCGCAAAAAACATCTTGAACATAAATTTTCTTTCCGCTTAATTCTTGCTTTGCTTTAGTTAAAAGTTTATCAAATAATTCTTTTGTAATAGGCTGATTTACCTTTCCCCAAGCTATATATTTACTAGATGGATCTTGTTTTACAAAATATTTATCTTTAGGACTTCTACCTGTAAAAATCCCTGTATCTACACAAAAAGTATCATTATCCGTGCTTAAACCTTCATTATTTGCTTTTTCATGAGCATTTAATTCATCATAACTTAAATTATGAAAAATTTCCTTTATATTATCCAAACCTAACTTATCAAATTTTTTCATTTTTCCCTCACTTTAATTCTTGTAAATAGCTAATACTTCGCCTTCATTAACAGTATCACCTATTTTAATACAAAGCTCTGAAATAATTCCATCTTTTGGGGCATTAACCTCAATCTCCATCTTCATTGCTTCTAAAACCATGATAGCTTGACCTGATTTTACTTCCTCGCCTTCGTTAACATAAATTTTAAAGACATTACCTGAAATACCTGCTAAAATTTCATTTTCAGCATCGACAGAACTTGTTGAATTTGAAGAAATAATATTTTTATTTTCTTCTACTTTTTTTACACTCTTAACATTAACATCTTTATCAAAACCATAACTCACTTCCACATGATATTTATTACCATTTACAGCTACAGTAAATTTGTTTTCATCTACACTCATAGGCTTTGGCATGCTAGCTAATTTGCGTATATTTACCTTTGCCTCTCCTTTTAAAAATGCTATACCTTTTTCTTTACAAGCTGCTGCAATAAATATATTTTCTTCACTCGTTTCTATATCCTCTTTTTCAAGCAAGGTTTTAGTATAAGCTATGCTTTTACTCTCATCTTTATCGGCTATATTAATAGCAAGCTCTGTAGTGGGTTCTAAATTAAGTTGTTTTGAAGCAAGTTCAACAATGTTTGCATCGGGTGTAACTGGAGTTTTTCCAAAATAACCAAGCACCATTTTTCCATAACCTTCTGCGATTTTTTTCCAAGGCCCAAACATAACATTATTAAATGCTTGTTGAAAATAAAATTGAGAAACTGGAGTAACCGAAGTACCAAATCCACCTTTTTCCACAACTTCTCTCATAGCATGAATGACCTGTGGAAATTTATCTAAAATATTATTATCCCTCATCATTTGTGTATTTGCTGTTAAAGCTCCTCCTGGCATAGGAGAAAAAGGAATAAGTGGATTTACCATAGTAGCTTCAGGTGGTAAAAAATACTCTTTTAAACAATCTTTTAAAACTTCTTCGTATCTTAAAATTTTTTCTTCTTCAAGTCCACCTAAATCATAATCTTTGCCTTTTAAAGCATGCATCATGGTTAAAATATCAGGCTGAGAAGTTCCACCACTTACAGGAGCTGCAGCCAAATCAATACCATCAACCCCTGCTTCAAGCGCTGCAAGATAGCAAGCTATACTCACCCCTGCGGTTTCATGCGTATGAAGTCTAATATGTGTATCTTGAGGTAAAATTTTTCTAGCCATTTTAATGGTTTTATAAATTTTATTTGGATTAGAAGTTCCACTTGCATCTTTGAAACAAATACTATGAAAAGGAATTTCTGCTGTTAAAATTTCTTTTAAAATTTTTTCATAAAAAGGCACATCATGAGCACCTTTGCAATTTGACGGTAAATCCATTAAAGTAATAGTAATTTCATGCTTTAACCCATGTTTTACTATACATTCACCACTAAATTTTAAATTATTTACATCATTAAGGGCATCAAAATTTCTTATCGTTGTAGTACCGTGTTTTGCAAAAAGTTTTGCATGCAAATCAATAAGTTCACTATTTCCAGTATCTAAAGTAACGGTATTGACTCCTCTTGCTAAAGTTTGAAGATTAGCATCTTTTCCTACAATAGCCCTAAATCTATCCATCATGGTAAAAGCATCTTCATTAAGATAAAAATACAAGCTTTGAAATCTAGCACCACCACCAAATTCAAAATGAGTAATACCCGCTTCTTTTGCTGCTTCTACTGCAGGAAAAAAATCATCCATTAAAACCCTGGCTCCATAAACAGACTGAAAACCGTCCCTAAAGCTTGTATCCATTACATCGATGAATTTTTTAGCCATTATTTTTCCTTAAAAAAATATTTTTTCATTATTATACAAAAATTTGATAACACATTACCAAAATTATTGCTATAGGCGATATAAAACGAATAAAAAACAACCAAATTAAGAAAATTTTTCGACTTATAAATTTAGAAAAAATTTTATAAATTTGTTTTTTATTCATAAAAAAACCTACAAATATAGAGCATACTATAGCACCAAGTGGAAGTAAAAAATTTGAAGTTAATTTATCTAATAAAGTAAAAAAATCTTTGCCAAAAAAACTAAACATAGAAAAAAAATTTAAATTTAATGACAAGATACAACAAATTCCAAAAACAAAAACAAATAAACCTATTAAAAATAGAGCTTTAACACGAGAAATTTGATAGTTATTAATCATATAAAAAGTTAAAGGCTCTATCATTGAAATAGCTGAAGTAATACCAGCAAAAAAAAGTGCTAAGAAAAAACAAAATGCAAAAATATAGCCTAAAGCTCCAAGTTGATTAAACAAACTCATCAAGGATACAAAAACAATTCCTGCTCCTTGAGTATGCGGATCGGCTCCAAATTCAAAGATAAAAGTAAAAACAATAAGTCCCATAATAAAAGAAATCAATAAATTAATCAAAACAATATACACTGAACTTTTTATAAAATTTGTTTTTTTATCCAAGGCCGATGAATATGTAACTATACAACCTATTCCCAAGCATAAGGTAAAAAATGCAAGCCCTAAAGCTTCGGCAATAGAGCTGAATTTAAAATGTGAAAAATCGGGATAAAATAAATAAGAAAAAGCATTTGCAAAACCTTGCTTAAATCCCATGCAATAAAACAACATAAAAACAAGCATTAAAAATAAGCTAGGCATTATAACAACGTTTAATTTTTCAATCCCTTTGATTAAACCTTTAGATACTATCAATAAAGTAAGAAAAAAAGATAAAGTGAAGAAAAAAACAGAACTTGTCAAATTTGTAGTAATTACATTCTGAAAATTACTTGCTGCTTCATCTAAAGTTTTAGGAAGATAATAAAGACTCACTACAGTATATTTTAAAACCCATCCCATGATAACTAGATAAAAAGAGAGGATAAAAATACCACCTAACATAAAAACGCCGCCATATCGCCATCTATTGCCATATTTTATGGCAAGATTTGAATAAGCATTTGCAAGATCACTTTTACTTAAACGTCCCATAGCCACTTCAGCCAAAAAAATACTAAATCCTATAGTTAAAGTAAAAAACAAATATAAAAGCACAAAAACAAAACCACCATTTTCTGCGCTTAAAGTTGGAAATTTCCAAGCATTACCTAAACCAACGGCTCCACCAGCAACAGCCAATACAAAACCGATTTTTGAAAAATATGTTCTCATTATTTTTCAAACTCACTTTAAAAAAGCGGCTATCATAACTATAACAACAGCCAAAGGGGAAATAAATCTCAAAAACACATACCAAAGTTCAAAAAATATACCCCTCATATAAGGTTTAAATAAAATTTTTAAAGCTTCTTTTTTCATCACAAATCCCACAAAAATAGCTGCCAAAATTCCACCTAAAGGCATAATAACCTTGCTTGAAACACTATCAAGCAAATCAAAAAAACTCATTCCAAAAAATCCAAACTGAGTACTTTTTAAAGAAGATAAAATACACAACATTCCTAAAATATAAACAACAATTCCTATTAAAATCAAAGCTTTTTTACGGCTCATACCAAAAGTATTAATAAGGTAAAAAGTGAAAGGCTCTATCATTGAAACAGCTGAAGTAATACCAGCAAAGATTAAAGAAATAAAAAACGCTGCTCCAAAAATACAACCAATCACTCCAATTTTTTCAAATAAAGTAGCTAAGGAAATAAAAACAAGTCCTGGTCCTTGCTGATTAGGATTGTAACCAAATTCAAAGATAAAAGTAAAAACAACCAAACCCATTAATAAACCAACTAAAAGATTGATAAAAATAATATTTAAAGTACTGGTAATAAAATTAGTTTTATCAGGCAGACTAGCAGAATAAGTAATAATCGTTCCAACGCCCAAAGAAAGACTAAAAAAAGCAAGTCCTAAGGCTTCAAGAACATTTGAAGTGTTGATTTTGGAAAAATCAGGTACAAAAAGAAATTTAACCGCCATTATAAAACCATCTTTGCTAATAGCATAAACAAGCATCAAAATAAGTAAAATAAACAATGAAGGCATCATCCAAACATTTAACTTTTCAATCCCATTCTTAACACCTTTAGAAACAATATAAAAAACACATAAAAAAACCAAAGTAAAACAAATAAACTGACTTAAAAAATCCTCACTTATAAAAAATCCAAACTGTGCTTTACTTACTTCTAGATCCATAGGCAAATTTCCAGTGATACTTAAAAACACATATTTAACTATCCAGCCAATCACCAAGGTATAAAAAGAAACTATTAAAATCGCCCCCACCATAGTAAAACCAACATAAGACCAAGCTTTTTTATTTGAAGGTGCTAACTTTTCATAGGCATTAACCGGATCTTTTTCACTAATTTTTCCTATGCTAAGCTCAGCTAAAAATATCACAAAACCTACACCCAAAGTAAGAATTATATAAAGTAAGATAAAAGCAGATCCACCACTTTGACCTACTAGTGTTGGAAATTTCCAAGCATTACCCAAACCCACTGCTGAACCTGCTACCGCTAAAATGAAACCTATTTTTGAAAATTTAGAACTCAATGTTACAACCTTAACTTAAAAATTATTTTAAAATATTATTAAAGCAAAAAAACTTTTAAGCTTTATTGAAAACAATCAAATTTAAATCAAAAATGTGAATTTTTGTAAATTTCAATAAAAATAAAGATACTTTTGGTTATAATTCGGATTTATTTTTAAGTCTTAAGTAGGGATACGCAAGCCGAACTGATTTAAAAATTGAAAAAATTTTTTTATAGAAAGGTTAAGATAATGAAAAAAGTTCTTTTTTTATTATTAGCATGTGCAGCAGTAGCTTTTGCAGCTGAAACTAATGCTCCAGTAGAGCAAGAAGCTATTAATGTATGGATTAAAGCATTTTCAGTTCTTGCAGCAGGCTTAGGTCTTGGTGTTGCAGCACTTGGTGGTGCTATCGGTATGGGTAATACTGCAGCGGCAACAATTGCAGGAACAGCTAGAAACCCTGGTCTTGGGCCAAAATTAATGACAACTATGTTTATCGCTTTAGCGATGATTGAAGCACAAGTTATCTATGCTCTTGTTATCGCGCTAATAGCACTTTACGCAAATCCTTTTATAGTTTTACAATAAAACTTATCAAAGCCCTTTTTGGGCTTTTTTCTATGCGGTTATGGTGGAATTGGTAGACACGCCATCTTGAGGGGGTGGTGCGCTCCGCGTGTGCGAGTTCAAATCTCGCTAACCGCACCATTATTTAAAATTATAATCATTCAGCTTAAAATACTAACTATTCAAAATCAAATTTCAACTTACAATTTCTTAAAGTTACAAAAAATAAAAAAATATTGGTTTTTTAAAAAACTTAAAAAATATTAAGATTTTTTTTAAGTATAAAGAATATAATTCTATCCGTTCTCAAAAAACATCCCTTAAAAAGGATTATTCAATGTTTGTTTTTATACCATTATTTACAATTTTTATTTTACTTGCAGGCGGATATTTTGCCAAAAGAATTGGCGTTTTAAAGCAAAAACAAGCTAGGACTTTTTTAGATTTTGCTATTATTTTTGCTTTACCTTGTTTGATTTTCGATAAAGCATATCATTTAAATTTTAATTTTTCATTGATTATTTTTATTTTTATTGGATTGTTTAGCTGTATATTAGCAGCCTTTTTTGCTATTTTTATTGGAAAAGTTTTTCATTTTTCTAAAGTAACTTTAGTCAGTATGTTTTTGCTTTCTTGTTTTGGAAATACTATATTTGTGGGTATGCCTATTGTTGCTGGTATATTTAATGACCCACAATTTAGCGCTGAAGTTATATTTTACGATGCTTTAGCCACAACTTTACCTATATCACTTTTTGGACCTTTTATACTTTCTTTGGGAAATGGAGAAAAAGTCAGTTTGCTTGCTAATGTTAAAAAAATTCTTAGTTTTCCACCTTTTTTAGCTTTGCTTTTTGGTTTTTTGTGTAAATTGATTACTTTACCTGAATTTATTTTCTCTCCTATTCGTTTATTTGGTGCCTCTGCAACCCCTGTTGCACTTTTTGCTATAGGTTTAGGACTTGGCTTTATGGCGATTAAAACCTCTTACAAACCTACAATAGTTGTCATCTTTACTAAAATGATTTTAGCTCCTTTGTTTTTTGTATTTTGTTTAAAAATATTTAATTTGGAATTAAAAGATTCTACCATCGTTGCTATTATAGAAAGTGCAGCTCCTACTATGACTTTAGCAGGAGCTATGGTAATGAAAGCTAAACTAGATAGTAATTTAGCCGTAAGTGCTGTAGCCTTTGGAGTTCTTTTTGCTTTTGTTTCTATGCCAATTTTAATTTGGACTTTGTTATAAGCTCAAATTATATGGCTAAATTTTTAGCTAATTCTTTAACTTTTTTAAGATCAACTTTTCCTGAACCTAGGAGGGGAATTTTTTCTATTTGAAAATAATATCTAGGTTTAAAAAGTGTAGGTATATTAGAATTTTTTATAGCCTCACATACTCCTTCAAAAATTTCATTATTGCATTCTATGAGTAAAACAATTTGTTCCCCTTTTTTCTCATCTTCTAAAGATGTGGCACAAAATTTAACCACTTCAGTGTCTATAAATTTGGCAATTTCTTCTTCTATTGCACCCAAAGAAATCATCTCTCCGCCAATTTTTGCAAAGCGAGAATAACGATCGACAATATATAAAAAACCATCTTCATCCAAATGTCCCTTATCTCCCGTGTTGTACCATCTTATGCCATCAATTTCTTTAACCACTTCATCGGTTTTTTCTTTGTCATTAAGATAGCCTACCATAACTTGATGACCGCCTATAAGTATGAGTCCATCTTCATTTGTTTTTAAATTTTCATAATTATTTGGATTAACAATACGTACCGCAGTTCCAGGTAGAGGCATTCCTACGCTTCCTTCTTTATTGGCACGATGTATAAGCCAATAATCCACATCAAAATGATTTGGCAAATTTACACTCGCCACAGGCGTGGTTTCCGTAGCCCCGTAACCTTCAAAAATGCTTTTTTTAAACTTCATTTCAAAAGTAGTTCTTACTTCATTTTTTAGTTTTTCAGCGCCCGATACAACTATTCTTAAACTTTCAAACATTAAAGCATCAAGCTTTTTATTTCTTGCATAAATTCCTAAAAAGGTTGAAGTTCCACACATAATAGTGACATTATTTTTAGCAACAGCTTTGGCAACCCCTAAGGCATCGGTTGGATCTGAAAAAGTGATGCTTTTAATACCTTCAAGCAAAGGCAAAAATGTAGTTACGGTAAGTCCAAAAGCATGAAAAGGTGGTAAAGATGAGAGAATGACATCATTATTTCTTGTGCAAAGCACATCAGAAATTTGTGCTATATTGCTTAAAATATTACGGTTATTGAGCATAACACCTTTTGGAGAACCTTCACTTCCACTACTAAATAAAATAGCTGCGATGGCAAGATTGTTTTTTGAAGGAGTGAAGATGCTTTTGAGTATAAAACTAGGTATAATACTAACTGCTAGCATCATGCTAAAAATTTTAGTTTTTTGCATTTTAAAATCTTCTACAATATCTTCAAAATAAATTAAATGTATATTTGTATCGAAATTTAGGTTTATACCTTTATTTGCTAATTTTTCTAAAAAAGTTTTAGAAGTATAAATTTGTGAAATTTGCGCATTTTTTATAGCTGCTTTTAGAGCTTTTTCTCCAGCAGTGAAATTAAGATTTACTGCAATTTTTTCTGCGATTAAAACAGATAGATTGGTTAAAGAACTTGCAAAAGAAGCAGGTAGTAAAATTCCTATAGCTTCCTCTTTAGGAGCGTAACTTCCACGCTGAGGGTTAATGTTTAATTCTTTGGATTTTCTTTTAATAAAAAAATTAAGAAATAAACTAAGAGTCAACATTTTTCTATAAGAAATATCTCCAGCTAGTGTATCGATAATAGCTATTTGATTTAGATTTTTTTTAGCTGTATCTATCCAAGCTCTTGCTATAGTATGCATAGCTTCGCATTGTGATTTCCAAGCCATAAAAGAAAGTTCAAAAACTTTAGCTTTAACTTCATCTTTTTTAGAATGCAAAGGCATAGCTTTACCAAAAGCTATAGCAATTTTTCTTTTATTTAAAGTGCGGTTTCTTGCTGAAAATTCTTCATCACTTCTTGAAAAAGCGCTACCCCAAAGCCCTCTTATATAAAAAGGAATAATTTTTCCATCATCTTCACTTAAACATTCACAAGCTAATTCAAATCCTGCTTTAAATTCATTTAATTGCCCATGTCGCGAAAGTGTACCTTCAGGAAATAAGCAAACTAAATTACCTTCTTTAATATGCTTTGCTATCAGTTCTAAACTCGTCTTACTTCCTGTACTTGATACAGGAATAATACCAAATTTATCAAGAAAAATTTTAATATACCATTTAGAATAAATACTTCTTTCCATAACAAAATAAATTTTTCTTGGAATTGCCATTTGTACAACAGCCCAATCAATAAAAGAAATATGATTACCCAAAAGTAAAGCTCCATCTTTTTCTGGTATATTTTCAAAACCTTCCACAAGTAAACGGTATCGTTGTAAAAAAGCTATGCTTAAAAGTATACGCACTAAAGAAAAGGGGAGTTTTAAAAGTATGTAAAAACTTCCTATAAAGGTTACCAAAGCAATAAAATAAAACAAATAAATCACATTGATTTCAAATTTTGCAAATAAAGTTGCTAAGAGTAAAAATCCTAACATGGCAATATTTTGAAAAAAATTATTTCCTGCAAGAATTTGTCCCAATTCATTTTCTTTGGCATGAAATTGGATTAAAGTATTTAAAGGAATGATAAAAAGGGCTCCGCAAAATCCAAAAAAGAAAAATAAAAAACTATAACTTAATAAACTTATAAAACAAGGCATTAAAAAAACCATTAAAAACATACCCGATGCACCAAGTGGAATAAGTCCAAGTTCTATATAATTTTTTGAAAATTTACCAGCTACTAAAGAGCCTAAAATCACTCCTATACCAGAAAAAGCGAGTGAAATTTGCACATAAAAAGTATTTTCTATGAAAAGTTCATTTTTGGCAAAGACAGGAAAGCTGACAAGATAAAGTTGAGATATAGCCCAAAAAAATGAAATTCCAATTATGCAAAACCAAATAGTTTTATTTTTAAAAACAAGCTTAAGATTATTTATTAGAAGTTTTCCACGGATATAATCTTTTTTATTAAAAACTAAATCTTTATTTGTTTGTTTGAGCTTAGGTAAACGACATGCAAAAAATACTTCGATACAAGAAAATAAAATTAACACAATTCCTAAAGGTGCTACTTCTTTTAAAATTTCATCTGTTTGATTATACATAGAACTATAAAGACTTTCAAAGCTTAAAGAAAATAAAGCCATTCCCGCTAAGATTGCCACAATGCTTACCGCATTAATTACACCATTACCCATAGCAAGAAAGTCTTTTCCTACGAGTTCTTTAATAAAACCGTATTTACTTGGTGAATAAATCGCTGCTTGTGCTCCCATTATAAAAGTAAAAATAAAAGCCATCCAAAAAGCACCGCTATAGTAACAAATGCAAATTATTAAAGTGAGTATAACATTGAAAATTGCTGAAATTTTCATTACAATATTTTTTGGATATTTATCCGCTAAAAAACCCGAAGGAGAAAGCATAAGAATAAAAGGAAGTAAAATCAAAGCATTAACTATAGCATTTAAAAATAACTGCTCACTTCCTTCATAGGCCTTATAAATAGTATTTTGAATAATAATTTTATGTCCCAAATCCACAAAAGCATTGATGAATGCTATAAGTAAAAAAGGAATTAATCCGTAAATTTTCAAAAAAGATTTTTTTTGCATTATTTAAACCTCGTCAATTAGCACTTATTTTACAAAAGAATTTATCAGTTTTTAGGAAAATTATCTATATTATCTTTTAAAATAATTCCATCGATTTTTAATTTATAAAATTTTTTAAAATTCTCTAATTTATCAACAATCATTAAAACCCTACTATCAAAAACATAAAATTCTGCAACCTTACTAGCAAATTTTGCAAGTTTTTTATCATTACAAAGCAAAAACTTAGCTCCTAAAGCATTGGCTAAAAATATCTCATCTTTATTTTGAACTAAAATAGCAAATTCAAAATCATTTTGACTTAAATAAGAAATCAATTTTTCATCATAAACAATACAATAAACTTTATTATCTTTAACTTCTTCAACACTTTCAATAAAAGAAAAATCTAAATTTTTTAATAATTTATGTCCAATAATAAGCATTTTTTTCCTTAGCTCTATTTTTTATTATTTTGTAAATTATACTTATAAAATTGTTACCAAGCAAGATGGCGCAGCGGACGGGGCTCGAACCCGCGACCTCCGCCGTGACAGGGCGGCATTCTAACCAGCTGAACTACCGCTGCATCCAAAGTAAAGAAGTAGAGATTATAAAACCTATTTATGATTTTATAAAATGGTGGTCACTATAAGACTCGAACTTATGACATCCACCTTGTAAGGGTGGCGCTCTACCAACTGAGCTAAGCGACCTATGATTGGCGACCCCTAGAGGATTTGAACCTCTGTTTCCACACAGAGAGAGTGTTGTCCTGGGCCACTAGACGAAAGGGTCATAACCCTAACAATAAAAATGGTGTCCCGTGTTGGATTCGAACCAACGGCCCCCTCCTTAAAAGGGAGATGCTCTACCGGCTGAGCTAACGAGACAATATGGCGCAGCGGACGGGGCTCGAACCCGCGACCTCCGCCGTGACAGGGCGGCATTCTAACCAGCTGAACTACCGCTGCATCCAAAGTAAAGAAGTAGAGATTATAAAACCTATTTATGATTTTATAAAATGGTGGTCACTATAAGACTCGAACTTATGACATCCACCTTGTAAGGGTGGCGCTCTACCAACTGAGCTAAGCGACCTTTATAATGGTGTCCCGTGTTGGATTCGAACCAACGGCCCCCTCCTTAAAAGGGAGATGCTCTACCGGCTGAGCTAACGAGACATTTTCTGAAATAAAAATGTGATTATGCCAAAATTAGCTCTATTTGTCAAGCTTTTTTAAATCATTTTTGGCATTTTCTCTCCAAATAACGAGAAAATATACTTATAGGTAAAGTCAAAACAAGATATGTAATAGCCAAAATTACATAAGCTTCAAGAGTAGCAAAAGTATAAGAATTTATCTCTTGCGCACTTTGGGTTAATTCATTTACAGCAATAACGCTTAATAAGGAACTATCTTTAATTAAATTTGCAAATTGTCCACTCAGCGGTGCTAAAATATTTTTTAAAGCTTGGGGAAAAATTACATACGCAAAAACCTGCATCTCTTTTAACCCTAAAGCCCTAGCGCTCTCAAGCTGAGATATAGAAATACTTAAAATTCCAGCTCTAAATATTTCAGCTAAGTAAGCAGCAGAAAAACATGATAAAATAATAACTCCAGCCACATATCGATTATCAAGTCCTAAATTATTTGCAATGATATAATATATCAATAATACCTGCACTAGTAAAGGGGTTCCTCTGACAAGCTCTATGTAAAATGTAGATAAAAATCTTAAAAAAACAATCGAACTTAAAGAAAAAGCACAAAAAACTCCACCCAAAATTATACTCAACAATAAAGAAAAAAAACTGATTATTAAAGTATTTAAAAAACCTTGAAGAAATTTTTCTTTATAGGTTGTAATTGCGCTAAAATCAAAATGATAAGCACTTATACTAAAACTACAATAACAAAACAATATTAAAAATAAAATCAAAAGAATTAAATTAGTGATTATTTTTGACTTTGATAGAGGTTTTAAAGGTTTAAAATTCTTATTTTTTTGAGTAAACAAAGACAATAAAAATCTCCAAAATTACAATTTATTCATTTCTTAAAGTATCTAAAATATTAATTTGAGTTGCTTTTTTTGCAGGATAAAAAGATGATAAAGCTATGATTATTAAAGCACCCACAATGGTTAAAGAAAAATCCATTAAAGACAAATCAAGTGGTAATTTACTGGTTCCATAAACATCAACAGGTAAAGTTACAATATCAAAATTTCCCAAAAGCCATAAAGCAAAAAATGCAAGTACCACACCCACTATCATACCACCACCACCAATAAGCATACCTAAGGCAAAAAAACTCTTTTTTACCTCATTTTTGCTTGCACCTAGAGCAAGTAAAAGTGCTATTTCACTGCGACGATTCATTACTATCATCAATAAAGAACTTACTATATTTAAACTTGCAACCAAAATAATAAGCATCAACACTATAAAAAGCGCTCTTTTTTCAAGTTCTAAGGCTGAAAAAAAATTTTTATTTTGCTCCCACCAACCCACCACAGCATAATCATCTTTTAAATAAGATTTAATTTTTTCAACATCCTTAAAAGCATTATCGCTATATACATGAATTCCATCATAATTTGGATTTTTAGGTATTCCAAGTACTTTTTTCAATGCATCAACATCTGTGTACATATAAGCTTTATCATAAAATGCAAGCCCTGAAGTAAAACGCGCTTTAACATCAAAACGTTTAGTTTGCGGTACTAAAGAAAATCCACTAGGATTAAGATTTGAAAAAATAAGTGAAAGTTTGTCATTTTTATGCAAACCAAATTCATCAGTAAGTGCTGATCCTACAAGTATATCAAAACCACTTAAATTCTCATCCTTTAAAGCTTTAGCAACCACTTCGTTTATTTTTTTTTCATCATTAAAATTAACGCCAAAAAGCACACCACCTTCAAAACGATTATCTCCCTTTACAACAACTTGAGTGCTTAAATAAGGGCTAAATAACAAATTTGGAAATGTTTTTCTTAACTCATCTATAAATTCATCATTTACAGGAGCGTAGAATTTAGGCAAAATAGTAATAGGATAATTCATCACAAAAAAGCGTTTTTCAAATTCTTTATCAAAACCATTCATAATTGCCATAGCTACAAGCAAAACACAAAGTCCTACACAAACTCCTAGAAAAGCTAAAAGCATAGAGAGATTGATAAAGGGTTGCTCTTTATCAAATCTTAAGTATTTAAAAAGTAGATATTTTAAAACGCTTTTTTTCAAGCTAAAATTCCTTGTTTAGGCCCACTTTTTCCATGACATTCTTTAAATTTTTTACCGCTTCCACAAGGACAAGGAGCATTGCGTGGAACTTTTTTAAATTCAGCTTCGCCTAAATTATCCTCACTAGCACCCATTTCTACTGATTTTTCAAATAAAGCTTCATTTTCTTGATTTGCTTTTTCTTCTAAATTTTGTGCTTCTTCTTGGTTAAATTTCACACTAAAAAGCAATTTGATGCTATCAAATTTGATACGATTAACAAGCTCTAAAAAAAGATTATAACTTTCTTTTTTGTATTCTACTAAAGGATCTTTTTGATTATATCCGCGAAGTCCTATACCTGTTTTTAAAATATCCATTTGATATAAATGCTCACGCCAAGCATTGTCTAAAACTTGCAAATATAAAATGCGCTCTATGTGATGAAGCTGTTTAGAATCCAATTTTGACATTTTTTCATCGTATGATTTTTCTAGTATTTCGCTTAGTTTTTCTTGCATTTCAATCAAGCTAAGATTTTCAAAATCACTTTGTTTAAGTTCAATGGAACATTCATCCAAAATTTTAGCTTTTAAATTTTCAAAATTTAATTCTGTTCCACTTTCTTCGATCATAAAATCATTCATGACATAAGCACTGTATTCTGCGATATTTTGTGAAATTTTGGTTTTGATATCATATTCTTCGTCTAAAAGTTCATTACGGTAACGATAGATAGTCTTTCTTTGTTCATTGGCTACATCATCATATTCGAGCAAATGCTTTCTACTTTCAAAATGTAAGCTTTCAACTTTTTTTTGCGCATTTTCAACCGCTCTTGTTACAATCCTTGATTCTATATGTTCACCCTCTTGTATACCTAAGCGATCCATAATATTTTTGATACGATCTCCACCAAAAATTCTTAAAAGATTATCTTCCAAACTCAAATAAAAACGGCTAATACCTGGATCACCCTGTCTTCCGGCACGACCACGAAGTTGATTATCAATCCTACGGCTTTCGTGTCTTTCTGTACCAATGATATAAAGTCCACCCAAAGCTCTTATCTCATCATCGATTTTTATATCCACGCCACGACCTGCCATATTTGTAGCGATAGTCACTGCACCTTTTTTTCCCGCATCTTGAATAATTAAAGCTTCTTGCTCGTGATTTTTAGCATTTAAAACATGATGAGGGATTTTCTCTTTTACAAGCATATTGTGAAAAACTTCACTGCGCTCTATACTTGCGGTTCCTACAAGTACAGGCTGACCTTTAGCATTGGCTTTTTTAATCTCTTCAATTACAGCTTTGAATTTTTCATTTTGAGTTTTATAGATAAGATCATCTTTATCTTGTCTTTTAATAGGAATATTTGTCGGTATAGAAATAACATCTAAACTATAAATTTGAGAAAATTCAGTCGCTTCTGTTTGTGCAGTTCCTGTCATACCTGCAAGTTTATTGTACATTCTAAAATAATTTTGAAAAGTAATATCTGCTAGAGTTTGGCTTTCTTCTTGAATTTTTACATTTTCTTTAGCTTCTAAAGCTTGATGCAATCCTTCGCTAAAACGACGTCCTTCGCTTAAACGCCCTGTAAATTCGTCAACGATGATAACTTCATTACTTCTTAAAACATAATGCACATCTTTTTCAAAAAGATTATGTGCTTTTAAGGCTTGATCAAGCTGATGAGCTAAGATAGCATTATCAAGACTGTATAAATTTTCTACGCCAAAAAGTTTTTCAGCCTTAGCAATACCTGCTTCTGTAATTAAAATATTACGATTTTTCTCATCTACTACAAAATCACCCTCAGGTTTTGCAGGGGGTAAAACTGCTTCACCTTTTTGCATTTGTTTAGCTACTTCATTGGCTTTAATATAACCATCTAAAGTACGATTTGTAGGACCACTGATGATAAGCGGAGTTCTTGCCTCATCAATTAAAATACTATCTACTTCATCTACGATAACAAAATTATGCTCTCTTTGAACTTTTTCAGCTTTTGAAAATTTCATATTATCACGCAAATAATCAAAACCAAACTCATTATTGGTTCCATAAGTAATATCACAATCATAAGCTTGCTTGTGTTCTATATCACTATTTTGAGAAGAAAGCACCACGCCAACACTAAAACCTAAAAAATTATAAATCGCACTCATTTGCTCAGCATCTCTTTTGGCTAGATAATCATTTACTGTAACGACATGTACGCCTTTGCCACTCATGGCATTTAAAACAACAGGTAAGGTTGCTACAAGAGTTTTACCTTCTCCTGTTTTCATTTCTGCGATTTTTCCATCGTGCAAAACCATACCACCGATTAACTGCACATCAAAATGACGCATATTTAAAGTTCTCTTACCTGTCTCTCTGACTATAGCAAAAACATCATTTAAAACATCATTTTCGTTTTTTTCTCCGCTTAAAATTTGCTCTTTAAATTTTGCAAATTCGGCTTTTAATTCATCATCGCTTAAATTTTGATAGTTGCCTTCTAAAGCATTGATTTGTGCTACACGCTTGAAATATTTCTTAACTTCACGATCATTTTTTGTGCCAAACACGGCTTTTAAAGTATTTAAAAACATTTTTAAACCTTTATAAATTTTTCAAACTATCATTATAACGATTATTTAATTAAAATTAGCTAGAATGACATAAAAAATATATTTTTTAAGGAAAATAAATGAAAAAAACATTCTTGATATTTTTTATTTTTATAGGACAACTTTTTGCCCTTGATCTTAATTTTAATACCTTTTCAAGCAATTTTACCCAAATAGTGAAATCCAAAAACTCTACACTTTCTTATTCTGGGCATTTTATACTGAGCAAAGATCAAGCATATTGGAGTTATGATACTCCTAGTAAAAAAGAGATTTATATCAACAAAAATCAAGTAACCATAGTAGAGCACGATCTAGAACAAGTCATTTTCTCTCATCTTGATAACATTCCAAATCTTAATGAAATTTTCAAAAAAGCAAGTCTTATAGATAAGGATAAACTTGCAGCAAAATATGATAATATAAACTATACAATTAAGCTTAATGAAGAGCAAATTCAAAGCATATCCTATAAAGATGAATTTGAAAATGATGTTATAATCAATCTAAACAATCAAATTAAAAATCCAAAAATCAACTCCGATATTTTCAAGGCAAAAATTCCGCAAAATTATGATATAGTTCGCTAATTTTGCGTTGAATTTTCATCAAGCTTTATATCATAGCCTGTTTGTGGCAAATGATAAGGCTTGCTTGCGTTATTTTCTTTGAATATTTGTGGAGGATTGGCGATTAAATCTCTTTTAATTTTTTCTTCTATATCTGGAGTCATTTTAG
The DNA here is from genome assembly GCF_011067895.1 of Campylobacter sp. CFSAN093249. Taxonomy (NCBI): domain Bacteria; kingdom Pseudomonadati; phylum Campylobacterota; class Epsilonproteobacteria; order Campylobacterales; family Campylobacteraceae; genus Campylobacter; species Campylobacter sp. CFSAN093249. The sequence continues at coordinate 363,629 of NZ_JAAMWM010000005.1, read as the reverse complement.
GTGTATTTAAATTATCTATATTGATTTCTCCATTGTCATTTTTATTTTCTTCATCTGGATCTTTGAAAAGCTGTTCAACTTGCTTGACTTCTAAATTTGGAACACTAGGAGTTGGGATCTTTTCAACACTAGGAACTTGAGTTTTAGGAACTTCTAAGTTTTCAAGTGCTTTTTTTACCTCGCTACCCATACCCTTCTCTTTAGCCTCAGTACTTTCTAAAAAGCGTTTAAACTCCTCTAAATCAAATTTTTCCACTCCGCTTAAAGATATGATATATATATCATCTAATTCAATCTTATACTTCTTATCTAAAAATTTTTCTAAAGTTTTTTTGAAATTATTTTTTCCAATTTCTGTAAAAATATCTTCGTAAAAAAACCCTGAAATTACTGTATTTACAGCATCAATTAACTTATTTTCATTTTCTTTTAAATTATTCCCATCAAATTCCAAAGAAATTTCAACTTTTTTAAGAACATTTGTCCCACTTTTAGAATACAAATCTGTTCTTATTTTATCTATTTCAAGATTTTGAGCATTTAAACTCAAAACCAAAAAAACACTTAAAAATATTTTTTTCATTTAATGCCTTTAAATGATTTGTTCTTGTATTTCGAGATCTAAAAAATTATGTTTTTTATAAAATTCAATCACATTAGAATCTATTTTTAAAATATTAGCAAAATAAAATCCAAAATTTATCTTTTTTGTAGAATAAATTTTTAAAGTATTTGGGTTTGTAGCGCGAGAAAGAGCGACATAAAGCTGTCCATTTTCAAAAATATGATCAATATCACACACTAATTTTTCAATACTCATACCTTGTGATTTGTGTATAGTAATAGCATAAGCTAATTTAATAGGAAACTGTGTAACACTTGCGAGAATATTAACAACAAAATCTTTACCTGATTGCTCAAGTTCTTCCATGAAAAAAGTATAAGGTTCAAGTAAAATTTTCATCCCATTATTTTTAATAATGCTAATATAAATTTTCTCCTCTTCATAAAGAATATCTTCTATAATACCTTGCTCTCCATTATAATAATTCTTATCCCAATTATTTACGCAAAAAATAATACGAGCGCCTATTTTAATATTTAATTCTTCCAATATATTTAAGCTTCTAATCCAAGAATCAAGCTCTTCATCTTTTATTCTCTTATCTTCTTTTTTAACCTGAGCCTTAAAGCATACAAGCGGGGTCTCAAGTTTGCTTAATTTTTCTTGATTGATATTGTTTACTTTTTTATTGATACCACAAAGTAAAGTATAATCATCTTCTAAATTTTCTAATTCTTTATAATCAATTCGCAAAGATTCAAAAAAGCTTAAAATTTTTTCATCTAAAAAACCTTGTCTAATCAAAGATAAATGGTTATAAAATTCCATATTTTGCGTTCTTTTAGGTTGAGAAAGTTTAATATTCTTAAAATTTAAATCTTGCCAAAAAAATGAAGAAAAAGCATAATAAGAATGGTTAAATAAAGTTTCTTTTTTTTCTTTAATTACTGGAGGCAGTTGAAAAAAATCTCCAACAACTAAAATTTTTCCATTAAATTGAGAATTTTTAAGTCTAAAGCCTATCATTTCAAAAACATTTGCGCTAACCATGGAAATTTCATCGATAATAATAAGCTCAATCGTTTTTAAAAGCTCTTTAAGTTTTGTTAATTTTTCTTTTTGTTTTTGATTGCGATCCAATGCGCTTAATTTCATCATATCATCACAATACCCTAAACAAAAAAAGCTGTGTAAAGTAACACCGCCTATATTAAACGCCGATAGAGCACTAGAACCAAGAGCTATGGCTAATTTTTTTTGTTTTCTATAAGATTTGATAAGCTCATTTGTCAAAAAGCTTTTACCAACTCCAGCGCCACCACTTAAAAAAACATTATCATAAGCTAAAATTTTTTCTAGTTTATCAAGCATTATATTTCCTTAGCTTTAATTATAACTATTTTTTCTAAAAGGTTGATTATGAAATCTTGTTTATATTTTACTTTTATAGTGCTATTTTTAACAGCTTGTTCAACAAAAAATTTAACTTCGCTTCATCATGAAAATTTAGAACAAAAAAATGAAAATCAACATTATGCAAAACTTGAATACGAACAAAATGTAAGCATTTTACCACAATTTACTTACAATATTAATTTTGATGTAAAACGATATAAAAAACATTTCTTTAATCCTTGGCATGATTCATTTAAAAATTACAAAGGACAAAATATTTTTTGGTCCTTTCCTTTATATTTAAATTCAAAAAATACTTATTATTTTTTCAATAAACAAATTATTCCACTTTCATGGTTTAAAAACGCTATAAATAACGCAAATATCCAAGAATTCGGTAAACTTAATCAAAAAGCTTTAATTATCCAAAATACAATCATTAAAAATCTTCCAACCCAAAGAGCTATCTTAAAAAATCCTTTTTTTGAAAATGAAGGAATTCCTTTTGACTATGCAAGCGATGGCATTTTAAATACTGGATCCCCTGTCTTAATTTCACATTTTAGTAAAGATAAGCGTTATGCTTTTGTTTTAGGTGAAGCTGGATTTGGATTTGTTGAAAGTAAAAATTTGGAATTTTTCTCAAACGATAGAGCGAAAATCTATGAAAATCTCAACTTTATCACACCACTAAAAGAAAAATTTGCTATCTATAGCGAGGATGGTAAATTTTTCTTTGAAAGTAGAATTGGTGCTATCTATCCTTACTACAAAGAAGATAAAAACTATTTTTATGGAAAAATAGGTTCTAAAAAATATAAAATTTCTAAAAAAGATGTATCTAAATTTCCTTTACAATTCAATGATAAAAATTTAAAAAATCAACTTTCACAAGTTTTAAATTTGCCTTATGGCTGGGGCGGTTATAATTTTGAAAGAGATTGTTCTTTACTAACTCGTGATATCTTTTCAGCTTTTGGACTTTATCTACCAAGAAATTCAGCTGCACAAAAAAATTCTTTTAATCATTTTGATATAAGCACTCTTAGCAATTCTCAAAAAAAAGATTTTTTAAACCGCTTTGGAAAAGCTTATTTAAGCTTACTTTATTTACCTGGACATATTATGCTTTATGCAGGACAAATTACAGATAATAATATTGCCATACATAATATATGGGGCTTAAGAAAAGATGCAACCCAAAGACTTCTCATAAGTTCTAGCGTCATCACTTCTTTAGAAATAGGAAAAAATGAAATTTTAGAAGATAATTTGCTTTTATCAAGACTTAAAGAAATAAGTTTTATAAATTTAAATGAACAAGAAAAAGAGCAAATAAAAAGCTATCTTGAAAATATACAAAACAAATAAGATTTATTGATTTAATCAATAAATCTTTTAGTTAAATCTGCAAAATATTCTATGCGTCTATCTCGCAAAAAAGGCCACCAACGACGCACATTTTCACTTCTTTTTTTATCTATTTCTATGATTTTTACACATTCGTTTTGAGAATCTAAAAGACAAAGTTCTTCACCTTGAGGGCCAAAAACAAAAGAATTTCCCCAAAATCTAATGCCCTCTTCTATCCCGCTTACATCTTTTTCAAAACCTACTCTATTGATAGCTACTACATATAAACCATTAGCTATAGCATGTCCTTTTTGTACGCCAAGCCAAGCATTGAGCTGTCTTTGTTTTTCTTCATCTTTATCCTTATCAAACCAACCAATTGCCGTGGGATAAATAAGAATCTCAGCTCCTTTTAAAGCCATAATTCTTGCTGCTTCAGGATACCACTGATCCCAACAAATAAGCACTCCAAGCTTACCTAAACTTGTATTTATAGGTTCAAAACCCAAATCTCCAGGAGTAAAATAAAATTTTTCATAAAAACAAGGATCATCGGGTATGTGCATTTTGCGATATTTGCCTGCTATAGAACCATCTTTTTCAAAAACCACTGCAGTATTATGATAAAGTCCGGCACTTCGTTTTTCAAACAATGAAGCAATAAGCACTATTTGATTTTTTCTAGCTATATTTGCCCAAAATTTCACATCTTTTTCATAATCATTAGCATAGTCAAAAAAATCCACATTTTCACTTTGACAAAAATACTCACTTTGATGAAGTTCTCCTAAGCAAACAAGCTCAGCTCCTTGTTTAGAGGCTTCTTCTATAAATTCGCAAGTTTTTTTTATAGTTTGTTCTTTATTTAAATGAAATTTTTGTTGTATTAAAGCGATTTTCATTGTCTTTGCCTTTCTTGTTCTGCATCATCATAAGGATCTAAATGAATTTGTATATCCCATTTTTCATTTTCAAACATCTTACGCACACCTTCTTCTATTTCATCTGAAATTTTATGCGCATTTAAAAGCGAAATTATAGGGCAAAAAACCAAATGCACGCTTAAATAATTACAACTTGGAGTTTTACGCGTCTTTAATTCATGATAGGAAATTATTTCAGGATTATTAGAAATCAAAGTACAAATTTTATCCACTTGTTCCTTAGGTAAAGCCTCATCCATTAAAAAAGCTAAAGCTTTTTTAATGATTTTAAAAGCAGAAAATGCCGTATAAAGACTGATCACTATCCCAAAAATAGCATCAATAATATGTAAATTTGTAAAATAAATCAAAACCAAAGCCCCTAAAGTACAAGCATTGGTTAAGCAATCTGTTTTGTAATGCAAAGCATCACTTTCTATAATTAAACTTTTGGTTTTTTTAGCTACATAATTTAAAAAAAGTACAAGAAAAAAAGTCATAATTAAAGCAAAAATCATCACATAGATGCTTGAATTTAAATCTTTAATTTCTTCTTTATAATAAATCTTTAAAATACTCTCATAAAAAATAAAAATCCCCACGCCAACTATAAAAACACCTTCTAACAAACCCATTAAAGCTTCAATTTTAGAAAAACCAAAATTATAATTTTCATTCGCCTTTTGTGAGCTTTTTTTAAGAGCCAAAAAATTAAAAGCAGAAATAGCAAAATCCATTAAAGAATCAATCGCACTTGAAAGTACTGCAACAGAACCACTTGTTAAGCCTACTATAAATTTAACCAAGGCTAAAACAATGGCACATAAACTTGCTACAAGAGTTGCTTTTTTTTGCAAACTCATCTTAAACCTTTGAAACGATTTTGACAAGAACAATGCAAAGAACCGTTTTGTCGTAAAAACACTCTTGCATCTACTCCTATAATTTTATGACTAGGTAAAGCTTTAGAAAGTCTTTTAGCTATGATTTCATCATTTTTATCCTTATAAAAAGGCACAATTAAAGCATTATTTATAAAAACAAAATTCGCATAAGTTGCGCCCAATCTTCTTCCTTCATAGTATAAAGGCTTAGGTATAGGAAGTTCTACTAAATCAAAGCCTGTTTTTTTAAGCTCTTCTTTCATTTTTTGCAAAGGCAAATAATGTTCATCCTCTTCATCTTCACAAATACAATATGCTATGGTATTTTTATCTATAAATCTTGCTAAGGTATCGATATGATGATCTGTATCATCACCTTTTATGAAACCATTTTCTAGCCAAATAATTTGCTTTAAACCAAAAATTTCTTTTAATTTTATATCAATTTGGGTTTTGTTTAGATGAGAATTTCTATTTTCATTTAAAAGACAATGAGAGCTTGTAAGCATCACACCCTCTCCATTAAAGTCAATACTTCCTCCTTCTAAAATAAAATCAACCTTTTTAAGTTCCTCTTTAAATTTCTCTTTAAAAAGCTTAGAATTTACAGCATTATCAAGCTCACTTTGAAATTTATTTCCCCAAGCATTAAAAGTAAAATCAAGAGCCTTTAAACGACCATTTTCTATTATATCTATAGCTCCAAAATCGCGTATCCAAGTATCATTGGTATCACATTTAAAATACTCTACATTTTTTATATCTTTAAAATTTTCAAAATCACTCTGTTTAGGAGCTATAAGTAAAACTTTTTGAAATTCACTTACCACTTTTACAAATTCTTTATAACTTTGCAAAATTTCCTCTAAGTAGGGATTCCAATCGCTTTTTTCATGGGGTAAAGAAAGCATGAGGTATTCTTGCTCACTCCATTCAGGAATTGATTTTATCATTTAACTACCTTTTTTGATAATAAAATTATAATTGTATCATTTTTTAGACTTTTGTCAAATTTAAGAAGATTACCTCGATATTTCGAGGCTTTAGGGTATTATTTAAAAAAGATCTTCATTTCATCATTACTTAAAACAAGTTTTCCATTTTCATTTGAAATTTTAAAAATTCCTTTGAAATTTGAAAGGAAAGAATTTTCAAAATCCATTACATCCATTGGATGACAAAGCATTTGAGTTGAAGCTACGCGATCACCTTCGATTTGCAAAGTATCCGCCTTAGTTTGATAAGAACCAAAAAAACGATTACACCCTGAATAACCATAAAATTTATTATTTTCAAAACTAATATTTGGACTTTCCTCTGCGTTTTTTGGATCAAAAGTTTTACCATTAACTATAATTTTTTCTATTTTGAAAAGCTGATTTTGTACAAGTTCATTATTACCTTTAGAAGTAGATGAAGTAACAGAAGTACTAGCACAACCTGCAAAAAAAGTTGCAGCTAAAGCAATTTGAAGCGTTTTTTTCATTTTATTCCTTTAAATTTAAAATTGGTTAAGTTCGCTTTCGAGATTATGACACACTATTTTTAACTCATCTACAACTTGAAGTAGAATTTTAGAAATTTCTTCATTCTTTTCACTTACTTCAACATTTTCTTGCATACGAGAAAGTAAATTTTATATATTCTCTTGGGAAATTTTTATTTTTTCAGTACATTGAGTTACCAAAGCCCTAGCATCTTCGTTACATAATTTAACCTCATTAGCATCATCAACCAATAAAGCGGTGTCATCATTTAAAGCTTGTATACTTTGAGTATTTTTCTTTAATTCTGCGTTAACCTCATTAATACTTTGCAAAAGCTCTTTTGTAATTTGAGCTACATTTCCCAAAAATTCTTCACTGTTCTGAGCCAACTGCCTATCATCCTCAGCAATTACAGAAAAACCTAGTCCAAATGCACCAGCCCTAGCTACTTCTATGCCAGCATTTAGGGATGGTAATTTTATTTTATCTGCGATCTTATCCATCATTTGAGTTGCTTTTTGTATATTACCTGCTTGATTGACCATGTTTTCAACTTTTTTAGCCAATTCATTTTCATTTTGGGATACTATTGATACTTTATTAGCAACATTAAACAAAGATTTAAGCATTTGCTCTAATAATAAAAAGGATTTTTCATTGGCACTATTTGCCTTATTTGACAAACTAGCAAGTTCTCTAAGTTCATTGCCAACATTTGCACCAAGTTTAAAACTTTGATCTATTTGCTTATGACTTTGTGAACTGATATCACTTAAAAAATAGCATTTGAATTTAAAAGATTGCTTTGTTTTTCTACATTTTTTAAATTATGACTTGCACTGCTAACTGCCTTGTGAGTTTTTTCGATAAATTGATTGATATATCCACAAGCTAAAGCAATTTCATCTTGACCTTTAACTGAAATACGAGCTTTTAAAATTGCCGCTTCCTTGAGCTAATTCTTTAGCATGATTTAAAAGCTCTAAAACGGGCTTTCCAACAACAACTTTAAGCATTAAAAACCACCACAAAGGGTAAAAATCAAAGCAATAGTAAATATTATAATATAAGATTGACCGGTTTTGCTTATATCTTTTTAAACACCTTCTAAAGAATGTGATATATCCATAACCCCAATCACACTTCCTGTATTAGCATTTCATGACAAGTAACACAACTTTCATCTGCAATCAAAGGGCGTATCAATCTTAAATTTATATTTTCTTTCAAAGATTGAATTTTAGGATTTGAAAATTGTTCTATAATACGCTTATCATTTGAAATTTGAGGGGCTTTCATCTCAAAAAGATCCATAGTATCTTTTGAAGGATAAATTTTAATATCACTAATACCCTCTATACTTTTTACATCTTCAATGGCTTCTTTAATTTTTTCAGGATCTCCTAAATTCATAGCCATTCTCATTGTTTGAAAAACAGAAGTACTTACGGTATTTAAATTTGCCCTGCTCATTTTATTGGCAGTATTTTTAAAATCCAAATTTAAAATCACTTGCATTACAATGAAACTTATAAGCAACACCACAAAAATTGCAGCAGAAACCTTAAATCCTATAGTTTTAAACATCGTAGTTTCCTAAAAATAAAATTTTTCGGAAATATTTTACACATAATTTATTTAATTTTTATTGAATTATGTGTAAAAAACATAACATTCCATTAAACTTAATGTAAGAAATGTCTTACTCCTGTGAAATAAAGCGCCATACCATACTCATCAGCTGCTTTTACCACTTCATCATCCCTTATACTTCCGCCTGGTTCTACTATAGCTTTAACCCCTACTTTACTTGCTTCATCTATGCTATCTCTAAAAGGAAAAAAGGCTTCACTTGCTAAAACGCAACCTTGCAAATCAAGCCCCATTTCTTTAGCTTTAGCGATTGCTACCTTTGCTGCATCGATTCTGCTTGTCATACCCATGCCTATAGCCACCATAGCGCCATTTTTTACATAAACAACATTGTTTGATTTGGTAAATGCTGCTATTTTCATGGCGATTTCAAGATCTTTTAATTCTTCCTTACTTGCCTCTCTTTGACTCATAAGCTTTGCATTTTTAAACTCATCTTCGCCAACTTCATCGCTGTTTTGATATACAAAACCCCCATCAATATGTTTAAAATCATATTTATCAAAATTGCGGATTAAAAATGGACTTTCTTGAGTGAAAATTTTAATGCGTTTTTTACCTTCAAACATAGCTAAAGCTTTTTCATCTACATTGGCTGCGATGATTACTTCTACATAAATTTCATTGATTTTATTTGCTAAAGCCTCATCAAGAGTTCCATTGATTGCAACCACTCCTCCATAAGCACTAACGCTATCGCATTTTAAAGCATGTATATAGCTTTGTACTAAATTTTCTTTTATAGCAAAACCGCAAGGATTTCCATGTTTTACTATAGCAATAGCTGGAGCTTTATCGAAACTACTAGCTAAATTTAAAGCTGCGTTAATATCGGTTAGATTATTAAAACTTGCTTCGCCTTTAAGGGCTTTGAAATTTGCACTAAAAAAGGCATCAAACTCATATAAAGCCCCTTTTTGATGTGGATTTTCTCCATATTTTGTATCAAATACTTTTTGCCCTACTATAAATTTACTCGCTCCAAAACCTCCGTTAAAGCGTTCATTCATATAATTTGCAATATAAGCATCATAATTTGCCGTATGCTCATAAGCTTTTATCATCAAATTTAAACGAAAATTCTCATCATTTTGACCTTTTTTTAAAGTCTCAATCACTTTTTCATAATCAAGCGGATCGCAAAGTACCATCACATCTTTATAGTTCTTTGCTGCACTTCTTATCATCGCAGGCCCACCTATATCGATATTTTCTATAATTTCATCAAAATCATCACTCATAATAGTGGTTTTTTTAAAAGGATATAAATTTACACAAACTAGATCAATGCCTAAAATTTCATTTTCTTTTGCTTGTTTGATATGATTTTCATCGCTTCTTTTGTGTAAAATCCCACCGTGAATCTTAGGATGCAAAGTCTTCACACGCCCTTCAAAAAGCTCAGGACTCTTTGTAAAATCACTCACTTCTATAACTTTTATTCCATTTTCTTTTAAAAGCTTAAAAGTCCCGCCTGTTGAAAGAATCTCAAAGTCTAAATTTTCAAGCTCTTTGCCAAATTCTACTATGCCTTCTTTATCACTCACACTAAGTAATGCTCTCATTTTTACCTTTCTAAATGTTTTTTAACTTTTTCGTAAGCTTCGTTGATTTTTTGAAATTTCTCTACACCGATTTTAAGCTCTTCTTCACTAACATTGTTTGCATTTAAAATATCAGGATGATATTTTTTTGCTAAATTGCGGTATTGTTTTTTTACTGCATTTAAATCTGCATTATTTGAAAGTTCTAAAATAGCAAAAGCTTCATCAAGGCTTAATTCTTTTTTAGTACTTTTTAAATTTGAAAGACTTGCTATAAAAGCGTCTAATTCGCTTTTTGCTATATCAAAGGCTTTAGCGATTTGCTCTAAAATTTCACGCTTTTTAGCATTAAAATCTGCATCGATTAAAGCCATAAAAACAAGCACACGCAAGACATTAAAACGCTCATTTTTAGGCAAAGGCACTTCTTTTAAAAAATCTTTTGCCACATAAAAAGCATCACTTAAATTTTCTTTATGTTCATTAAAACTTGCTTTTAAAAAAGCTCTTTCTTTTTCATCTTTGGCATTTGCATCTAAAAGATCTTTGATCATTTCAGCTTCATTTTCACTTACCCTACCATCACTTTTTGCAATTTTTGCCAAAAGTGCGATAACATAGTAATTCATACGCCTTTTAAACTCATCCATTCTTTCTTCCATAACCCCACGAGCAAAACCCTTAGCAAAGCCTTTGGCTCCTCTTGTAGCTGAGTTTAAAAAATCCTGTTTTCCCCAAGTTTTATAATACCAGTAAAACACCAAAATAACGAGTATAATTAAAACTAAAGTCATTGGATTTGCTCTTTAAAACTTTCAAAATAAAGCTTGTCAAGTTCAGCCTTGCTTAACTCAATGTTATCAAGTTTAAAATGTTTTTGGCTTGTACTCACACCTAATTTATAAGCTTTTACTCCAAATTCTTTGGCTAAATTTAAAAAAGCTTCTTCATTTTCTTTGCTAAGCCCTACTATAGCACGACTTGCACTCTCATCAAAAATCATTTTTTCATCATCAAAACCACTTGTTAAATTTACACCCACACTAGAAATAGCAAACATTTTTGCCAAAGTCATAGCAATACCCCCTATTCCTACGCTATTGGCACACTCAAGTAAAGAATTTTGATTGGCTTTATAAAGCAAATCCCAAAGTGCAATTTCAGCTTTATAATCAAGCTCTTTAAGACTTCCTGATACTTTTTTATCTTGGATTTTCATTACCATAGATCCACCAAATTCCCCTAAACTTTCACCCAAAAGATAAACACTTAAATTTTCTTTTTCAAAATTAGCTTTTAAGGTTTTATTTGCATCTTCTAAAACCCCTACGCTTACTATAGTAGGACTTGGATAAATACTTACGCCTTCAGTTTCATTATAAAGTGAAACATTGCCGCTTACTACTGGGGTATTTAACTCTTTACAAGCTTCTTTAATGCCTTCGCAACCTTGTGCAAATTGCCACATCACTTCAGGATTTTGCGGATTTCCATAATTTAAACAATCACTTATTGCCAAAGGCTTAGCCCCCGTGCAAGCAACTTTTCTTCCTGCTGAAGCTACTGCTAAAGCTGCTCCTATTTTAGGATTTACATAATTTAAGCGTGAGTTACATTCTATAGCCATAGCCACACTTGCACCATTTTCTTTGATACGAATAACACTAGCACCTAATCTTCCATCAGCTTTTATAGTATTGGTTTGCACACTTGAATCAAATTGATCATAAATAAAAGCTTTGTTGTTAATATTTTCATTTTGAAGCATTTGTATAAAAAGCTCTTGAATGCTTAATTTTAGCTCAAATTTATAATCTTTAATTTCACTTAAATATTTTGGCTCACTTATAGGACGACTTAAAATCGGCGCTTTTTCACTTAGAGGCTCGATAGGAATAAGCCCTACAAGCTCATCATGCCAAAAAAGCTCCATTTTTCCTGTATTGGTAACTTCACCTATAACCACAGCATCTAAATCCCATTTTTTGAAAATTTCTATAACCTTATCTTCATAGCCTTTTTTCGCACAAATAAGCATTCTTTCTTGAGACTCGCTAAGCATTAACTCATAAGGAGTCATACCGCTTTCACGCATAGGAGTTTTATCTAAGTAAAGTTTCATGCCACTGCCACTTCTTCCTGCCATTTCAAAAGAACTTGAAGTAAGCCCTGCAGCACCCATATCTTGAATACCCACAATATAATCAGTTTTAAAAAGCTCTAAACAAGCTTCCATAAGAAGTTTTTCACTGAAAGGATCGCCAATTTGCACTGTAGGACGCAAAGATTTGCTTTCTTCATTGAAGCTATCACTTGCCATAACCGCTCCACCAAGTCCATCACGCCCTGTTTTTGAACCCACATAAATCACAGGATTTCCTACACCTTCAGCCTTAGCATAAAAGATATCTTCACTTTTACAAACCCCTAAAGCAAAGGCATTAACTAAGATATTTCCATTAAAACACTCATCAAAAGCACATTCTCCACCTATAGTTGGCACACCCATGCAATTTCCATAATGAGAAATTCCATTTACCACACCTTTAACAAGGTATTTTTGATGTTTGCCGCATTTTTCATCATGAATATTGCCAAATTTTAAAGAATTTAGCCCTGCAACCACTCTTGCACCCATAGTAAAAACATCACGCAAAATTCCCCCTACTCCCGTAGCCGCACCTGCAAAAGGCTCGATAAAGCTAGGATGATTGTGACTTTCTACCTTAAAAACTGCTGCCATACCTTGCCCAATATCAATAACCCCTGCGTTTTCTCCTGGGCCTTGAATCACCCAAGGTGCTTTAGTTGGAAAACCATTAAGATATTTTTTACTGGATTTATAAGAGCAATGCTCGCTCCACATCGCAGAAATAACCCCAAGTTCTAATAAATTTGGCTCGCGTCCTAAAATTTCTAAAATTTGTGTATATTCTTCATCACTGATTTTATGTGCTTTTATGGTTTCTTTGTCCATTTTTATCCTTTCATTTTCCTAAACAAAAATTACCAAACATTTCGTCTAAAATTTCATCTCTTTGAAAATCTTTGGTAAATCTTGCAAGTTCATTAATCGCTAAATTAAGCTCAAAAGCAAAAAGTTCTAAAGAACTTTCCTCTAAAAGCCCTTTAGCTCTAAAAATCGCTTCACTTGAAATTTTACAAGCATTAATAAGATCTAAAGAACTTACCATAATACCTTCGCTATCAAAAGAATTAAAATAATTTTGCAATTCTTCTTTTAATAAAGTGATGTCTTTTTGAGCACTAAGCTTGATAAAATTTTTATTTTGAGTATTTTTGAAAACATTTTCTAAATCACTTTTATTTAAAATCCAAAAGATTTTTTTATCAGTATTTGCTAATAAGTCAAAAATTTTCTCATCTTCTTTATCTTGCACTCTTGAAGCATCAAAGACTGCCAAAATAATATCTGCATCTTCTAAACTTTTTTTACTTAAAGCTACGCCGATTTGTTCTATAACATCTTTACTTTCCCTAATACCCGCTGTATCTATAATGCGTAATAAATGCGTTCCTAATTTAAAGCTCTCTTCTATAGTATCACGAGTGGTGCCTGCTATATCTGAAACAATAGCTCTTTCATAAGAAAGCAAGGCATTTAAAAGCGAAGATTTGCCTACATTTGGCTTACCTACAATAGCGATTTTAAAACCTTCTATGAGTCCTTTTTTGCTTTGAGAAAGCGTATAAATTTCTTTTAAAATTTTAGAATTTTCTTCACACATAGTAGAAATTTGTTCTAATAAATCAGAAGGTAAATCATCATCAGCATAATCAATACTAGTTTCTACAAAAGCTAAAGTTTTAACCAAATCTGTGCGAATTTTTTCTAAAAGTTTTCCTAAGTTTCCTTGCATGTTGCGTGCTATAATTTTAGCTGCAAGTGCAGATTTTGAAAGTATGAGATCTTGTATATTTAAAGCTTTTAAAGGAGTCATTTTGCCATTTAAACACGCTCTTTTGCTAAATTCCCCTGCTAAAGCAAGTCTTGCTCCTAAACTCACAAGTTCTTCGAGTAAAACTTCACTCACACTAAATCCTCCATGAGTTTGAAACTCTACTATATCTTCCCCTGTAAAACTATAAGGGGCTTTAAAATATATCATTATAGCTTCATCGATAATTTCATTATTTTGATTAAAAAGTTTTGTAAAAGTAGCATGGCGTGGGGTAAGTTTGGTTTTGTGGCTAAGCTTTAAGGCAAATTCTAAAGCCCTTTCACCGCTTAATCTTACAATAGAAATCGAACCCACACCATGAGCTGTGGCAATAGCCGCTATAGTATCACTCATCTTTTTTGAAAAAGTCGTTTATTACAACAAATCTTTGATCATTATTTTGCTTAATTCCTACATACTTATCTGGAAATTCAGCTCTTAACTGCTCTAAAGCGATTTTTATCAAAACCCCATCTAAAGGTTTGGTTTGTCCGCGTCCATGAATTTTAATTTTTTCAATCACGCTTTGTAAATAAAGCTGCATACCTTGAATTTGATTTTCTAAAAATTGAGCGATCTCAAGGCGCACTAAAAGATTATATTTTAAATTGATCCAATTATGTAAAAGATAAGAAATAGCCTTGTAACGATGTGCTTCTTTACCTATCATCAAAGCAGCATCTTCCCCATCCAATCGAATCAAAACGCAATCTTCATCATACATTCTAAGTTCACTAAGCTCTATTTTAAACTGGGAGCTTTCTAAAAGTTTTACAAGCTGAATGCGAATCTCATCTAAAATATCCTGAGTATTACGCACTCCTTTGCTTTCTCGATGAAAACTATCAAAAATTTCATCACTTTTTACTGTATATTTTTCTTTTTGGCTTTTATTTTTTTCATTTTTTGTTTCAATCTTGTTTTCTTGTTTTGGCTCATGTGTTTCTGGTTTGTGATTTTTTGAACTTGTAAATTCTTTTTTAGGATTTTTTTTCAAAATCCTTTTTTTTGCCTTAGCCTCTATAATTGCCTTTTTTCTTCCAAATCCAAAAAAACCTTTTCTTGGATGCTGAATAATCTCATATTCTAAGTCCATCACAGAACATTCTAAACTTCTTGAAGCTTCTGTTAAGGCACTTTGAAGATCAATGGCTTCGATTTTCATTTTTCATGCTCCGCTTGTTTTTTGTGATGTTCTTTAGCAAATATTTTATTGACAACCCATTGTTGAACCAAAGAACAAAGGTTATTTACAAACCAATAAAGCGTAAGTCCTGCTGGGAAAGTGATAAAGAAAAAAGTAAAAATCACTGGTAAAAATTTCATAATCTTAGCTTGCATAGGATCTTGTATAGTCATAGGTGTAATAAGTTGTTGTAAAAACATCGTTGCACCCATTAAAATAGGCAAAATGAAATAAGGATCCATTACCGATAAATCATGTATCCAAAACGCCCAAGGAGCTGCTTTTAGCTCAATAGCATTAAGCAAAACGCGATAAATAGCAAAGAAAATAGGAATTTGTAAAAGTATAGGCAAACAACCACTCATAGGATTTGCACCATGTTTTTTATAAAGCTCCATCATGTGCATATTCATTTTTTGTGGATCGCCTTTATAACGCTCTCTAATATCTTTCATTTTAGGAGCAAGATCTTTAAGTTTATTCATAGAAATCATAGACTTATAAGTTAGCGGGAATAAAATAATACGCACAATTAAAGTCATCACAACGATAGCCCAACCCCAATTTCCTATATACTGATGCAAGAAATTCAAAAACTCAAACATAGGCTTAGCAATAAAAGTAAACCAACCATATTCAACAACTGCTTCAAGGCGTGGATCTATACTTCTTAAAATCACATGTTCTTTAGAGCCTATATAGCCCCCTGCTTTAAATTCATTATCACTATAAGCAAAAACTATAGGGTTTTGATTAGCATCCTTGCTGATTGCCACATTTAAAGGTTTATCAAAATTATAAAAGAAAGTTGCATAGTATCTATCAAAAGCCGAAGTCATTACGACATTATTAGCACTTTCATCCTTTTCTACATCTCCATCTTTATAAGTTTCGATGGTTTCTTTATTATCCATTACCAAAGCACCATGAACTGTATAACTATCTACGGCAATATTTGGACGATATCCTGGACTTATAAAATAATTTGCATTCTTGCTGAGTTTAACTTCTATCTCATAATTTCCTTTTGGATAAAAAGTAATATCTTTTTCGATTTTCAATCCAGAAAGATTTTGAGTGAGTTTTAAAACTTGACTTCCATTTTCATCAACAAAAAGATTGCTAGCGTTAGCAACATAAGGAATTTTAAAAGCCTCTGAGTTAATACTTGGATCACTAAAACGCATTTCTAAAGGATAAGGACTATTTTCCTTGCTAACAAGATTTATAAATTCTCCTTTCTCATTTTGGTATTTTTTATCTTTTAAATAAAAAGCAGAAATTCTACCAAAAGAGTCAATTTGTGCTTCAAAATGCTTGCTTTGAACCTTAGATATCACACTATCTTGTGAAACTAAAGCTGCACTTGGAGTATTTGTGGTGGTATTTTGTATATTAGGAGTGTTATTTATGCTTGTGTTTTGTTGATTTTGTTGTGTAATGTTTTGTTCTATTTTTAAAGGTTGCTTTGGAATGAAAAAATAATCATAAACAACAAAAAATAAAAAAGAAATCATAACAGCTAAAAGTATACGCTTTTGCTGAAAAATATTATTTGAATTATTCACTGATTTGTCCTTTTAAAGATGATTTTTATAAGATAAAAACTTTTATTTTTATAAGGTATATATAAAAAACAAAGTTGTTTTTTTGCTAAAAATATAGGCTTAAAACATAAATTTATAGGATAAAAATTTTTAGAAACTCTAGGATAATCAAAACCCCCTTTAAAAAAAGGGTTGCATCTTAAAACTCTAAAAAAAGTAGAAAAAAAAGCTAGAAAAAAATTCTTTTTTTGAAACTGCCAAAGCGCATACTCAGAACAACTAGGATAATACCTACAAGCAGCGGGTTTTAAAGGGCTTAAGAATTTCTGATAAAAACGGAGTATTTTTAGGCATATCATTTGAAACATTCTAGTTTTTTCAATCCCCATTTTAGATTTTTTTCTAACCTAGAAAAAGAAAGTTCAGTGATTTCATTTTTAGCTACAAAAATATATTTGCCATCTCGAAGATATCTTTCAAACTTAGCAAACAAAGCCCTTAAAATTCGTTTTGAACGATTTCTAACCACTGCTTTTCCAACTTTTTTACTAGCAACAACTGCTATTTTTTTTTCATAACTATTCAGATAAAAAATAATCACACCTTCGCAATGCCATTTTTTACCTATTTTGTATACAGATGAAAATTCCTCGTTTGTGCTAAATTTATCAAAATTTTTCACACAGCAAGTCTTTTTCTACCTTTAGCGCGTCTTGCATTGATCACCTTGCGACCATTTTTAGTTTTCATACGAACACGAAAACCATGAGTACGTTTTCTTGGAGTGCCATGTGGCTGATAAGTTCTTTTCATTTGATTTTTCCTTAAAAAATTATAAAATAAACTTGTATTTTATCTTAATCTTACTTATAAATTGCTTTTGATTAAGAGTAATTTTTAAATTCTTTTGATAAATTTTGAAATTATTTTTAAAAGGTTAAAAATGTCAGAATTTAAAATTATTGATTTAAGACAAGAAGATTTAGATATTTTACAAGAAATGATCATAGAATTTGCAAAATACGAAGATATGTTAGATTTTCTTCAATGCACGAAAGAAAAACTGGAACATTCTTTACTAAAAAATAAATTTGCTCGTGCTTTTTTGTTAAAAGAAAATGAAAAAACTATAGGCTATATGATTTATTTTTATACTTTTTCGTCTTTTTGGGGCAGCGGTGGAATTTATCTTGAAGATATTTATATACGAGAAAATTTTCGTAAAAAAGGTTATGGAAAAGCTGTGTTTAAATTTTTAGGAGAAATTTGCAAAAAAGAAAATTTAAAAAGACTCGACTGGGTTTGCTTAAATGATAATATTTTAGGTATTAATTTTTATGAAAGTTTAAACGCTAAACATCTTAAACAATGGAGAAATTATCGTCTAAGTGGAGGAAATTTAGAAAAATTGTGTGATTTATGATAAGAAGTCTTTATTATTTAAAAGCTATGGGATTTAACTTTGTTGATACACATACAAACCACTTTGAACAAGTACAAAATTTTCAAGAATTAAAACAACTTGTTTCATCTTGCACCTTATGCCAATTTTCCAAAACAAGAAAATTTAGTCTTATGGAACCTAAGATAAAAAATGTCAAATTGCTAATTCTTGATGTTTTTGGGCAAAAGAGTGAAAATGAAAGCGGAATTTTACTTAATTCAAAAAAAGGTGAAAAATTAAAACACTATATTTATCAAATTTTAGGGCTTTGCGATGAAGATTTTTATTTTTCTTATTTATTTAAATGTTTTTGTAATGGAAAATTTGATGATTTTTCGCTACAATCTTGCTTACCATTTTTCTGGAACGAACTAAAACTGATTCAACCTGCTTTTTTGCTTTGTCTAGGAGAATACACATTTAAAAACTTGGGATTTAAAGATTATCACATTTTAAAAGGTGAAGTTTTTGCTTATAAAAATTTTTTCATAATGCCAAGTTATGATTTAGATTTTATAGAAAAAAATCCAAGTTATGAAAAAAATTTCATACAAGATTTAAAAAAAATTAAAGGATTTTTATGAAAAAAATATTTTTAATATTTTTCTTATCTTGCTTTTTGCTTAATGCAAAAGAGCAAAAATTAGTCGATGTAAAACCTGTTGAAAATTTTTATCCTAAATTAAGCGTTCAAGAATGCAACACAAACTGTCTTTTTGATCTTTTAGAATCAAGATTGTATCTTAGTTTTTTAAGTGAATTTGCAGATCAAAATGATCAATTTTTATCTAATGTTTATGCAAAATTATTAAATTCCATTACTGATTTTGAAAAAAATGTTCAAAAAATTACTTCTGTTAAACTTGCGATAATTATCCCAGAAAAAACCATAAAAAGCTACTCAAATACTATAATAAATTCAAGCATAGCCTATCTTTTAAGACAAAGAGCCGAAATCAAAGTAAAAGTTTTTTTAACCGGCACAGAAGATAGTAATAAAATTCGAGCCGCGCTTGATGCAGCACAAGCTCAAGGATATCAGTATGCCATAGCTGGATTTACTCTAAAAGGTGCTAATGAGTTGAAAAATTACTCAGGAAATATGAAAATTTTCATACCGACTATCCATAAAAACAACATACAAATTTCAAATCAAAATATTATTTTTGGAAGTATTGACTATGATGCTCAAATTGCCACACTTTTAAGCAAATCAAATGCTAATATCGCAATATTTAGCGATGGCTCTGCCTTATCAAGCAATCTAAATTCAAGAATTCTTGCTCAAAATAATAATGCTAGAATATATACCATAGAAGGCGAGAAGCTTGATTTCAGCAGACTTTTAAGATCACAAGGTGGAGTTAATAATGCCTCAATATTTTTTAACACTCCATTGATCAAAACAGCTCTAGCAAGTTCTCAACTAAGAATTTATAACATTCATCCTTATGTGCTTTTATCCACTCAAATCAACTATAATCCAACATTTTTAAGTTTAACACAACAAGGAGATAGAGAAAATTTTATCATTGCTAATTCTATCAATAACCACGATGATAACTTAGTCTATCTTAATGAAATTTTTAATCAAAGTATAGATTATAACTGGATTGCTTATGCTACTAGCATAGGAGTTGATTACTTTTATACCGAATTCCTAAATAAAAAAAGCGAAAGTTTATTTGATGAGAAAATCAAAAATTCTCAAGTTGATTACAAAGTGCGTCTTATGCAAGGTAAGCAAGCAAGCTTTGAAGAATTAAAATAATTCTTCAAAGAGCTTTTTTAACTGCATATCCATTCTAGCTGGTTTTTCGTTTTTAATAAAAGCTAAAGTTAATTCCATTTTAAAAAACAAAATTTCATCTTTATAAATTTCTTGTAAAATTTCCACAGAAGCATTTTTGACTTCTAAAATTTTTGTTTTAATCTCTATCATATCTCCAAGTTTTGCAGGTTTTAAGAAATTGCAATTTGCTTTTGTAAGTAAAAAATGTCCCTTAGACGCATCAAAAATATCTACTTTTTTATTGAAAAAAATTTCACTTCTTACTCTCTCGCAAAATTTTAAATAATTACTATGATACACCACTCCACCCGCATCAGTATCTTCATAATACACACGCATTTTCATCGCTTTACCTTAAAAAATATTTCACATTTAAAAAACATTAGATTATACAACGGAAATTCTTTGATATCGCTTTTTAGTTTATATTAAAAAATTCCGTCCAATCTTAATTTAATAAAGCTTTTTAACTTCACTGGGAGGGGGTATAGAGAAATTTTGTTTTAAACTTTCCATTGTTACCTTCTTAAGCATCAACGCTTTTACAGCCACTCAAGCAAATACTACAGACAATCGAAATTTCAATATTCCAAAGCATTATTTTAATGATAACGAACTTTATGATAAAACCAATTCTACTTATAAAAAATTCCAAGGTATAAATTATTATGCTAAGAGTTCTAAACAAGATATTAACAATATTACTTTAATATATAACAATCATAAACCAAATATTACAAATATAAACGATTTAAATTTTAACATTATTTACTTACTCCTGATATGAGAGAAGATGAAGTTCTTTCTTTTAAAGCAAGGCATGGTGTTAATACAGCCGATCGTAGTATAAAAACAGTTAGAGTGCTTCCTTTTTTAATCACAGCAAAAACCGATCATGCTGATGCAAGTTATAACAAACTTATATTAGAACAAGGAGAACTTAGTTCGGTTTTTTATCTTAAACCTAAAGATACTCATATAAAAACCCTAGTAATTCTAAAAGCAATCAACGCATGAATTTCTTAATGAGTTCTACCTTTACTCATTATAGTAATGCAAGCTATAACCAAACCATACTTCAAAAAGATGCCCATATTAGTATGGGAGTTGAGAATACTTATGATTTAGCCTTAAATGGTTCTCCTTATTTAATCGGAGCTATAGCCACTTATGGAGATTCTACAAATAATAGTTTAAATATAAAAGCAGGTAGCAGTGTAGAGTTTTTTACTTCCTTGCCTAAAAAAGATAAAAATGGTAATAATACCTTTGATGAAAGAATCACTCACCTTGTAGGTGGTTTAGCTTATCAAGGTAATGTAAAAAACAATAAAATCTTTATCAAAGATACTAATATGATTATCCATAGTCCAAGCAAAGCTTATGCTAGTTTAGCTGCTGCTCATATTAGCGCAGGTTATATAGATAGCGAATCAGATAAAAACTTTCAAGCCAGTAAAAACCTTTTAGACATAGATGGTTTTAATCTTGATATGTATATGAACCATGATAAACAACCCTTAGCTTATAATTCTGTTTTATTTGCTGATTTTTGGGGTGGAAAAACCGAACAAGGACAAGCCTTAGATAATACTATCAATATTAAAAGATATTAAAAACATAAAAAAAGATAAAAACAATGAGAACATTTTTGCTCAAGCTTTGTTTAACTTCTATGCAGGAGCTTCTAATAATGGAGAAGCAAATTATAATACCTTAAACATAGAATTAAAACATCCTTTAGAAATCGCTAATAACTTCTTAGGTTATAACCAACATTCTTTTTATGGTGGCTTTGCAACTAAAGGAGCTAATCATAATACCATTAACATTAAAAACGATCTTACCACAACCGATCTTTCTCAAAGCTATAAAGATGCTTTAAATATTGTAGCTGCTAGAACCTTAGAAGGCAGTGCGGATTATAATAAAGTTTATATTAATAATTCTATGTCAACCTTACCTGTATACATTTATACAGCTAAGAAAAATATTCTTAATAATCAAGACTTTTATCCTAGTAGTGCTAATAACAATAAAGTATCGATTAAAGATTTTGCTTCTTTTAGAAATCTAACTGTATTAACAGAAGCCAAAGAAGCTTCTTATAATACTATAAATTATAACAATGTTCAAAGCATTACTGATGCAAGTAATACAGATAAAGGTTCTAAAATCATCATAAGAGCTTTAGATAAAGCTAATCATAATATCATAAATATAAAAAACTATTCTTCTAATGCAGCTGATAATGCTTATTTGATTATGGCTTATAATGAAGCTGCTTATAATAAAATCATTATCAATGATACTTTATTTGGTATAGCTTCAGATAAAAGAGAAGGAATTTTAAGTATTATAGCTGAACTTTCAAACAATGGCCATGATAATACCTTAATCATAAACAATCTCAATCTTGATGAGTATAAAAATAACAATTCTGTTTTTATAGCTCCTTCGGCCATTACAGGTTTAAGTGAAGCTAAATCTTATAATAATACCTTATATAGGCGGGAATTTAAATATATTTAAAAACACTTTCATGATATATTAGCAGGAGCCTTAGTACATTATGAAGATAATTATAGTGCTTCTAATGCTATAACTCCTTCAGATATCAGTTTAAGTAAAAACAATAGACTGATTTTAAATACTAAAGTTGAAGCTAGAATTATTAATAACTTTGAGCATTATTATCTTCTTATATCCAATAAAATCAACACAACTCCCCTTTTGAAGTCATACGATACTCCTATTAATATTTCTAGCTAGGGAGTATTAGCTCTTTACACCCTCAAAGAGTAATACCCCTATATTAAAAATAAAGAAATCTTAATCTTATAAAGTGAGCAAGGTTTTATAGATGAAAACTCTAATATTTTAAATCAAGAAGAACTTCAAAGCTTTATTGAAAAAATGCAAAAAACAAAGAAGATTTTAAACTAAGTTCTATAGATAGATTAGAAAATATGAACCTACAAAAGCTTTCTTATGAAGTAAGAATATCTCAAGATGACAAAAACATTTATGCAAGGATAAAATAAATCATTCCTATTTTTAAGATAGGAATGATTTATTTGTATTTTTATAAATATAAACAAAAGATTCTTAAATCTTAATCTTACAAAAAGGAGCAAGTCATGAAAAAGTTAAATAAACTTTCTTTGTCTTTAGTTGTAGGTTCTTTACTTTTTACACAAAGCTATGCTTTACCAAGTGGGGGTAAGTTCACTCATGGAACAAGTGGAAGTATAAGTGTTAGTGGTGGTTTTAATATAGCAAGTGATGAAACTGTAAATTTTGGACAAGGAAAAACTAACCAAAATTATTTAAATATTGTCTATGGTTCTAAAAGCTCTCATTATAGATGGAACACTCAATAGTGGAAGCAATAATATCTTTTTAATCAATCCTAATGGCATAGTAGTGGGTAAAGGTGGAAAAAAATTGTTCTGTCTGCTTCATCAATAGGTGATAAGGAGATGAAGGAGTTTGCAAAAGATGGAAAACTTTCAGCATTTAAAGGAAATCCTAAAACAATATCACCTGTAATTAAATCCAATGCAGGAAATGTTATAAATTTAGAAACTATAACGGTAGGAGAAAGAGTTGCTATGGCAGGCAATCAAGTTTCAAATATGAAATATGGTGGCACTGATTATGGTAAATTCATTTTTACAAATAAAAAAGAACAATCCAATACCGTCTATCTTAATGTCTATAGTAATGATACATTTGTCATTCGTGGTCCTGCATCAAATACAATAAAAAAAGAAGACTCTGTAATATTGAGTATAAGATCTAATAAAGGCTTAACTGGACCAGGAGGAGATCCAACAGACACAATAGGTTATAAAGAAACTAGCGATCTTATTGCTAAAGATAACATCTCAAATGAAGTTTTAAATTCTATATTTAATGACTTGAAATTTAATTCTAGTGTTGATATTAGCGACTTAAGTAAATTTTATAAAGATGGAAAAATATTAACAGCTGATGAACTAACAAGCATTAATCAAAGTATGGATTTTATTACTGCTTTATATGGACAAACTCAAGATAGCAATATGCAACATTTGCAAACGCTTTAAAGGAAGTATTGGGAAATTCTTATGGTGATCTAGGAAAAGCTAATCAAGCCATTATTAAAACAAAGGAAATTCTTTCTCAAAATTCCTAAAATGACCGAAGGGCAAGAAAACGCTCAAAAAACTTACGATACTGCTGCAAATGCTTATAATGAAGCAGTTAAAGCTTACAATACAGCTCTAAGTGGTATAACAGGTAATAATGGCGATAAAGTTATTGCAGGTTTAAAACAAGCTGTAGATAAAGTTTCTAGTGATTTACAACAAGCTACAATAGCTCTTCAAATCGCTACAGCGAGTACTAATTCTAGTTTAGAAAATTCTAATAAAACTTTAGCAAGTGCGAGCATAAATGGAACTAGTCATCTTACAGTCAATGAAAATATAGTGCAAACTATAAGCCAGTATCCATTATAAATTTAGGATCTAACAACTCCAACAACGGAAACAATGGAACCGATTCAGGTGATATTAACAATAGCAACAACAACGGTTCTAATAATAACCCAAATGATACCATAGGACAACAAGAACCTGGCATTGCTACAGCTTTTTATACAAACTACAGATGAAGATCCAAATATCAATGAAGATGATAAACAAGCAAGTATAGATGAAGCCAGTACTCAAGAAAGTGGTAATGTTGTATAGTATCGGATAGTTTTAAAGCAGGAAATCCTTGCTCAAGATGATTAAAATCCAAAAGGTTAAAAGCCTTTTGGATCTTGTTAAAAAATTAAAAAACAAACAAAGTTTAAAGATTAAAAATCAAACAAACACTAAGGAAAATTTAAATAAAACGCATTATCTTACTATCTAGTTTAGCTATCTTAAGCCTTTATGCTAGTGATACTAAAGATAATAAAAAAACCATACAAATGTTAGAACAATCTCCTTATAAAGAAGATGCTAACTTAAAAAACTACAATAACACTTTAAAAGTAAAAGATGGAGTGATTATCATAGATCATTCTAATACTAGTGATAATAATAATTCAAAAACCACTAACACAAAGAAAAACACTCAAAAAGATAATAACAACACTCAAAAAAATCAACCTAACTTGTCTAATGATAATACTTTAAAAACTAAAACCCCAAATTCAAACACTCCTTCTTTAAAAAATACTTCTAAAGAAGAATCAATTCATAAAGTTAGCTTTAACTTTCATATTACCAATAAAAACATAAACTTTAAAGATCTAGGTTTAGATGAGCAAGTTTTACAAGAAGCCTTAAACGATTACAAAAAAGAAAGTATTTCAGTTCAAGACTTACAAGATATAGCCAATATTATTTCTTATTATGTTCAAGTTAGTGGTTATCCTGCTGCTACAGCTTATATCCCACAACAAGAACTAAAAGATCAAATTCAAATCAATATCACCTTAGGTGTTTTAGGTAAATATGTGGTTCAAAACAATTCTAGTGTAAGAGATTATGCTATAGAAAGCAAATTACCTAATCATAAAGGTGAAATCATCACTACTAAATTAGTAGAAGATGCGGTTTATAAAGTCAATGAAATGTATGGCATACAAACCCTTGCTTCTTTAAAAGCAGGAGATAATCCAGGCGAAACAGATGTAGTGATAGAAACTACCCCTAGTGATAGCTTTGTTTCTGTATTGTTTTATGGGGATAATTACGGTATAAAAGAATCAGGCAGATATAGGGGTGGTACTAGCATGAGTTTTAATAACATAGCTCATCAAGGAGATAGTCTAATGCTTACTTGCAAAGAAGCGATGAAGCACAAACTAACTATGGTATAAATTATACTACTTTCTTGGGGAATTTAAAAATCACTCGAAGCTATTCTAAAGGAAACTATGCTTTATGGGGAATTTGGAGAGAATTTGACTTTATAGGAACTTCTGAAAATCTAGGTATAGATTTAAAATATCCTTTGTGGATTACGACTTATAATTCTTTTTATTTAACTTCAAGTTATTATCATAAAAAGCTTCGTGATTCTAAATTTGATATTTTAACTTTTGATAAAAGCTCTGATACAATAAGCTTTGGTATAGAAGGAGTTTATAATGGTATTAGTAATGATAGTTTTTCTTATAGTGCTAATAAGCTATGGTAATGTTAAAGATGAAGGTATGACTATAGTAGGTATAGGAACAAGCAAAGTAGGTGGAGTAGAATTTGGAAAATTTGCTAAACTCAATGTCAATCTTAACAATGCTTATTTCCTTAATGATACCTTTACTCATCTTTTTAGTTTAAATTATCAACAAGTTATCAATGGATCTACATTAGATAGTAGTGAAACCATATCTTTAGGAGGTCCTTATGGAGTAAGGGCTTATAATAATGGAGATGGAGAAGGAGATAATGCTGTAGTGGCCATCTTTGGACTTAGAATGGCTACTCCTTTAAAAGATTTTTATATGACTCCTTTTTATGATACTAAGTTATTCTTGGTATGAGAATGATTCTTATACAAACTATATGGATGCTTATGGTTTACAACTGCTTTATAATAAAACAGGGAATTTTTATGTCAAGCTTGATTTAGCTAGAGCTTTAAAGAAGTATAAGCTAGATGATGATTATAGTTCTAAAGCTTATGTAATCTTTAGAAAGTATTTTTGAGTTATTTTTGATCAAATATTTAATGCATATAATTTATATTGCCATAAAAGCTTTTAATGTTATAATTTAGCATTAAAAGCAAATGTCAAGGATAAAAATGCAAGAAAATTTATTTGAAAAACAATTTCTAAATCACCCTTTATACGCTAAAATTCAAGAACTTAAAGCTCTCAATCTTGCTTGTAATTTTTCTTTAGGCGATAGCGTGAATTTATCTACAAATTCTCAAGCCAAAGATGAAATCTTAGCTATAGCAAAAGAACTTAAACCATGGAGAAAAGGTCCTTTTAAAATAGACGATCTTTTCATCGATACAGAATGGCAAAGTTTTATTAAATTCAACATTCTAAAGCCTTTCATGAACGAAATTTCTCAAAAATGCGTTGCTGATATAGGCTGTAATAATGGTTATTATATGTTTAAAATGCTTGAATTTAATCCTGTAAAACTCATAGGTTTTGATCCTTCTATCAAATACCGTTTGCAATTTGAACTCATTAACGCTTTAGCTAAAACTCCTATAAAATACGAACTTTTAGGCGTAGAAGATCTTCCAAGCTATGGCTTGAAATTTGATGTGATTTTCTGTCTTGGGGTGATTTATCATAGAAGTGATCCTATAAAAATGCTAAAAGATTTAAAAGCAGGACTTAATAAAAATGGAGTTGTTTTTTTAGATACCATGTATATAGAAGATGAGAGAGAAATCGCTCTTGTGCCTAATAAAACTTATTCTAAAATTCCAAATATTTATTTTGTACCAAGCATTAGTGCATTAAAAAACTGGTGTGAAAGAGCAGGATTTAAAGAATTTGAAGTTTTGGCTACAAAAAAAACCGATGAAAACGAACAAAGAAAAACAGAATGGATAGACTCTTTTTCGCTGGAAAATTTCTTAGATCCAAAGGATAAAAATCTTACCATTGAAGGCTATGAAGCACCCAAAAGAGTTTATATACGCATTAAAATATAAATTCTTTTTATTTTTTGCCGATATTGAATTTTAGATATTTTGAAGTAGATAAGTAGAATTTAAAGGTTAGATATGGCAAAAAAAGATAATTTTGAAGAATATGCACAACTTGAAGAATACGCATCTGCAGAAGATATATCTCGCGTTAGAGCAGAATTACTCACTTGTCCTGAATTAAACACCTCGCTTGCTGGAACCATTATAGAAATTGATAAAAACTATGCCAAATCAATTTTAATAACCACAAGCGAAATGGTAGCAGATGATCAAGGATTGATTTTTGATGCCTTTATTTTCGCTGCGGCAAACTATGTAGCACAAGCCTCTATCAATAAAGAATTTTCAGTGATTATTGGATCAAAATGTTTTTTTTATGCTCCGCTTAAATTAGGCGATGTTTTAGAACTTGAAGCTCATGCACTTTTTGACGAAACCTCCAAAAAAAGAGATGTAAAAGTGGTCGGGCATGTTAAAGAAATTAAAATGTTTGAAGGAACGATACAAGTTGTTAGCACTGATGAGCATATATTTAAACTCAAGCGTCCGCCACTTAACACTGTTAAACCTACAGAAAATCAAGAACAAGGTGCCAAAATCAACAATCCAGAAGCCGTAGCAGCTGCATTAATGGCCTCTGTGGGTGGAAAATAATCAAGGAGTCATTTTAATATCTACCCAATTTTTTGGGCAATCCTTATGATAAGTTCCGCTTCC
Source organism: Campylobacter sp. CFSAN093249 (assembly GCF_011067895.1). NCBI lineage: Bacteria > Pseudomonadati > Campylobacterota > Epsilonproteobacteria > Campylobacterales > Campylobacteraceae > Campylobacter > Campylobacter sp. CFSAN093249. The sequence goes on along the minus strand of NZ_JAAMWM010000005.1, from coordinate 335,512 downwards.
ATCATAATACTCTTTACAATCATCATAAAAACGATTTGAAATCCCTCTTTCATTTACAAAACATCCAGAAATTCCTAAAGCTAATAGCACCATTAAAGTATATTTTTTCATGTTTTTCCTTAGAATTTATTGTGTTTTCTCCATTTATAAGGCTCTATAGGATTACTCTCTTTCCAAAGGCCTAAATGATTTTTCTTAGCATTTTCTTGTTCTTTGGTATAAGCGTTACTATAGTAAGTATCAGCCCAAGCATAGCCTTTGCTTACCAAAAATCGATTAATATCAACATCATTAAGCTTTACAATAGCAACAATTCTACCATAAGTATCTTTATTTTTATAAATAATTTCAACTTGTTTGCCGCTTAAAATTCTACTTAAAGTTTCTTTTGATTGCTTTCCAAAACTTTGTTTAAGTTCTGGTGCATCTATACCAAAAAATCTTATTCTAGCGAGTTTGTTTTCATGATTAACTTCTATAGTATCTCCATCAATAATTCTAACTACTTTTCCTTCAAAACTAGAATTTTGGGCAATATAGTTCTGGATAAAAACAACTACAAGAGTGAAGATTAATACAGAAAAAAGTTTTTTTGGATCACTTAATAATTTTCTTAGATTAAATAATTTTTTATAATTTATTCTCATTTTTTAATCATTTTGCCTTTAAATTTTAAAAAATATGCCATAATTTTATCAAAACAAAGGAGATAAAATGCAAAATGTTATAGAAAATTTTAAACAATTATGCAAAATTCCTCATTGCAGTTATGAAACAGAACAAATGAAAGAATTTTTAAGCTCTTACGCCAAAGATAAAGGCTTTAAGGTGAGTGTAGATAAGGCAGGAAATATCCATGCCATAAAAGGCAAACCAAAAATTTGTCTACAAAGCCATTATGATATGGTCTGTATGGGCGATGCACCAAACTTAGAAGTTTATGAAGAAAATGGCTTTTTAAGAGCCAAAAATTCAAGTCTTGGTGCAGATAATGGCATAGGTATAGCCATCATGATGAGTGCTATAGCTGAATTTGAAAATTTAGAATGTCTTTTTACAAACGATGAAGAAGTAGGACTCATGGGAGTGAATTCACTCGAGCACACTTTAGAATCTAAAATGCTTTTAAATTTAGATCATGAAAGCGATGATGAGATCATGATAGGCTGTGCAGGTGGAGTAGATATAGAAGCAAGTTTGTCTTTTAATACCCTTAGAAAAAAGGGTAAAATTTATGAGCTTTGTGCGCAAAATTTTAAAGGTGGACACTCAGGCATAAATATCATACGCAATGAAAAAAGTTCCATCAAAGAAATGGCTAAATTCATACAAGAGAATGAAGGAGAAATCATTTCTTTTGAAGGCGGAGAAAGAATCAATTCTATACCTAAACACGCCAAAGCTTTAGTGCATTTTAAAGATGAAGTAAAGAGTAATAACTGGATAAAATGTGAATTTAAAGAAGAAGGCGAATTTGAAATTTGCGATCAAAGTAAAAAACTTTTAAGCCTTATAAATTCTTTCACTCATGGAGTTAGAGCTTATGATGAAAATCTAGATATAGTTCAAACAAGCATTAACCTAGCTACTTTAAGAATGCAAGATAACCAAATCAAATTCGCACTTTTTGCAAGATCTAATATACTTGATGGACTTAAGCAAGTAGAATTTGAAACTTTAGAATTTTTCAAGGCTTTTGATTTTAAAGTAAGAAGTTTTAATTTCTATCCACCTTGGGAAGGCAAACCAAACGCACTTAGCGACATGGTTTTTAAAGCGCTTAAAAAAGTATCGCCTAATGCCAAAGTTTCAGCTATCCATGCAGGGCTTGAGTGTGGCATTATAGAGAAAAAACAAGAGCTTTTATGCGCTTCTATAGGCCCAAATATCCATAATCCTCATTCAACTGATGAGCATTGTGAAATCGCTTCAGTTGAAAAAATATCTAAGGTTGTTTTTGAAGTTTTAAAAGACAATGCTTAATTCTTTAATCTTGCTTCTTGCAAAAACGCGTTTTAACAAAAACACGCAAAGCAAGGAACAAGATCCCACTATAGCAAGATAAACACCCAAATACTCTTTATAAAAAGCATTAACTATAAAAGGGGTTAAAAAACCTAAAATCGCATAAGAAATATTATAAGCAAAACTAAGCCCGCTAAATTTCAGTTCACTTTTAAAAATTTGCGTCATAAAAACAGGCGCGAAAGTAATAATACCTTGTGCAAAACAAGCCAGTAAAAAATAAAATAAAAAATTCTCATCATAAAAACTAAAAAGCACACCAAAAATAATAAAAGCTATACTAAAAATAAAACAAATCCTATAGCTTCCCCATTTGCTTGCTAAAAAACCTTGAAATAAAGCTCCAAAAATCACCGCTAAAATAGCAAAATTTTGCACCCATAAAGCAGAAGTTTTACTCATAGCTAAAAGACTTTCAAAATACTTAGGTAAAATCATCAAAGTTGCCACACCGCTTGTTAAAACCATGGTCATTAAAAAACAAACAAGCATACTCATTTTATGAGTTTTTAAAGCTTCGAACAATGGAAAACTTAAAATTTTCTTTTCATTTTGAACTTTTATAAATTCTGGAGTTTCGCTGAGTTTATTTCTTAAAAACAAAGCTAAAATTCCAAAAAATCCTCCTATGATAAAAGGAATTCTCCAAGCATAGCTTTGAACTTCTTCTGGGGTAAAATAAGATCTTATGCCTAAAGTGGCAATATTTCCTAGCAATAAACCTATGGTTAAAGTCGCTGAAATAAAACCAAGAGCTAAAGGAATTTGACGCCCTTTGACAAATTCGCTCACATAAATCCAAGCTCCGCTCACCTCAGTTCCAACGGCTAAACCTTGCAAAATGCGTATAGTAAATAAAATCAAAGTAGCAAATATACCTATACTTTCATAACTTGGCAAAAAAGCTAAAGCAAAACTAGGCAAAACCATCAAAAGCATAGAAATATAAAAAATATTCTTTCTTCCATATCTATCAGCAAAATGTGCCATCACAATAGAACCAAAAGGACGCGCTAAATAAGCAGCACCAAAGGCTATATAAGCATTTATCTGCATCCAAAAAGCATCATTTTGCGGAAAGAATACCTTAGCAAAAATATCCAAAAAAAAGGCAAAAAGCACAAAATCATAAAATTCTAAAATTCCACCCAAAGAAGCATAAATAATATTTTTGTATTTTTTTTGCATATTTTATCCTAAATCAATATAAAGGGCAAAAAGCCCTTTATTAAATTTTTCCACCTTCAATCACTACATCATCAGCCTTAACATCATCTCCAAAATGAGCTTTTAAAGTTTCATCATAAGCCTTGTGAAAAAACTGCTCTTGGCCTAGTTTAATGATCAAATTATCGATAAATTCTTTAAGTTCTTTATCGCCTTTTTTAACCGCTGGTGCGATAACATCTTTGTTACCTAACTCTTTGATACCCATTTTAAAATCAGGATGATCTTTCACCCAAGCAAAAAGCAAGGTATTATCATGACTTAAAGCATCGCCTCTTTTATCCATCAAAGCGGCAAAGGTTTCGGTATTTTGATCATATTTTAAAGTTTTAATATTAGGATAATTTTGCGTAAAATAAGCATCTGCTGTTGTACCTTTGTTTAAAAGCAAGGTTTTATCTTTTAAATCTTCTACGCTAGTTATATTACTATCCTTTGGTACAGCTACGCCTAAAGCTACCTTCATATAAGGCAAGCAAAAATCAACCTGTTCTGCCCTTTGCGGAGTTTGAGTAAAATTAGCCAAAATAATATCTACTTTATTTGATTTTAAAAACTCAACCCTATTTGCAGCTTCAACAAGAACAAATTGCACCTTATTTTCATCGCCAAAAAGTTCTTTTGCTATGCGTTTAGCTAAAGCTATATCATAGCCTTGATTGTTTCCTTTTTCATCTACATAACCAAAAGGTGGTTTATCGCCAAATACCCCAATCCTAACAACTCCATTTTGCTTGATCTTATCAAGAGAATTTAAAGTTTTAGAGTCAGAATTTCCTCCACAAGCAGCCAATACTACTGCAACAAAGGTCGTTAAAACACTTAGAAGTATTTTTTTCATACATTTCCTTTCTTTAAAAATAAGCTTAAAGCTGTTGCAAAAATATATAATAATTGCAAAGTTAATTATACTTAAAATTATAAATAATGCATTTGAAACAAACTAAAAAGATTTTCCTATGTGTAAAAATGTAATTAATCACACACTCTCTTTTAGTATTGTTTAAATTTTAAGTAAAAAAAGATATAATCTTTTTTTTAAATTTTTAAGGAGAAAACTATGAAAAAAGGTATTTTTCTCTCTATTGGAATAGCTGTTTTGTTTTCAGCTTGCGGAAATTCCATAGATGAAAAAACAGTTAAAAAATATGAAAATCAACTAAATCAAACAGTTAAACAAGAAATTGCAAGTCTTTCTCAGGACTCTGGAATAAAGATTGAATTTTCTGATTTTAAATGCAATGCAGATGGTGATTTTATAGCGTGTTTAAGTCCAAATTTCAAAACTCTTGCAAAAGATAATAACGATGAGTATCAAGAACTATTTCAAGCAAAAAATATCAAAATTCGTTCAAATGAAATTTACAAAGGCGAAGCAAATACATCAATTAGCATTAAAGAATATTACAACGATCTTTTTAAAAACCAAAAAAGCATACAATCAAATTTGGTTTTTGAAGATTTTAAACTTGGAGAAAAAGTTGTTAGTGACATCAATGCAAGCTTATTTCAACAAGATCCAAAAATCAGATCTTTTATCAATAAATTAAGCTCGGATTCTTATACTTTATCATTTGATAACTCTATAAACAAACAAGAAAACAATTATCTAGATAATCTTGATATAAAATTTTATAACGCAAAATTAAATTTCAATACAAATCTAAATATAAATCTAAAAGAAGATTTGCTTAATTACCTTGATTCTAAGGGTATAAAATTTAACACTCAAACTTTAGCTATGGATGAACAAGCTATCAATGAACTTCTTAATATAGCAAACTACGAACAAGCTTCAGATTTTAGCAATACAATCCAAAAATACATCATCTTAAACAATTTTAAAATTGATTCAACTCTTAAAACCGAAGGCGTATTTAGTAGCTATATAACAACTGCTAAGGAAAATTTACAAACCTTAAAAACTCAAAGTCAAAATGAAGAACAAGCATTAATCTTTGATAAAGCTTTAGCTATTTTAAACAATATCACTCAAAATGATGATTATAAACTCAATCTTGATTTAAAATTTAAAAACATCCCTGTTAGTGACTATAGCACACAGGGAATCGACAGCATAGAAAAACTAAGCATCAACAATCAAGATGCCACAGAAGCGTTAAAAATTATACTTCCATTTATCATGTTTTCTATGTTAATGGGCGGAGCGTCATTTTAAATTTTAAAATGATAAAAACTTCAAAAACATTAAAAGCAAGATTAAATTTCTTTGCTCTTAATGTTTTCATAACATTAACAAAAAAGGCTAAAATGAAAATTTTATTCTCCCCTAGTGAAAGCAAAAATGAAAATTGTACAAAAAATCCCATCGATGAAAACTCATTTATATTTAAAGAATTATTTCCTTATAGAATGGAAGCTTTAAAGCATTATGGAGAATTTATCAAAAATGCAAGTTTAAAAAATTTACAAGAACTTTTTGGCATTAAAAACGAAAATGAAATTGATAAATTTAAACACAACTTAAAACAAGCTCCCACTCAAGAAGCTATATTGCTTTATACTGGGGTAAGTTATGAATATCTTAATTTTAAAGCTTTAGATAAAAAAAGTCAAGCTTATATTTTAGAAAATACTCTTATATTTTCTAATCTTTTTGGCGTTGTAAGAGCTAATGATACCCTACCTTTTTATAAATTCAAGCAAGGGGCTAAAATAGGAAATTTTGCCATAGAGAAATTTTATAAAGAACATTTTAGTAAAGCCTTAGATGAATACTTAGAAAATAAAGAAATACTTGATCTTAGAGCAGGATTTTATGATAAATTCTACACCCCAAAAAAGAAATTTTATACTTATAAATTTGTAAAAAATGGTAAAGTCATCAGTCATTTTGCTAAAGCTTATAGGGGAATTTTACTCTCCATAAGCGCAAAAAACCAAATAAAAAACAATAAAGAGCTTTTAGCAAACCTTCCTTCAAACCTAAAACTCAAAGAAATTCAAATCAAAGGTTTAAAGGAAGAAATTGTGCTTGAAATTCTAGATTAGTTTTTATTTTAAGTATTTTAAAGCTAGCTTCGCATAATAACTTGCAGCCCTAGCTAAAAGCTTATCATTAAAAACATAACTAGAATTATGTAAATAAATGTCGTTTTCATTTTCTAAAAAAGCATAGGCACATTTTTTCATTTCGCAAAAAAATCCAAAATCCTCACTTGCCATTAAAGGACGATGATTAAATTCACAATTTTTTTCGCCAAATAATTCTTTTGCAACCTCACTAGCAAAATCCACAGCTTCATCGTTATTCATAGTCACTGGTGCAACAACATTTTTATTGATTTTAATCTCTATATCATTAGCCTGTGCAAGACCTTTACAAATTTTATAAATTTTTTCTTCAGTTAGCTTTCTAGTTTCATTATCTAATGCTCTAACACTCATTTTAATCGTTGCAATATCTGGAATGATATTAAAAGCATGTCCTGCATTAAAAGTTCCTATGCTTACAACTGCTGAATTTTGGGGATCAACATTGCGAGATACTATGCTTTGTAAAGCCACAACAAGTAAAGAAGCAGCATAAATAGGATCTTTTGCCTTTTCTGGAGCACTTCCATGACCACCTCTTCCAATAACTTCAATGCTATAACTATCCGAAGAAGCCATCATCGCACCTTTTTTAAGATAAAATTTCTTATCGCTACCAAAAGGCATATTGTGCCATCCAAAAACATAATCACTATCAAATTTTTCAAACAATCCATCTTCTATCATTGCCTTAGCACCACCCAAACCCTCTTCAGCAGGTTGAAAATAAAGATTTAAAATGCCATTAAAATTCTGACTTGCTAAATACTTTGCAGCAAGCAATAAAGAAGTAGTATGTCCATCATGACCGCAAGCATGCATTACATTTTCTTTTTTGCTTTTATAAGGCAAATTTGTGCATTCTTGCAAAGGCAAAGCATCCATATCTGCACGAAGTCCTATTTTTTTATCGCTATTCCCCTTTTTTAAAACCCCCACAACGCCTGTTTTTCCTATTTCCTCATAAACCTCATAACCAAATTCTTTTAATTTTTGCGCCACTAATTTTGCAGTACATAATTCATCAAAACCAAGCTCAGGATTTTCATGAATTTGATGACGAATTTTTTCAAATTCGCCTTGTAAGTCTAGTATTTCTGGAATTAAATTCATTCTATTTTTCTCCTTGTATAAAATTTTCTCTTCTAGGTAAAACAAATTGTGCTAAGATCGCTGAAATAAAAATCAAAGCAAAAATATAAACAAAACCCAAAGTAAAACTATGGGTTTTATCAACACTCCAAGATACTACCCATAGGTTAAATGATAGTATAACAAAGGTAATACTCCAAAAAGCACTCATAATATAAGCAGTTTGATTTGGATTGGAATTTTTTAGTTCTGAAGGTAGATTAAAGAAAAATGGAAACCACATAGAATAAAAAATGCCTGATAACACAGCAAAAATCTGTATCAATACTAAATTTTGTAAAAATAACATACAAAATCCGCATATAAAAATACACGCTCCTCCAGACAATAGCATTATTTTAAAAGAAATATTTTTTCTTTTAAAAAATAATCCAAGATAAGGACCAAAAATAATAGCAAAATTAGCCAAGGCTGGAATTTCTTTTTTAGCAAAATCAGCTAATTCTTTACTAAAACCCGCATATTGTGCATAAAAAGTTGGTAAAAAAGTAAAAAGAGAATTTAAAAATAAAATAGGCCCTATGTAAAAAATAATCATACCCCAAGTAACACGAGATTTTAAAGCATAAATAAGATCTTTTGCATTATTCTTTTTTTCTTCTTTTTTATTCTCATCTTTACCTACAAAAAGCCACAAAATCAATAAAATCAAATTAATCCAAGCATAAAATGATAAAGAATCTCTCCAATTTCCAAAATAATTTGAGATGCTTTCAGCTAAAATAAGTCCTAGAGTAATGCCTACTAAATTTGAAGTTATATTAAAACTAATTACAAAATGCAAAGCTTTTTTTCAAACCATTGCTGTGCAATAGGCACTAAGCAAACTAAAGCACAAGCTGAACCAAGCCCTGTTAAAAATCTTATAATCAAAATACCACTATAACTATCTACAAAACTTAAAAAGATACCCGAACTCATTAAAATACAGCCTAAAAAATATCCCTTTTTTAATCCGAATTTATAAACCAAAAAAGCAGTAAATGAAGCACCAAAAATTTTCGCAACTACTATCATACTAGTGATTAAAGTAGCTTGCTGAGTATTTAGGGCAAGATCATTTGAAATCAAAGGCATTAAAGACCCTGTTGCTGCCCAAGAGATACTAAAAACAGCATAAACACTAAAAATGATAAATTCAACTCCAATGCGTCTAAAATGAAATAAAAGTGATTTTTCCATATTAAAATCCTTTTTAGATATTTATTAAAATATAACATGAAAAAATAAGATATTTATTATCTTTAATTATTTTTTTAATTTAATTATTTTTTTATATATTTTTTTGTTACTTTTTGAAAATTTATATATAAGTTTAAAGATAAAAAAACTAAAATACAAAATAAAAAAACCCGTAAAAGTTTTTTGAAGTATTTAAATGATATATTTCAAAATCTAGTTTTAAAAAGGAAAAATATGGAATTTTTAGCATTTATTTTTTTGATTATTATATTTTTATTTGTAGTCTTTATCATCGTTACTCGCTATGAAAAAAAGATAAAATTACTCAACCAAAACATACAAAATATGAAAGAAGATATAACCGATCTTAAAGAAACAACTCAAAAAAATCGCTCTTTAATTGAAAAAAATCGCTCTAATATAGAAAATATAATAAAATAAAACTAAGAAAGATTTGCGATAAGCTTATAGTGTTTTTTCTGATTTATCATTAAAGTAAAAATTTTTTCACTTGAATTTTCGCTTTTATTTTTATAAATCATACTTTTTAAAAACGGAAAAAGCATCGTACTAGAAGTTTTACCTTGTAAAATAATATGCATAGAGCCTTTTAAAATTCCGTACTTATAGCTCATACCGCTTGGAAATATATCAAGATTAAAGCTTAAACTATCTTCATTGCTATCATAATTTAAAATTTCAATTTTAACAAAGCTAATTTCTTGATCTTCTTGAGATAAATTTTTAAAAATTTCAAGTTTTTCATGTTTTTTGATAGTAACAACTTCTTGCTTACTTTCTTTAAAATCAGAAAGAAAATTTTCATTTTTAAAAATTCTTGAAAAAAATTTTAAATTTTTAAATTGCATACTTGTTTGTTTTGTGTTTTCATGTATTATTTTTTCGGATTTTAAGATGTTGTGTTCTATATCATCTTCTTGGTTTTGATTATCTTTGTTTGATTTCATGTCAAAATCTTCAACGATAATCATATCTTCACTATCACAAATATTAAAATGTTTTACAATTTCTTCAAAAGTAAAACTGTCATCACTAAATTCCAAAAGATCTACATTTGAAGTAATAAAATCAACACCATCTCGTTCTTCAATCTTATCTTTAATCACAAAAGCATCAACACAAAAGCACGATCTTTGAATTTCATATTCAGAACTTTTGCCTTTAAATACTATCTTCATCATCACAAAGCTTTTGCTATAAGTTCTAAAGGACTAGCAAAAACAACCTTGCTTGGATTTTGTTCTAATGCATTTGAAATTTGCATTCTGCAAGCTGAACACTCGGCACTTACCACACTAGCCTTACTTTCATCGATCATTTGTGCTTTTTTAAGCCCTACACTTAAGGCTCTATCATAATAATCCGTTTGCATACCCACCCCGCCAAAACCGCAACAAGTATTAGAATTACTCATTTCTACAAAATGATAATTTGTTTTTAAAAGTTCTCTTGGCTCTTTAAAAACCCCTTGCATTTTTCTTGCATGGCAAGGATCGTGATAAGTAATGCTATAATTAATTTTATTTTTTGTTTTTAAAATTTCTTCTAAAGAAGTAAATTTATAAAAATACTCGCTAGCCATATATATCTTAGATGACACACATTTTGCGCGTTTTGCCCAGTCTAAATCATTTTGCATTATAAAAAAATGTTCATAATCTATCTTTAACATAGCCGAACAAGTGGCCTCAGGAACTATAATAGCATCTAATTTTTCTAATTTTTTTTCAAAATACTCAATATTTTTTTTAGCCAAAACTTCAACACTTTTAAAATCACCCGTAAAAAATTGCGGCGCTCCACAACACACTTGTTCTTTCATCAAATCCACATTGATTTTTAATTCCTTAGCGATTTTAAGCACTGCATTAGCCGTATCTATGTAAAAATAATTCGCCAAACAACCTACAAAAAAACCTATTGTTTTTTCTCCATCATTATTGATAAATTTTGGATTAGAATTTAAGAAACTTTTTTTATTAAAACTTGTAAGTAATCTTCCCTTTTTAACAAAAGGCATGGAAAATCTTGCCTTCATACCTGTATTTTCATTCTCATTTTGAATTTTAAACGCACAACTTTGAAACACATAGCCAAGCTTAGCTACCAAATCTAAAATTTTGCGTCTTCTTAAAAAGAAAAAAATAAGTTTTTTATACCAAGCTATACCAAATTTTTTAGCTATATCATAACGAACTTCTTCTATGGCATTATCTACTCTTAATTTACTTGGACATACTTCAACACAATTGGTGCATAAAAAACAAGATTCAAAAACTTTCTTAGCTTCTTTATCAAGTTCTAAACTTCCCTCTTTATAAGCAGCTAAAAGATCTAAAAATCCTCTTGGACTAGTAATTTCATCGCGATTTTCTTCATGTATAGTACAAACAGGTATACATTTGCCACATTTAACACAAGCATCACTTATTTGACTAAATTTCATCTTACACCGTTTTTGAGAATACTTTTTTATCTTCACTAATGTTTTTCATATAAGCATCAAAACACATGGCAATATTTCTTATAAGCAAAACGCCTGTTTCATTGACTTTGATAAAATTTTCATCAAAATTAATAAAATCTTTGTATTCTTCTAAAGCTCTTAAATCCTCTTTAAAATACTCCTGAAAATCAATGCAAAATTCTTTTTCTATTGACTTAATATCAAGCTTAAAATTTGCCATTAACTCCATAATAACTGCTTTTCTAAGCTCATCATCATCGCTTAAAACTACACCTCTTTCAAAAGGCAAAACTCCTCTATCTAATGCAGCTTCATAACTTGACATATCTTTGAAATTTTGTGCATAATGTCTTTGTCCTTCACCTATACTTGTAAGCCCAACACCGACTAAATCAGCACCGCCTTTGGTGGTATAACCTTGGAAATTTCTATGTAAAGTTCCATTTTCTAAAGCTTTAAAAAGCTCATCATCTTCTTTTGCAAAATGATCCATTCCTATCATTTTATAGCCGTTTTTACTCAAAAAATTCTCACAAAATTCTAAAATTTCAAGTTTAACATCAGGACTTGGCAGGGTATTTTCATCAAATTTTCTCATATTTTTCTTAAGCCAAGGCACATGAGCGTAATTAAAAATCGCCAAACGATCAGGGTTTAAAAGCATAACTTTTTCTAAAGTTTGTGTAAAGCTTTGTAAATTTTGATAAGGCAAACCATAAATTAAATCCATATTTACAGACTTTATCCCTTTGCTTCTTACAAGATTTAAAGCATTTTGTGTTAATTCAAAAGACTGGATGCGATGAATTTCTTTTTGAACTTTTTCATCAAAATCCTGCACTCCAAAGCTGATACGATTAAAGCTATTTTGCGTTAAAACTATGGCTTGTTTCTCATTTAAAAAACGCGGATCGATCTCACAGCTAATCTCTGCATCTTTAGAAAAATTTCCAAAAACAGATCTAATTTTTAAAATCAAATTTTGAAGTTGTTTAGCACTAAAAAAAGTTGGAGTTCCGCCCCCAAAGTGCATTTGCACCACTTCTCTTTTAGTATCTAAAATAGTACTTAAAATATCAAGCTCTTTAAAAATATAAGTTAAATACCTTTCTTTACTCTCTTCTTTTGCAGTATAAATAACATTGCAACCACAAAAATAACAGGCACTCCTACAAAATGGTAAATGAAAATAAAGCGATAAAGATCTATCTTGCTTTTTTAAAATTTCTATATATTCTTCGTATTTGAAATTTGCATTAAACTCTATTGCTGTAGGATAAGAAGTGTAGCGTGGTCCTGCTTTAGAGTATTTTACAAAAGCTTTATAATCTCTCATTTTGGTTTACCCTTTCTATCATCGCTTGCATATCTACAAATAAATTTGGATGCTCTTGTTTGATTTTAGAAATTAATTTTTCAAGATCAATACTAACTTCCATGGTGCCATTTTGCGCCTTTTGCTTGATCTCATCCATAGCAACCGTCCAAACATCGTTAAAATCTACAGGAATTTGTTGATAAATCGCCTTTTCTAAACGCAATTCAAAATTCTCTTTTTGACTTTGTTTTAAACTTTCAAGTATATTCTTAAGACTTTGTAAAGAAAGCAAAGTGTGAATTTCATCGTTTTCATCGATCACAAACCAAGGCTCAGGAGAATCAAAACTTCCATTTTCAAGAACTAAACATTTTTCGTTTTCATTCTCGCTTTGCTTCATTTTAAAAATCGTTCTATCTTTTTTCTTTATTCCTAGATTTTGACTAAATTCATCAATGCGTTTTAAGCAAGTGCTATACTTTTCTAGCTCTTTCATTCTCTTCCTCTCTGATTATCCAAAAAGCAAAGCAAGGCTTTTACCACATAAAGGCGATTTCTTGCTTCTTCAAAAATCACATCTGCATGTTTTTCAAAAATTTCTTCACTCACTTCATAACCCCTATAAGCAGGCAAACAATGAAGCAATATCGCGTCTTTATTGGCAACGCTCATAGCCTTTTCATCAATCATAAATCCTTCAAATTCTTTAATCTTGCGTTCTTTTTCATTCTCTTCACCCATAGAAACCCAAGTATCGGTAATGACTACATCTTTATCCTTTAAGGCTTCAAATTTATCATGACTTAAGGAAATTTTAGCTCCTGAAATCAAAGCCTGTTTCATAGCAAATTCCCAAATTTCAGGGCTAATTTTATAGTTTTTTGGTATAGCTATACTAAATTCAAAGCCCAAAATCGCAGCCGCAATAAGCCAAGAATTGCACATATTGTTACTATCTCCGATAAAAGCAACTTTTGCTATACCATTTTGCATCTTATTCCATTCTTTGATAGTAAGCAAATCTCCTAAAACCTGAGTAGGGTGATAAAGCTCGCTTAAAGCATTGATCACAGGGGCTTTAGAATATCTTGCAAATTCGAGTAAAGTTTCATGTTTATTGACTCTCATCATCACAAAATCAACCATCGCCCCTACCACCCTAGCTGTATCCTTTACAGGCTCGCCACGACTAAGTTGTAAATCATTGCTACTTAAAAATAAAGCCTTTCCGCCAAGCTCTGTTATGGCTAATTCAAAGGCCATTCTTGTTCTTGTAGAGTTTTTTTCAAAAATCATTGCTAAAGTTTTATCTTGTAAAAGTTTTTTAGGCTCTTTTTTTAACTCGCTAGCATGATTTACAAGGCTTAAAATTTCCTCCTTAGAAAAATCTCTTAAAGTTAAAAAATGTTTCATTTTTCTCCTTTTAACATTTTAGCTAATTCTTTGGCATGATAAGTGATGATAAGCTTTGCCCCTGCTCTTTTAAAAGCTATCATAGTTTCATACAAAACTTTTTCATAATCAATCACTCCTGCATTTTTAGCTGCCTTTAACATAGCATACTCTCCGCTTACATTATAAACACACAAAGGCAAGTTAGAATGAAGGGATATTTCTTTAACCACATCAAGATAAGCAAGAGCGGGTTTTACCATCAAAATATCAGCTCCTTGTGCTTCATCTTCCAAGCTTTCTTCTAAAGCTTCTTTACCATTAGCAAAATCCATTTGATAGCTTTTTCTATCTCCATAACTTGGAGCTGATTCTGCTACATCTCGAAATGGCCCATAATAACTTGAAGCAAATTTAGTAGAATACGCCATTATAGGCAAATTTTCAAAACCTTCTTTATCTAAAGCTTTGCGCAAAGTAGTGATAATACCATCCATCATTCCACTAGGTGCTATCATATCTACCCCTGCTCTTGCGTGAACTAAGGCTTGTTTGGCTGAAATTTCTAAAGTGACATCATTATCCACACTTTTTGTTTTTGGATCGATAATCCCACAATGCCCGTGATCTGTGTATTCACAAAAACAAAGATCACTGATTATAAAAAGATCTGGAAAATTTTTCTTAATCTCTCTTATACTTCTTGCAACAAGCCCTTCATCATCTAAAGCATCGCTTCCACAGCTGTCTTTTTTCTCATTTTCCAAAACGCCAAAAAGTATAATGGCTTTAATGCCTAAATTAACTACATTTTGACACTCTTTTAAAATTTCATCTAAACTCATTTGAAACACATCAGGCATAGAAGAAATTTCTTTTTTTATCCCCGTTCCATTAACCACAAAAAGCGGATAAATCAAATCATTTACACTTAAAGAATTTTCTCTTACCATGGCTCTTAAGTTTTCATTAAGCCTTAATCTTCTAAATCTTTTAAACATTTTTTTGTCCTTTTTTTGCTAAAATCTTAACATAAATTTGATTATAGAGAGTAGTAAATGAAAATAAAAATTTCAGAAATTGCGAATTTACCTAGCAAATGGGGAAATTTCCAAATACAAAGTTTCAAAGAAAATGATAAAGAACATTTATGTATATTTAAAAATACTCCAAAAGACACACTCAATCTAAGAATTCATTCAGAGTGCTTAACAGGAGATGCTTTAGGAAGTTTAAAGTGTGATTGTGGGGAACAGCTTGAATTTTCACTAAAATATATAGAAAAGAATGGCGGAATGGTGATTTATCTTAGGCAAGAAGGAAGGGGTATAGGGCTTTTTAACAAGGTTAATGCTTATGCTTTACAAGATAAAGGTTTTGATACGATTAAAGCAAATCATCAGCTTGGCTTTAAAGCCGATGAGAGAACTTATGAAATTGTAGAATTTATACTCAAACACTATGAAATTTCTAAGGTTAATTTACTCACAAATAACCCTGAAAAGCTAGATTCTATCAAAGAAAAAATCATCACACGCATACCGATTTTAATAGAACCTAATCGTTTTAATGTAGAGTATTTAAACATAAAACAAACTCAAATGGGACATCTTAAATAAATGATTTTTAAAGATTATGATTTTTTGCAAAACTACGATTTAAAAAACTTTGAAGAAAAGGTAAAAATTTATAAAGAATTATTATCTAAATTTAACCGCATTCACAATCTTACTCATTTAAAAAATATAGATGAAAATATCTTTGATAGTATTAAAATTTTAGATTTTTATGATTTTTCTAAAGCAAAAAATATTGCCGATATAGGAAGTGGCGCAGGATTTCCAGCTGTATTTTTAGCTTTTTTACTGCAAAGCAATTTTCATCTTTTCGAACCCAATCCCAAAAAAGCTGCCTTTTTGCGGACATTAAAAATAGAATGTGAACTTCCAAATTTACATATTTACAAAAAAAAAGTTCAAGAATACAAGAATACCTTTAAAGCTGATATCATCACTTCAAGAGCCTTAATGGATGTCAAGCCTTTGCTTGAAATTTGCAAAAATCTAAAAGATGAAAATACAGTTTTTATTTTATGGAAAGGTAGTGAAATTTATCAAGAACTTGAAAATATAAAAGATTATGAAATTTTTGAAAATAATTTAAGAAGATATTGTATTTTAAAGTAGCCCTAAGGCTACTTTTTATTCTGCTAAATCAGCATTAAAACTGATATCCACTAAAGGCCAAGAAATTCCACCATGTCCTGCAGCAACATCGCTTAATGCTTTTAATGCTTTAGAACCATTTTTAAAAGTATGCAAATCAAGTTGTCCTTTAGCTTCAAATTTATTATCTTTGATGGTATAAGTTAAAGGTACAATAGTACTTTTTTTATCCATAGTAATTTTTGCTGAAATAACGCCTTTATTTTCACCCGCAATCACATCTTGAAAAACAACTTTAATATCCGTATCTCCCAATAAAGCAGGGAAAAATACTTTTGTGATATTATTGGTTATAATATCATTGCCTTCACCCATAAAAGCATTGCTTGGCTTTATGGTAGCTTTAGCGCCTTTAAGATAACTTGCCAAATCCTTTATATTTTTAGAAAATTTATATTCTACATTTTTAAATTCACCTTTTGTTCCTATCATATCTTTAGTTTTATATCCTTCAAAAGAAACCTTTAAACTATCTTCTTTAAAAGATACAGCACTTAAAGCCGAAGCTAACAAGCAAGAACTTAAAACACTTACAAGAATTTTTTTCATCTTTATTCCTTTTTAATAAATTTAATTAATGAATTAAATTATATTCTTAGTTGATTAATAAAATAAAATTTTCTAAAATAAAAAATAATTTTTATTACCAAAGTATACCTTTAAAAGCTAAGGTTAAAAAATATCCTCCAAAAATCAAAACAAGCCCTAAAACAAAAGCCAAGCCAAATACCCTAGAGCCACTTTTTAAAAATTTTTTAAAGTCAATTTGCAAGCCTAAAGCTGCCATAGCAAAAACGATACATAAAGTACAAAGTGTTTTACCTAAAGAGATGATATCACTCGTAGCAATACCTAAAATACTTTCTTTGCTTGCTAAATAAGTATTTAAAACTATCATGCCTAAAAATGCAAAAGCAAAATAAGGTATAGTGATACTTTTTGCAGTTTTTCCACTGCTTGAATGTTGATTTTTAGCGAAAAAATAAGTCACTATAAGCAAAAAAGGCACAAGTAAAATCACTCTCATCATTTTTATAATCACTGCAACATTAGAAGCACCTTGCTCAAATCCTGCCATATCCTTTGCCATTTCAGCAGCACCTGCGACATTTGCCACCTCATGCAAAGTAGCTCCCATAAAAACACCCATAGCATTTTGATCAAAAAAAGGAAAAAGATTTAAAGAAAAAGCTATGGGATATAAGAACATAAATACAAGTCCAAAAATCACCACCGTACCTACAGCTAAAATTCCCTTAAAAGGATCACTTTTCAAACTTGACTCTAGTGCTAAAACCGCTGCCGCACCGCAAATCGCACTTCCAGCTCCAACAAGCATAGAAGTTTCTTTATCGAGTTTAAAAATTTTCGTTCCCACAAATAAAGCAATAATAAAAACAAAAAATATCACTATAGCAGAAAGCAAAAATCCTTTCAATCCTACGCTTAAAAGCTCAGTTAAAGTGATATTAAAACCATATAAAACAATGCCAAGTCTTAAAAGTTTTTTCGCACTAAAATGCACTCCGGCTTGAAAATGATGCTGGTATTTAAAAAACCAAGGAGAAAGCAACACTCCTATGATAATAGCAAAAGCAGTCGCTGCTAAATGAGTGGTATCTTTGATACTTTGAACACTAGAAAGATACATAGCAAAAATCACTATACAAGCAGTAAAAAGCAAACCCTTAAAATTTGATCGCACTATAGCCACGCTATGTGCTAAAAAACTTGTTTTCATTTATTTTCCTTTTTGTAAATTTTGTGTTATTATATTTTTTTTATTAAAATTATAGAAATATATTATTTTAATTTTTATAATAATTTTTTTTTATTAAATAAAGGAATCACTCATGAAAATCAAAGATATGGAAATATTTTTAGATCTTTTAAACACTCAAAGTCCAACTCATACAGCCAACAATTTTTCCATAACTCAACCTAATGTTTCAATAGTAATTAAAAATTTAGAAAATAAATTTGATGGCATTTTATTTGAAAGACTTGGAAAAAAACTCTTACCTACACCAAAAGCTTTAGAACTAGGAAAAAATTGGTTAAAAATTATACAAGCCTACTACCAAAGCTTAGAAAAATTAAACGACGAAAGTATGCTCTTAGGGGAAATAAAAATAGCCTCAACTCAAAGCATTTCTGAACATTTTTTAGCTCCTATTTTATTTGATTTTAAGGCAGAATTTAAAAACATAGAAATTCGCTCTCAAACGCAGAATTCAAAAGAATGTTTAAATTTACTAAAAAACGGAAATATAGAATTTGCAATCATTGAAGCAGAACTTGATCCAGCTTTAGTGGAGTATGAAAATTTAGAAATAAATTTTTGGCAAGATGATGAACTTATAGTAGCTACAAGTGATAAAAAACTCAATGAAAAAGAATTTTATATCGATGAACTTTTGGAACAAAAGTGGATTTTAAGAGAAGTAGGCTCAGGCTTAAGGGATAAATTTTTAAACGAAATTGGTGCAAGCTCAAAAAAACTTAATATTTTTCTTGAACTTGATAGAATGGCTGCGATTAAAGAACTTGTTTTACAAAAAAAAGCAATCTCTATTTTTTCCAAAAAAAGCATAGAAAAAGAATTAAAAAATTCAACACTTTATGAAATTAAATTAAAAAATATCGACCTAAAGCGTAAATTTTATACCTTAAAAAGAAAAAATTATAATTTTAACAGAGCTTTAGAAAAATTTGAAAAAATATTCAAATCATAAACATAATAACCGATTTATATAGAAAGTTAAGCAATTTTTAGATAAAATCCAAAGCTTATATAAATTTCAAGGATAATCAATGAACGCCAAAACTCAAGAAGCTGAATTAGAAGAATTATTTCAAGAAAATGCAAAAGATTATATCACATATGAAAAATTGGTAAAATATCTTACAAAACAACCAAGTGCATCAACCACTAAAAAAGTGCAAGCATTAATGAAAAAACACAAAGTGCAACTTTTTTCAGCAGCTGAAATTGCACAAATGAAAAACATAGAAGATGCAAAAAGACTTCAAGAAGAAAAACAAAAACTCCAAGATACAAGCCTTGAGAACGAATTTGATTTAGCCAATGAAAACGATTTATTAGAATGGAGCAGATCAGACTCTCCTGTTCGTATGTATTTAAGAGAAATGGGACAAATTGCTTTATTAAACAAAGATGAAGAAATTGAAATTTCCAAAAAAATAGAACTTGGCGAAGATATTATCATTGATGCTTTTTGTTCTGTACCTTATTTGATAGATTTTATTTTAGATTATAAAGAACCTTTAATAAACAGAGAAAGAAGGGTAAAAGAACTATTTAAAAGCTTTGACGATGAAGAAAAAAGTGATGATAAACTTGATGAACTTGATATAGATGAAGATGAAGAAAACGAAACAGAATTAGAATCAGATGAAGAAAATACTAAAAAAAACAGCAAAAAAGAAGATGAAAGAACTTTAAAAGTTATAGAAAAATTTAAAGCTCTAGAAAAAGCTAAAAAAGATTGGCTAAAAACATCCAAAGACAAAGAAAGCGGAGATGAACTTTTAGATAAATTAAGCATTGCGTTCAAAAAAAATATTTTAAAAGAAAAATTAATGGATCTAGGCCCTACTTCAAAACTTATTAGCGAAATCGTAAAATCAATGGAAACTGCACTAAAAAGTGATGAAGAATTTGACAAAGAACTTAAGCGTTTAGAATACCGCTTACCTATGTTTTCTGATGAACTTAAAAAACGCCATGCAGATATTTTAAAAGATATTACAAAATTGAGCAAAGAAGAAATCACAGAGCGAGCTTTAGAAACAACCATGGTAAGCACTTATATGGAAATTAAAAAACTATTTCAAACTAAAGAAGCCAGTGAAAAAAGCTTTGATCTTGAAAAATCACGCTTAAAAGAAATTTTGGAGCAAATTAAACGCGGTAAAAAAATCTCTGATGAAGCAAAAGGAAGAATGGCAAAATCAAACTTGCGCCTTGTTGTAAGCATAGCTAAACGCTACACAAATCGTGGTCTGCCTTTCTTAGACCTTATCCAAGAAGGAAATATAGGTTTGATGAAAGCTGTGGATAAATTTGAATACAAAAGGGGTTATAAATTTTCCACTTATGCAACTTGGTGGATCAGGCAAGCTATTTCAAGGGCTATAGCTGATCAAGCAAGAACCATAAGAATTCCAATCCATATGATAGAAACCATCAATCAAATTAACAAAATTATCCGCGAACATCTACAAAAAGATGGAAAAGAACCTGATGTCAGTGTTATAGCTAAAGAAGTAGGTTTAAGCGTAGATAAGGTTAAACAAGTTATTAAAATCACAAAAGAACCAATTTCTCTTGAAGCTCCAATAGGAAATGAAGATGATGGTAAATTTGGAGATTTTGTTGAAGATAGAAATTCACTTTCTCCAATGGATCATATCTTAAAGGATGATTTAAAAGAACAAATTGATGAAGTTTTAGATCAATTAAACGATAGAGAAAAAGCGGTAATTCGTATGCGTTTTGGTTTAATGGATGATGAAAGTGATAGAACTTTAGAGGAAATTGGAAAGGAACTTAATGTCACTCGAGAAAGAGTGAGACAAATAGAAAGCTCAGCTATAAAAAAACTCAAACACCCTAAAGTAGGAAGAAAACTAAAAAATTATATAGAAGGTTGGAAGTAAGAGTCAATCTCCTTACTAAAAACCCAGATCTTTTTCTTCTTTTAACTTGCGTACATGTTCAAAAAAAACTAATTTTCCGCTATGTTTTTTTAAATTTTTAAATTCCTTAATATCAAATTCTAAACACAAGATAGAAGAAGTTGGAAAAGAAGCTAAACATAGCGAACTTAATAACTCTCCAAGCTCCATTAAACTAGGATTATGACCCACTAAAAATACTTCATTAAACTCATCATCAATATCTTGCAGAATTTTTAGCAAATTTTCAACATTGCAAAGATACAATCTTTCATCAAAACAAATTCTATTTTTATCAAAATTATAAAATTTGGCTATTTTTTTCGCTGTTTTAGCGGTTCTAACAGCAGGACTTGATAGCACCAAATCAGGATGAATTTCATGCGAAGCAAGATTTTTAAAAAGTTTTTTTAAATCTTCCTTTCCACTCTTAGTAAGTTTTCTTTCAAAATCATCGATGTCTTCACTCTTACTTGCTTTTGCATGTCTTATAATATAAATTTTTTTCATTTTACCTCTTTTATTTTAGCTAAAATATAACCACACATAAACCCGAAAATATGACCATACCAAGCAACATTTACCCCCATAAGCAATGGCACAAAACTCATAAGTAAAATTGCCACTATAAGTCCTTTTGTGCTATTTTTATCAATAACAGCATAAAAGCCCATTAAAACACAAATTGCACCACTAGCGCCTATGACATTTATATTTTCTCCAAAATATTTAAAATCAAAATACACATAAAAAACACTTAAAAGTGAGCACAACAATCCGCCAATAAAATAAATAAAAATAAAACACAAAGCACCCAAATAAGTTTCTAACATACGCCCAAATTGAAACAAAACTATCATATTTAATATAAGATGAGTTAAATTTCCATGTAAAAACATTGAACTTAAAAGCTGCCAATAAGCTCCATTAAAAAATAAAATATTCAAACCAAGGATATTGTAATAATCATAAGAAATCAAAAAATAACATAAAATATTTAAAAAAATTAAAAAAATTGTAAGCAAAATATAAAACCTTTATTTTTTATAATATTGTCTTAAAATTCACATAAAATTCACATAAATTCTTTACAATTTTACTAAAAAATAATTTAGGAAAAATATTGAAAATTAAATTTTTAAATATTATTACTATTTTAAGTTTATCTTTAAATGCTGATATAATAATTTCTGCTGATAATTTACCGAATGTTTCTAAAGAATTTTTACAACATAATTTCAAAGCGCCTATAGGGATCGTGCAAAAAGACAAAAATTCCTATGAAGTCTATCTTAGCGATGGAACAGAGCTTGAATTTGATATAGATGGAGCTTGGAAGGAAATTGAAAATAAAGCCTTTCCTTTTGATCTAGATTTTTTACCTCAAAATTTAGCCAATATCATCAAAAACGAATTTCCAAATACAAAAGCTAGAGAAATTGAAAGAAAAATCAACCATTATAAGATTAAACTTGATAACGATATAAAAATTCTTATAGATTTTAATGGAACTATCTTATATAAAGAATTTGATGATTAAACATATCATCAAACCTGCATTATATCTTTAACATCGTTATATTCTATCTTTTCTTTTTCAAGCAAAAGCTCTGATAATTTTAAAATTTTATCCTTCATAGAATTTAAAAATTCATCCATTTCTTTTTTTTGTTCACTTAAATTTGACTCTTTCAACATATCAAAACTCAACATATAATCAAGCAATTCTTTAATCTTTAAAAAATCATCTTGCGAGTTAGTATAACTTTCATTGTAAATCAATCTCATGGCTCTAGAACCAGCCAAATAAACTTTTATACGATTGATAAGCTCTGATTTTGATCTTATATTATGCTCATATTCTTTAAAACGATCTTCAATGAGAGTGATTTTTTCAAATCCTATGTCAAAATAATACGCACTCAAAGCTTTTGCAGCTTGATAAGTGGCTTGAATTTTCTTCTCTTCATTATTAAAACTTAAAATCTTTTTCTTACCTAAAAGAACTTTATTTAATACAGCATAAAAATCGCTTTCCTCAACTAAAGCACTATTTCTTCTTAAAGCATTAATTGCTGCTTCATTGACCAAAGTTTCAAGCCCTGCTCCACTAAAACCTACGCTTGCTTTAGCGATTTTATTTAAATTGATATTATTGTTTTTATCTTTCATATAAATTTCTAAAATTTTAAGTCTATCCTTAAAATCAGGCAAAGATAAAAAAATTCTCCTATCAAAACGCCCCGAACGCAATAAAGCAGGATCCATAAGTTCGATTTTATTTGTCGCAGCTATAACTATAACCCCGCTATTGTCCTCAAAACCATCCATTTGAGTTAAAAGTTGATTTAAAGTGCTATCTCTTTCAACATTGGACATTTCTCCTCTTGCCTTACCTACGGCATCTATTTCATCAATAAAAACTATGCTAGGCGCCATCATTTTAGCTTTTGAAAAAAGCTCTCTAACTCTTTTTGCACCCATACCTACATAAATTTCAACAAAACTTGAACCACTTTGATAAAAAAATGGCACCCCTGCTTCTCCTGCAACTGCTTTTGCTATCAATGTTTTTCCTACACCAGGTGGGCCTACCATTAAAACACCTTTTGGCATTTTTACACCAAATTCTTTATATTTTTCAGGATTTTGTAAAAAATCCACAAGTTCGCTTAGCTCCATTTTAACTTCATCAACACCTGCTACATCATTAAAAGTAATATTTGAAATCACAGGTTTTATATGGGAACTTTCTAAATTTATATTTGAATTTTGAGCTTGAGTGTGATTTTGATTCTTATTTGATATTGGATATTTAGCCAACTCTTTTTTACGAGCAAAATAACCAAGACTTATAAAAAGTGCGATAATAAAAATAAGTAAAACAAAAAACACCCAAAGCGTATTATCTTTTTTAACCTCTACGGGAACTTTTGATAAAAGTGTTTTTATATCTATGCCATCTTTTATAATTATGTAATTTTCACCTTCTGCCTTAAGCCAAATTTCGTCTTTATCAATCACAGCTTTTTGGATTAAATTTTGACTTAACAGACTTTGATAAAGATTTTCATCTATATATTTAGGTTCATTTTTAAAATATAAAATTCCCAAAAGCATACATAAAACCATAAAAGATGCTAAAATTATCTTTTTATTTTTCATTATCTAGCCTTTTAAATTTGCAAAGTTAGACTTTTCTTGTACTTCATATTCAGATATAACGATCCATTCTTTAGCTATATCTTTATCACTTTTAATTTTGATCTTATTAAAAAACTGATCATAACCCTCAAAAAAACCATCTTTTTGATTTTCTACCAAAACTTCAAGTGAAACTTGATTTTTTTTCCTAAATTCATAATTATTTTTTTCTACTATGGATTTTAAAGTGTTTAGCCTTTCTTTAGCTAAAGTTCCATTTATCACATCTTTCATGGTAGTAGAATGCGTGTTGTTTCTAGGGCTAAAAATAAAAGCATGGATATGAGTGAGTGGAAATTCTTTAAAATTTCTTAAAGCTTCTTGCCATAGCTCTTCACTCTCGCCTGGATGAGCTACTATAAAATCCGTCCCTAAAGCATATCCTTTGCTTGCTATAGTATTAAAAAGCTTTAAATCATTATCCGTATGTGATCTTCTTCTCATTATACGAAGCATTTTTTCACTTGTATGTTGCAATGCAATATGTAAATGCCTTTCAAGCCAAGCTTCATCTAAGATTTCTAAAAAACTTTCATCAAGCTGTGCAGGTTCTAAACTACCTAGCCTTATGCGTTTTATACCTAAAATTTGTCCCATTTTTTGCAAAAGCTTGCCTAGGGTTGTGCCATTTTTAAGCCCATATGAACCTATATTAGTCCCTGTTAAAACAATTTCACTATAACCATTAGCTCCCAAAATTTCAACCTGTTTTAAAAGAGCTTTTTCATCCACACTTCTTGATTTTCCCCTCACGCTAGGAATAATACAATAAGAACAAGCAAAATCACAACCTTCTTGAATTTTCACAAAAGCTTTGGTATGATTTTCATACTCACAAACTATATCTTTATCAATAAAATTTAAATTTCCAAGTTCATAAAAACTTGTCTTTGCTCCTAAAAATTCATTGATTTTATCTTTATTTGACGCTCCAAGCACTCCAAAAACTTGCTTTTTATCTAAAAGCTCCTTACCTTTGCTTACAGCACCACAACCTGTAAGTATAACTTTAATGCCTTTTTTTTGCATGGTATTTACATAAGACTTTATCCCGCTATCAGCTCCATTTGTAACCGTGCAAGAATTTACAACGATAATTTGTGCTTTATTCTCATCATTTATAATCTCATAATCTTTTACATAACTTTTTAAAAGCTCTGTATCATAAATATTTGTACGACACCCAAAGGTTTTAAAAAAAACTTTTTCTTTCAATCCTTATTCCTTGCATGAAAATACATATTTTCATGATGTTGTTCAAAATGATTTTGATTTAAATTTCCTAAATATAAATTTTGCGATGGATAAGCAATTTTTATATCTTTATGCTTATTAAATTCTTTTATAATCTCTTTGCTAATCGTACTTCTTAATACCAAAGCCGCATAAGCATTAGTCATATACCATGCAGAAATTCTCATTCCCCAATGTTCAAAAAACATAAAAAACCTTGGCTCCACTTTAGGATTTTTAATACTATATTCATGTTGTAAACGAGCTATATTTTTTCTAGCAAGCTCAGTATAACCTTTGGCATGGCGTGTAACAATATTTTCTACAATTTCTTGCGCCTTATCAAGATTGCTATCAAAAGTAACACTTATATCAATGCCATCAAGCACGGTTTTCATACCATGATGGGTATAATTAGCAAGCAAATTTGTAAAAACATAGTTATTAGGAATAAATATAATACGCCCACTACGACGATTTTTATTATAAGTTTCAAGCGTAAGCTCTTCATAAAGAGTAATGCGTAAAAAAGAAATGTCTATAATATCTCCTATATAGGCAGTATCGTTTTGAAAAACTTTTACACGATCCCCTACTCTAAAACTTCCGCCAAAAATAATCACACACCATCCAAGCATAGACATAAACATATCTTTCATAGCAATAGCTAAGCCCGCAGAGGCAAAACCAAGTATAGTTACAAGATAAGTAATATTTTCTATATAAGCAAAGAGCAAAATAAGAAAAATAATATTTATATTAATAAAATTAATAATCTTCGTAGCAGTATAATATCTTTCACTATCCTTAATGTATTTTTTAGCAATAAATTTCAACATAAAAGCTATAGCTATAACAATAACAATAGCAACAAGTATATTTACAGCCCTTAAGCTTTGAACTTTAATCTCAGCACTTACTCGAGAAAGCTCTTCATCAATTTTTTTCTCATAAACAGAATAAGAAACACTAGCAAAATTTAAAGCTTGCTCAAATTCTTCCAGCTTTTTATCCGAAGCTTTTAAAGCTTCTATATTCTCAACACTTGGTTTAAGCTCAACTAATTCCTTAAGTTCTGAGTTTTTTTCCCTGATTTTATCTACTAAATTTTTAAAATCATTAAATTTAAATATATACTCTTCCTTTTCTCCTTTTAATTTCTTAATATGAGAAAAAGCTCCTATAATAGCCAAAGGATTAGTAAGCTTAGATAAAGTTTCTATATTATCAGGGGCACTAAGACTTTGTGCAAAATTTAAATCTTTATATTCTTTAAGCAAGTTCAATTGCTCTTCTAAATTTGCTATCTTGCGTTTAAGTTCTTCTTGTTGATGAATATCGGAAGTCTTTTTTAAATTAAGATTTAAAATGATTAATTCATCATTTATATCTTGATATTTTATAAAATTTTCATAACGTATATTCCAAATACTAGCACTGATTACAGTATTTAAAGTATTAATTTTCTCATTTATATTATTAATAATAGTCCGATTTACATCACCAAAAGCAAAAACAACAAAAAAGGTTAAAATAATAATTTTTTTCATTGGAATTCTCTTAAAGTTGCAATTATATCTTCTTTAGAAATATCACCTTTTATCAAACCCTTACCCAAAGGACTAGCAAGAACAAAATTGATTTTTTTATTAGAGCTTTTTTTATCCATGAAAAAAGCTTCATAAAATTCATCTACATTGTTGATTTTATATGATATTGGCAAACCGAATTTAAGTAAAATATCTTTTATTCTTTGACTTTGCATTTTATCCAAAAGCCCTAAATTTAAAGCCAATTGATTTGCCATAACCATACCTATAGCCACCGCTTCTCCGTGTAAATAAAGCTTATAATCTGTAAAATTTTCTATAACATGAGCAAAAGTATGACCATAATTTAAAAGCATTCTAAGCCTTGATTCTTTTTCATCTTGTTCAACAACCCTTGATTTAAGCTCTATGCTTTTTGCTATAATTTGAGTAAAAATTTCATTCTCACAAGTAGCATTTAAGAAACTTTTTTCATCAATTTTTTCTATAAAATCAAGTATACTATAATCAAACATTGCTGCCATTTTAATAAATTCAGCCATGCCTGCAGCAAGTTCTCTAGAGCTCAAAGTCTTTAAAAAAAAACTCTCACAATATACAGCTTTAGGTTGATAAAAAGTGCCAATAAGATTTTTACCAAAATTATTATTAACACCTGTTTTTCCACCTACTGCTGCATCAACACAAGCTAAAAGTGTAGTAGGAATATTTATAAAATCAATACCTCTTTGATAAATACTAGCAGCAAATCCGCCCATATCACTAATCACGCCACCACCAAAACTTATAAGTACGCTTTTTCTATCCAATTTAGAATTAAACATTTGGTTTAAAATTTCTTCCATGGTGCTTAAATTTTTATATTCTTCACCATCTTTTACAGTGGCAATAAAAATTTCTTTTGCCTTAATTTTAGAAAGTAATGTTTTCAAATGAAGACCTGAAATCTTAGGATTTGAAAGTATAAAAACCTTACTATCAAATTCTAATTCTTCAAGTTCATCAATATAAACCTTATAAGCATTTTCTTTTAACTTAACTTCTACTTGCATTGAACTACTCTTTTTGCATTTATTTTATCACATTTAATTAATTATTTATTCTACTGGTATGAAAAGTTGGTAATTTTGTCTCATTTTGTAATAATGCCTATTTAAATTTGTACTTAAATTTCTGGCAAAATCTCTATTTAGTAATTCTTTTTGAAAACTCACAAATTGTAACAAATCTTCGCGATATTGCAAATTTAAAAGAGGGTTTTCATCATTTTTATTAATAATTTGTATATTTTTATCATAAAGCTTAGATAAACTTCTAAAATACTCCTCCATATCTGTAGTATTTTGAGAATTTGGATTATAATAATATAAAATAACTCCAAAATCAAGCTGTTTACTTAAATCAGTAATGACATTTGCATTGTTTTCAAGTTCACTCTCATCAGCACTTAAAATAATCGCTTCTTTAAGCTCATCAAAAGAAGCTTCACCCACCTTCATAATAGGAATTTTTAAATCAAAAAAAGCTTGTTTTTCTTTCTCAAAATTTTTTATATCAGTTACAACTAATCCTATATCATTATTTTGCAACCACATGGAAATTTGTTTAAAATCCGTGTTGAAATAATCAAAAAACACACCTTCTTTATCCTCAGAAAGTTTTTTTAATTTTTCATACATTACCCCTAATTTAGGATTGATAACATGTATAAAAAATCTTTTTGCATTGCTTTTTTGAGTTAATTTTAAAGTAGTATCAAGCACTCTTTCTTGCATATTTTGATTCATATTTTTCATATCAATTAAAGCAAAAACATTACTTCCAAAAGGCATAGGAAATTGCCCTGCTTTGCCTCTTATATTATGAAAAATACTTTGTAAAACAACAGGATCTCCAACGATCAAAATGCTATCATTTGGCTCTAAAACAAAAGATGGTTTTACAAAATAAATCTTAGAATTTCTATAAATAAGGACTATGCGCCACCTTTTTTGTTGTATTGAACTTATGTGCCTATAAGCAAAAATAGACCCTGCTGGAATTTTTACTTCCATAATCTCTCCAACCCCAAGTCCTATATACTGAGCTGTTAAAGCAATATCTGGTAAAAAATCCATAAATCTACGGCTTAAAGTCATTCTAGCATCAGCTAAATTTGCATGAGTATCATTAACACTTAACCCCCAAAAATCCATTATTTCTATTTCTAAATTTGGATTTAAAGAACGCAAAGCCTCATAACTTTTTTTAGTTTCAAATTCATCTTGCATATAAATAAAAGCCTGTTTAAAATCTTTACTTATAATATTTTCAAGACGCGCTGTGCTTGTAGGATCAAAATAATGCAAGTCAATATACTCACTAGAAATATTTAAGTTATTTTTTTCACTATTTTGACACACTACTGTAAAAAAGTAACCTAAGCCTTTTTCAAAACAAAGCCTTTCTAAGAAATGCTTTGCTAAAATACCATCTATTATAATTAAAATATTATTCATTTTAAACTCCAAAAAGGAAATTATAACAAATGGAATTTAAATTAAAGCATAAAGATGGAATGGCAAGGGTTTGTGAAATCACTACCGCACACAGCACTTTTTTAACCCCTGTTTTTATGCCTGTTGGCACAGTAGGAGCGGTTAAAAGTCTTGATGCTAATGATATGAAAAATGAGCTTGATGCAAAAATTATTTTAGCAAATACCTATCACATGTACTTGCGTCCAACTTCCAAAGTAGTAAAAGATTTTGGAGGTTTACATGGATTTACGAAATTTGATAGAAGTTTTTTAACCGATAGTGGTGGTTTTCAAGCTTTTTCTTTAAGTAAAAATTCCAAACATTTTAATGAAGGCATAGAATTTAAAAGTCACATTGATGGAAGTCGTCATCTTTTTACTCCAAAAAGTGTTTTAGATACTCAATATGATTTTAATTCTGATATTATGATGATTTTAGATGATTTAGTAGCCCTACCCGCAACCAAAGAAAGAGTTAAAATTTCTGTTGATCGCACTATACTTTGGGCAAAAGAGGCTATTACTTATCATAAAAATATGCAAAATAAAGGTATAGGTATAGGGCAAAATATTTTTGGTATTATCCAAGGTGGTACAGATTATGAAGAAAGAAAGCGTTGCGCTTTAAGTTTAAATGAAATGCCATTTGATGGTTTAGCTATAGGTGGGCTTAGCGTGGGCGAAGAAAACGCCTTGATGTACGAAACAGTCCAAAACTTAAACCCTTATCTAGATGAAAATCGTCCAAGATATTTAATGGGCGTAGGAACGCCTGAAGATTTAGTAGAAAATGTTGAGCGAGGAGTAGATATGTTTGACTGTGTGATGCCAACTAGAAATGCAAGAAATGGAACATTTTTCACAAGTTTTGGAAAATTTAATATCAAAAAAGCAGAATTTATCAACGATCATGAAGTTATAGATTCTACTTGCTCATGTTATACTTGTCGTAATTTTTCAAGGGGTTATTTAAACCATCTTTTTAAAGCTAAAGAACTTACTTTTTTTCGTTTGGCAAGTCTGCACAATCTACATTATTATCTTGAACTTGCAAGAAAGATGCGTGAAGCAATTTTGAACAATTCTTTTACGCAATTTAAAAGAAATTTTTATCACTTAAGAGGCAAATAAAATGCTAGAACTACACGAAAATCTAAAAAAAATCCTACAAGCAAAGAATTTAGAAACTTTTTATAGTGAAATTTATGGACAAAAAATTTTTGTTTATGTGGGATTAAATTTGGAAACTTGGCTTTTTAACGATGAAAAAATTTATAAACTTCAAGATGGAGAATTTAAGCTTTCTAGCATAGAAGAATTTTCAAATTTTATTAAATCCATTTTAGAAGATTTTAAAGTACAAAATACTCATTTTCAAAACCTTTTAGAACACAAAGAAGGTATTATCTTAAAAGGTGGTTTTGTTAAAAATTTTTACAAAAAATCCTTTGTGTTAAGACAAAAAATCAACAAAAATCTAAAGCAAATTAATCTTCTAAGCGAAGCTTTCAATCTTTTGCTTAGTGAACAAGCACAATATAAAAAACATTTAAAAATTTTAAATTTATCCATCAGCATCTTAAGTAAAAACACCAAAGAACATCTAGCAAGAATTGATACTCTTTATACATTAACAAATGCAATTAAAAATGAAAAAATGAATAAAAGTATTTATCTTTTAAGTATACTTTCTTCTATTTTCTTGCCTTTAAATTTGATCGTAGGATTTTTTGGAATGAATACTAATAATCTTTTTTTCAAAGATAGCCCTTATGGTACACTTTATATTTTTTCTTTGATTTGCTGTATTTTGATTGTAGGTTTTATATTTTATTATTCAAAAAAGACTAAAGAATTTGATTTAGATGAAGGTAAAAAAGCTAAAAAACAAACAAAATAAGCAAAATTTTGCTTATTTTAAGAATATTTATATATAATTTTAACTTATTTTTGCGCTCATAGCTCAGCTGGATAGAGCATTTGATTGCGGTTCAAAAGGCCAGAGGTTCGAATCCTCTTGAGCGCACCATATTATTTATCTTCTTTAATTTTTCTTTTAGCTAATCCCATATGCTCGTAAGCATCAATTTCTTTTTTGTAAGATCCAGAAATTTTCTTAAGTTCTTTATTTAAGTAACTTACTGTTTGTGCACTTGCATTAATATTTGCAGCCAAAGCAGAAACAAATTCTAGTTTCTTTTTTGCTGCTTCATCTAATTCTTTAGAAGTTTTTGAACCAAGTTTATGTGTCTGCACATAAAGTTTGGCAAGTTCTTTTAATTCAATATCCGTTAGTTTAACATCGGAAGCAGCAATTATCATTTTATCTAAGTCTGTATCAAATTTTTTAGTCTTTTCAGCTACATGCTGCTTTTGGCTAGTTTTTTGCTTTTTAATTGTTTTTTTGCCATCACTTGTAATAAGATAAGCAATCACGCCTAAAAACAATAAAAGCGCTAAAGCAGCACAAAAAATAACCAAAAAAATATGGTTCATTTAAAGTTTGCCCACAAAATTTCGCTTCCTTCTTGCAAAAAAAGCTAAAACCACCATCAATGCAAATCCCCAATAAACATAATTAGGAATTTGAGCCGCTTCGCCTGCAGCGTAAGAATGAAGTCCTGTTAAAAAGTAATTTACTCCAAAATAAGTCATAATAATAACCCAATAAGCAAACATACTCCATAAAGCAAACACAAATTGATTACAATATTTTGGAATCATTCTAAGATGCAAAATTGCTGCATAAACCAAAATGCTAACTAAAGCCCAAGTTTCCTTAGAATCCCAACTCCAATATCTCCCCCAACTTTCATTTGCCCAAATTGCTCCTAAAAAATTTCCTACAGTAAGCAAACAAAGTCCAAAAATCATTGCCATTTCATTAATTCTTGTAGCCTCTGTAATATTTCTCAAAATATTAAGATTATATTTTCCATCTTTCTTAAGAAAACACATCAAGAACAATGTAAAGATACCAAGTAAGGCACAAAGTCCTAAAAATCCATAACTAGCAGTAATAACAGATACATGAATACTAAGCCAATAAGAATTAAGCACAGGAACAAGATTTGTAATTTGCGGATTCATTTCACTTAAATGCGCAACCATTAATACAACACCAGATAAAATAGAAGTTAATGACAAGGCTATAGGACTTTTTCTGGAGAAAAATATACCCGACAAAGACAATGCCCAAGCTATATACACCATACTTTCATAGCCATTACTCCATGGAGCATGACCTGATAAATAAGCACGAAGTCCAAGACCTACTGTATGAATTACAAAAGCTAAAACATTTAAAACATATACCACTTTAAATATAAAAGAGATTTTTAAATTCGGTACGACCATTTTAGAAAAAACAAGAATCAAGAGTAAAAAACCCGCAATTAAATA
Organism: Campylobacter sp. CFSAN093249; assembly: GCF_011067895.1. Classification (NCBI taxonomy): domain Bacteria; kingdom Pseudomonadati; phylum Campylobacterota; class Epsilonproteobacteria; order Campylobacterales; family Campylobacteraceae; genus Campylobacter; species Campylobacter sp. CFSAN093249. The sequence goes on along the minus strand of NZ_JAAMWM010000005.1, from coordinate 302,841 downwards.
TACAGGAGCGAGTTTAACGAAAATTTCAGCCTTATTAGAAAAAATTTCCATTTCAACCTTGGTTTTACTAGGCATGACTTTATATCCTATTTTTTCTTGATATTCTTTGATAAATTTCAAGCCTTCATCAGCTCTAATCCAATTACCATCTTTAAAAGCATTTTCCACGGCACTAAAATAATTCTGTATTAAAGCCAAAACAATATGCCCTTCATCCCCCTTAAGAGTAGTTACAGCAGAAAAAGGTGCAAGCCAAACATTATTTGGATTATTTTGAACAGGAATAAATTTAAATAATTCACCACTAAAAACTAAATTTACAACATTAGCTCTTTCATCTAGTTTTATAATTTCCTTATCAAAAACTCCTCTTGCATTTGGGTTTTTACGATTTGCATTTTCAACATATTTTTGAAGTTTATATCGGTTATTCTCATCAAAGAAATCTTTATAAGAAATATATTTAGCACTAGGAATTTCTAAAATATTTGCAATAGCATCACGAACTGCTTGATTTTGTGGCATTAAAATAAAAGGTTCCATTTGCCATTTATCTACATCAACGAGCATGGAAAGCATAACAGCGTTAGAATTTTGACCCTTATAGCTATCACTTTGATGAATTTTTTCTAAAATTTCTCTTGATAGCGTATCAAAAGGCACCATTCTTCCATCTGCTGATTTTTGAACTATTAAAGTGGCAAGAGCTTTAGCATGATTAGTATTTACCACAGGTAAGGTCGAATTTAAATCTTGAGCAAAAGTCTTTTCAGAACCAAAAGATAACAATAAAATAAAAATAATCACACTTGTATGTTTTAAAGTGTCTTTATTAATTAATCTTGCCAAAGTTCTAAATCTAGAATGTGGATTTAAAAAATTCATAAACATTCCAAGACAAAGCAGAAAATAACCTATATAAGTTGGTATTTTGCCCGGATCTTTATTTACAGATAAAACAGTCCCTTTTTCATCTTGATCATAAGAACTTTGATAAAATCTATAGCCATCATAATCTAAAACATTATTCATAAAAATTCTATAATCAAAATTTTCATTATTATTTTTTACGGTAATTTCACTTGCATAAGAAGCTGGAGACATAGAACCTGGATAACGATCTAATACAAAATCTCTTAAATAAATATCAAAAGGCAATTGTTCATAAGAAAGTGCCCAAGAAATAAAGAATTTTTGATCTGCAAGTTCTATCATAATAGGTTTATTATATTCAAAAATATAAAATTCTTTATTTTCATTTTTATAGCTTAATTCTAATTTCAAAGCATTAGAGCCAGTTAATTCTAAGTTTTTATTCTCATTGCTTAAGGCAAAATCTTTAAAATGCAATAATAAAGAATTTTTCCAATTTTGAGGCTCGCCAAAAGTAGAAATCAACATAGTTCTACCCACTTCTAACCAAGCAGATTTAAACCATAACCAAAAACTTTCATCTTGAGGTCTATTGGAACCTTCTAAAGCTTCTTGCGCGTGCAAAGAAGCAGCTTTAACTACAAAGCTGATATCATTAATTTCATAGAGTCTTCTTTCCTTAGCATTTGCCTTTTCTCCAATTTTAAGGTCTAAATTTTGTCCATCTAGCATACTTAGAAAATGTAAGTTTTCACTTGAACTTAAAGTTAAATTTTCATCAATTTTTACAAAAGGTGCTTTAACATTATCATTCATAAAAGCAAAGTTAACCCCTTCTATATTCTTAACTTCACCTTTTTCAAATTTAACATCAACACCTTGAGATCCTTTTTGAGAAAGCATCAAAACCAATAAAGGATCAGAATTATTATTTTCTTTATAAGTATAATGAGCATTTAAGATTAAATCTTTATATTTTAATACAGCTTGATCATCACCTAAATTAAGTTTTAGTTTAAAAGAATTAGCAAAAGGCAAATTTCCTATATAACGATCATTAACCGCACTATAGCGTTCTCCATCTTTTATAGCAGAAATACGCAAAGAAGTCTTAGAACTTTCTATAAGTGAATTTTGAGTATGCTCTCTAATAGGTAAAATACCTTCAAAACCAGCATATCTTGTCATTGCAGAACCCACTAAAATAAATAAAAAAGAAATATGAAAAATCATTAAAGGTAATTTTTTAAGCCCAAACATTTTATAACGAAACATCCCGCATAGTAAATTAATACCAAGTAAAAGTTGTATATATTCAAACCAAAAAGTATCATAAACCATTGCCCAAGCCGTAGGAGTTCCATAAGCACTTTCAATAAAAGTTGCCAAAGCACAAAAAAGCGCAAAAAGCAAAAACAATACAACCGAAACTCTTAAATCCCCTATGCTTTTTATTATATTTTTCATTCTTTTTCCTTTAAATTTTAAAGCCCTAAATATTTCTTTCTAATCTCATCATCACCTATTAAATTTTTAGCCTCGTTTTCCATTACAATGCGACCATTTTCCAAAACATAAGCATAATCACTTATTTTTAATGCAGAATAAGCATTTTGCTCTACCAAAAGAATAGTTATACCCTCTTCTTTTAAACGCACAATAATATCAAAAACTTCACCCACAATCTTTGGAGCAAGTCCCAAAGAAGGCTCATCCAACATCAAAAGTTTTGGTTCACTCATTAAAGCCCTTGAAATCGCAAGCATTTGCGCTTCCCCTCCACTCAATGTTCCAGCTAAAGCATGCTTTTTACTTGCAAGTCTTGGAAAAAGTTTATACATTTGCTCTCTTAAATGCTCATAATTTTCAGCATTATTAAAAGCACCTATTTTTAAATTTTCCTCTACGCTTAAATTAATAAAAACACGCCTTCCTTCAGGAACTAAAGCTATACCTTTTTGAACTAAAGTATGAGTTAAATGCCTTTTAGTATCATAACCTAAGAAATTAACCTCACCAGTTCTTTTAACTGAGTTTAAAAGCGCATTTAAAGTTGAAGTTTTACCTGCTCCATTTGAACCTATAAGAGAAACAATATGACCTGTTTCCACTTTAAAATCAATCCCTTTAACAGCTTCAATTAATCCATAATAAACATGCAAATCTTTAACTATTAGCATCAAAATCCCCTAAATACGCAGCAATTACTTCTTTATGATTTACAGCATCGCAAAGTTTACCTTCAAAAATTGTTTTTCCATAATCAAGTACCAATACGCGATCACACAATTTATTTACAAATTTCATATCATGTTCTATAAGCAAAACGCTAATTTTATAATCTTTTCGTAATTTAAAAATGAGCTCAGCAAGTTCATCACTCTCAGAGCTATTCATCCCAGCGGCTGGCTCATCAAGCAATAATAATCTTGGTTGAGTAGCCATTGCTCTTGCAATCTCAACTTTTCTTTGTTGTCCATAACTCAAGCTAGTAGCCTTTTCATAGGCAAATTCTGCAATACCAAGTTCTTCTAATATTGCATAAGCCTTCTCTTTAAATACTTGTTCTATTTTTCCAAAACGCCCTAAATGCAAAAAGGCTTCAAAAATATTATATTTCATTTGTTTATTAAAACCAATAAGAACATTTTCAAGCACATTCATGCTTGAAAAAAGCCTAATATTTTGAAATGTTCTAGCTATTCCTAAATGCACAATCTTATGAGGTTTTAAGTGATCAATTCTTTCTCCTAGAAATTCAACCGAACCTGAACTAGGTTTATAGTTACCTGTTATAATATTAAAAAGAGTTGTTTTGCCAGCCCCATTAGGTCCAATTAAAGCAAAAATTTCACCCTCATTGATTTTAAAAGAAGTTTCATTAATAGCCTTAACACTACCAAAACTTTTTGAAATTTGTTTTAATTCCAAAATCATTTTTTGCTCCTTTTAAAACGCTTTTTAATCCCTCTAATCACATCACTCAACTCATAATAACCCATTATGCCTTTTCTTGCAAAAAGCATTACTAAAATCAGAACAATAGAAAAAACAACCATTCTAAGCCCTGGCGTTGATTGGATATCAAGATTTAAAGAATCTATTTTTATATTTAACTCATCTAAAAATCTAAGCCACTCACTTCCACCAATAACCAATATCGCACCTATAATAGCACCTGTAGTAGAACCAAGTCCACCTAAAACAATAATAATCAAAAGCTGAAAAGTAAGTAAAAAATCAAATTGAGTTGGAGATACGGTAGTCAACAGACAAGCTAAAAGTCCGCCACCTACACCTTCTAAAAATGCTGAAGTGCTAAAAGCTAAAGTTTTTATCCAAAAAGTATTTATTCCCATAGCGCTTGCAGCATCTTCATCATCTCTTATAGCCTTCATTGCACGACCATATTTAGAATAAACTATATTTAAAATTAAAATAACCGCTACAATAGCAATACCACCTGTCCAATAGATCGTGGAAAATTGTGGAATATCTACCAGCCCTCTTGAGCCATTAGTAATAGAAGGAAAATTAATAGCAGCTATTTTAATAATTATTCCAAAGCCTAAAGTTACAATAGCCAAATAATCCCCTCTCACGCGAAATACAGCAAAAGCCAAAATCAGGGCAAGTAAAGATGAACAAATTCCAGCCACAATTAAAGCTAGAATAAAGGAATTTGAATGGATAGCTAAAATAAAAGAACTAGGACCATCTAAAAAAAACTGATCATTTTTTGCATCAGCACTTAAAAGAACTAAAGCAGCCGCATAAGCACCAATCGCAACAAATCCATTGGGTTCTAGTGAAAATTGTCCAGTTACACCATTAATAAGATTGTAACTCACAGCCAAAATAATAAAAATAGCAATTTGATTAACAATGTTTAATCCATAATCCCCAAAAATATAAGGAGAAATGAAAATAAAAATAATTGAAGCAATTAAAAAGATTAAATGTGAAACCTTAATTCTAACCATCATTAAAACCTACTCTTTTCAAAATTTATACCTAAAATTCCCGTAGGCCTAAATAACAATATAAACACCAAAAAAATAAAAGCAAATGCATCTTTAAAGCCTGATAAATCTGGAAAAAAAGCCACAACAACAACTTCAGTAAATCCTATAATAAGTCCACCCAAAACTGCACCTACTACAGAACCTATACCTCCTAAAACTGCAGCAGCAAAAGCTTTTAAACCTATTAAAGTTCCCATAGTAGGTTCAACAGAGTAATAATTTGCAGCCCAAAAAACACCCCCAACTGCTGCCAAAGCTGAACCTAGGGCAAAAACTATAGCAATAATACGATTTGCATCTATACCCATTAAATTTACTGTTTGTATATCAAATGCCAAAGCACGAATAGCTATACCATATTTGCTTTTATACAAAATCCATAACACTGCTATTAAAATAACAAATGTAAGAGCAGGAACCATTAAAGAACCATAAGTTGTTATCACTCCACCAAAATTAACACTTTCCTCAAAATAACTTGGTGGTGTAAAAGTTCTAGGTGTTGAAGTAAAAAGCATATTAAAAAGATTTTGCAAGAAAAAACTAATACCGATTGCTGTAATCAACAATGAAATTCTAGGAGCCTGTCTTAAAGGTTTATAAGCGATTCTATCTGTAGCTATTCCAACACAAGCAGCAAAAATCATTGCTAAAGACAAAGCTCCTAGAAAAGGAACATTTAGATTAGTCATGCAAAAAAGAGCCGCATAAGCACCAACCATCATAATATCGCCGTGAGCAAAATTAATAAGTCTTAACACGCCATAAACCATAGTATAGCCAACAGCAATAAGGGCATACATACTGCCCAAACTAAGTCCATTAACAAGTTGTTGTAAAAATAAAGTAGAATCCATAATCTTTCTATTTTTCCTTTAAGGATTGATAATATCTTTATAATTTTGCTTCTGATTTTTAATTTCTTTAACCACTACAGAACGAGTTGCATTTCCTGTTTGATCAATACTGATAACACCAGAAACACCTTGATAATTTTTAGTTTGGTGAATTTTTTCATTGACACACTTACTAGTAAGATTTTCAACGCAAGCATTCATAGCATTTAGCATTACAAAATACGCATCAGCACCCATAGCCGAAAAATTTGGAACTTCTTTTGTTCCTTTAGCTTTTTCATAAACACTGATAAATTCTTTGCTTAATTTTGTAGTTGGATTATTAGCATCAAAACTATCTGTGAAAATATACCCCTCGCTTGCATCTCCAGCTAAACTAATAAAAGTTTGATCAGCAACTCCATCTGCAGAACCCATAGGAATATTTAAACCTGCGAGTTTTGATTGTCTTGCAAATAAAGAAGCTTCGCTATAATAAAGCGGTAAAAAAATAAATTCTGGATTTAAACTTTTAACTTGAGCTACAATAGCTCTAAAATCTTTATCACCTGAATTAACTCTTAAAATTCTAAGAATTTGACCACCATTAGACTTGTACTGTTTTTCAAAAGCTTTTGCTAAACCTAAGGAATAGTCAGTGCTTTGATCTACTACAATAACAGCACTTTTGTAATTAAGTTTTGAAAAAACATATTTTGCTAAAGATGAACCTTGAAAACTGTCCATAAAACATACTCGAGAAGAATATATTTTTTTATCAAGTAATCTATCACCAGTTGCAGCAGGAGCGATCAATGGAATTTTATTATCTTCTGCTACGCGCATAACTTGCAATGTATTAGCAGTAACCATTTCCCCTATAAGGCCTATAACTTTATCTTGAGAAACTAAACGATTTGCTCCACTCGAAGATTCTAATTTATCACCTTTAGTATCAATAATAGTAAGAGAAACCTTATCTCCATTACTTAAAGCTGATTGCATTGAATTTGCAAGTTTAATCCCTTCTAGTGCACTTTGTCCATATGCTGCAGTAGCTCCGCTAAGCGGTAAAACAACTCCTATTTTGACTTCCGCAGCACTTAAACTTAAACTTAGAATACTTGCTAAAATTAAACTTTTTTTCATTCTCTACCTTTATTTTAGTAATTATGGATTTATAATTGTTTTATAATTTTGTTTTTGATTTTGAATTTCTTTAATCACAACAGAACGAATGGCATTACCGCTTTCATCTATGCTAATCACACCACCAACAGCTTGAAAATCTTTAGTTTGATGAATTTTGCTATTAATACATTCGCTGCTAAGATTACCAACGCAAGCATTCATAGCATTTAACATTACAAAATACGCATCAGCCCCCATAGCCGAAAATGCTGGAAGTTCTTTTGTTCCTTTAACTTTCTCATAAGCTGCAACAAAATCTTTTCCTAATTGTGTAGATGGATTGTTATAATCAAAACTATCAGTGAAAATTACTCCATTAACAGCACTTCCGCCAAGATCTATAAAAGTTTGATTGTTAACACCATCTCCTGCTGCTAAAAGTTTATCAAAACCAATTTGTCTTGCTTGTCTCGCAATTAAAGCAGCTTCAGGATGATAAATAGGCATATAAACAAAATCAGGATTTAAACTCTTAAGTTGAGAAACCACAGCTCTAAAATCTTTATCTCCTGAATTAATAACAAGTTTTTTTATAATTTTCCCACCATTATTCTTAAAAGAATTTTCAAAAGCTCTTGCCAAACCTAAAGAATAAACATTGCTTTGATCTATGATGATAACAGCATTTTTAAGTCCTAAATCCTTAGATACATAAGTAGCAAATTTATCTCCTTGAAAACTATCTTTAAAACAAACTCTACTTGCATATTTCTTTTTATCTAGCAATTTATCTCCAGATGCCACTGGAGCTATTAGGGGAATTTTTTTCTCTTCTGCTATAGAAATAGCTTGAATGGTATTTGGAGTTGTAGCTTCACCAATAATCCCAAGGACTTTATCTGTTGCTATTAAACGATTAACTCCATTTGAAGTTTCAAGCTTATCTCCTTTTGTATCTATTGTGATAAGTTTAATAACATCTCCATTTGAAAGTTTTGGCTGTAGCTTATTAGCCAGTTCAATTCCGTTAAAAACATCTTGCCCATAAGCTGCCACAGTTCCAGTTAAAGGTAAAACTACTCCTATATTAATATCCTTAGCATATAAGCAATTTACCATAGTTAAAACACTTAAAGTTAAAGTTAGTTTTTTCATAGTATTCCTTTTAATTATAGTTTTTACATTTTATTTTAGAAATATATTATGTTTTGTTTTTTGCGCAGGTTCTTCTTCAAGAAGATCTTTTACTTGCAAATCAAGCGCAAAATTTCCACCTTTAATATAAGCAATAATATTATCTATATCCTCGTGGCTTAAATTTCTAGCATAAAAAGCCATTTGAGAAGCTGTTGTAGAACTGCTACTATCAAGAGTATAACCTATCAAAGCTCCTTTAATATCCTCAGGAGACATATCTTTTAAAATTCTAGATCCTATAACACTCTTTTCAGCATTATCTCCATGGCAAGTATTGCATTTATTTTGAAAATACAAAGCCTTCGCTTTTTCCATATCATATTGCTTATTTGCATCAAAGGTATAAGTAAAAAATGATTTCAAGTTAATACCAAAAAGCGCAACAACAAATATTGAACTAATAAACAACCAGCGTGCAATCATGATTTTCCTTATTTTATTGTAATTTCTGTTTGTGTTTTATTTTGATATCTATGTGTTTTTTTGTTGTATTTTTTTCTTTTTTAATATCATAGCGATAACGAACAGTCCCTGAAACTTCTATATCTTTAAAGACTTCATCTAACGGAGCTGCAAAAACAAAATGATTTAAAATCATACCAATTAAAAATATTTTTTTCATTTTTATTCTTTAAACACAAAAAAACGATTATATCAAAAAAAGATAATCCTTGTTAATGACCACCTTTGTGTAAAAAATAAAGTCCTACACAAAGAGCTAAAATCGATCCAGCAAGAAAAGCCATATCCACAGGAGTAGCAAATTTCATCTGTAAAACCCTTTGAAAGAAATTTACCACTAAGACCATAATGATAACTTTTGCAAGCTTGTCTTTTAATTGATCTAAGCTATGCACCTCTAAAACCTTGCTTTGTTTTGTTTGTTTAAATTCTTCTATTTCGCTGATAAAAAGCTCATAAACTCCAAAAGAAAAAATAAACAAAACTAAAGCCATAAGATAAAGATCAACAGCTCCTATAATTAAAGCCACCACATCCTCATGCAAATCCACATTAGAACCTGCATCAAAAAAATAATTATAAGTATAAAATATAACTTTTAAAACATCATAACTTGCAATAAAAAACAATACAAAAGCTCCAATTAAACCAAAAATTACGGGTAAAATTGTAACAATACGACTTCTAACAAGTAAAGATTCAAATATTTTCTCTAACATTTTTTTCCTTATTTATTTTTTAATTCTAACCATTTTTGCGCAATACGCACAGCATTTGTTGCAGCACCTACACGAATTTGATCCGCCACACACCAAAGATGGAGTATTTTTTTATCATACACATCAGCACGAATTCTTCCTACATAAGTTTCATTAGTATCGCTAGTCATTAAGGGCATAGGGTATTTTTTATTTTTAGGATCATCTATGACAATAACACTTGGTGCTTTTTCTAAAATTTCTTTAGCTTTTTTTACATCTATTTCTTTTTCAAAATGCATAGTAATGGCTTCGCTATGACTTCTTAAAACAGGCACTCTTACACAAGTTGCCGAAACTTCTAAATTTTTATGTAAAATTTTTTGAGTTTCATTGACCATTTTAAGTTCTTCTTTAGTGTAATCATTATCCATAAAAACATCAATTTGTGGAATAAGATTAAGTGCCAAAGTATAAGGAAAAGTTTGAGGTTCAAATTCATCAAGTTTAAAAGCAAAAAAACTTTGCATGGCTTCAACCAATTCTTGCATTCCTTCTTTTCCTGCTCCACTTGCAGCCTGATAGGTACTTACATCAACACGCTTTAAATTAAATGCATCATTTAAAGGTTTTAAAACTTGCACCATTTGTATAGTAGAACAATTTGGATTAGCAATAATCCCTGTTTTTTTCCAATCTTTAATATCCTCAGGATTGCATTCAGGAACCACCAAAGGAACATCTTTTTCCATTCTAAAATGACTTGTATTATCAATTACAATAGCACCTGATTCTACTGCAAATTTAGCATATTTTTCACTCACACTTCCACCTGCGCTAAAAAAAGCAATATCAATAGGATTTTCTTTAAATACATTTTCGGTAAGTTCTTTGACTTTATAAGCTTTGCCTTTAAATTCTACTTCACTACCTACACTTTTTGCACTTGCTAAAGGTAAAATACTTTCCACTGGGAAATCAAGTTCATCTAAAACATTTAAAAGCTCTTCCCCAACCGCACCAGTAGCACCCACAATGGCTATTTTTTGTTTTTTTGACATTACTTATCCTTTATTTGATATTTTTTAATTTTTTCATTTAAAATTTTTATATCCATACCTAAAATTTGAGAAGCTTGATCCTTGTCATAATCTACACTTAAAAGAACTTCACAAATCAATTCTTTTTCTAAATTCTTTACATCTTTTTTTATACTTCTAGCTTCTAAGAACAAATCTTCACTTGAAATTTCATCATTTTCACTTAAAATACAAGCTCTTTGTACAACGGATATTAATTCTCTAATATTACCAGGAAAATTATATTCAAGTAAAGCATTTTTAGCTTCTTGACTGAGCTGTTTTTCCTTAAAATCATATTCTTTACAAGTATCTTCTAAAACCTTTTGAGCTATACCTAAAATTTCTTCTTTACGCTCTCTTAAAGGCGGGATATTAATAGGAACAGTGTTTAAACGATAATATAAATCTGAACGAAATTCGCCATTTTTTATTTTTTCATCCAAATTTGCATTAGTTGCACTGATAATTCTTACATCTATTTTGATGCTTTTTGTACTTCCAAGTCGCGTAATTTCTTTTTCTTGCAAAGCTCTTAAAAGTTTGGCTTGAATTTCATAAGGCATTTCGCCAATTTCATCTAAAAATAAAGTGCCCTCATTAGCCATTTCAAAAAGCCCTATTTTAGTTGCATTAGCATCAGTAAAAGCGCCTTTTTCAAAACCAAAAAGCTCACTTTCAATCAAATTTGCAGGAATGGCTGCCATATTAATAGCAACAAAAGGCTTATTAGAGCGTTTAGAATGAGTGTGAATATAACGAGAAAATACCTCTTTTCCTACTCCACTCTCTCCAAAAAACATTACAGAGGCATCAGTTTTAGCCGCTTTTTGACTTAAATTTAATGTTTTTTCTAAATTAGGAGAAGTTGAAAAAAAATCTTTATTTTCTTCTTTTTTTTCATTTTTTTTGCTTTTTTTATCGGCTGTTTTTTCTCTTATGATTTTAGCACGCTTAATAGCCTCGACTAAAGTATCAACATCAAAAGGCTTGGTTAAAAAATCTTTTACTCCCAAACGAACCGCTTCTATAGCACGGCTTAAAGTAGCATTTCCTGTCATAATAATAAAATCATATTTATTTTCACAGGCTTTAACAAATTCTATACCATCAATTCCTGGCATATTAATATCTGTAATAATCAAATCTGTATTCTCATCTATTTTTTTTAAAGCTTCAGTAGCAGATTTATAAGATTTAATATTAAATTCTTCATACTCTGCTAATGCAATTTCTAAGGATTTGCGCATATTAATATCATCTTCTACTATGACTAAATTCATCCTAAGCCTTTTAAAAAATTTCTACTATAGTATCCAATTTGCGCTTAATTTTGAATTTACTTTTTTTTAAGATAATAAATTATCGCATTTTGTTCGCCAAATTCCACGGTAAAACGCAAGGGTAAAATTTTAACATAAGTTTCGCTTTGGGCATGTAATAAGTCAGTATTAACAATATCCTTAACACTGATTCTAGCCCCTATAAAGCAATCGCTTAACTCATCTTTATGAGAATTTAAAAAATTAAATTTAATTGTTTTTGGCATATTATCATCAATCAATCCTAAAGAAGTTCGAGGTAAAACTTTTAAATCTTGATCACTATAAGAAATTTCACATACCCATTGTTCTTCAACATTTTCGCTTTGCGTCATTGCTAAGGATAAATTTTGATTTTGATGAAAGAGAATGAAATTTTTACTAGAAAGCTCTGCCCAAAAAATAAATTCATCTTGGGCAAAAAGCTTAAAGCTAAGAAAGATTAATAAGCAAACAATTCTTTCCACTTGTCTGCATCGATTTTAAGTTCTAAGTTTACCCTATAAAGCCCTTGATTAAAATTCTGATCAATAATACTTGCATTTTTTATCAAACCATTTACTTGCGCAGTAATAGTTGAACTTCTAAGCATTGCATCTTTTACGGTGTCTTTACCATTCACTTTCACACCATAAAGCTTACTTGCAAGCTGTCTGTAAGCATCTGTAATCGCTGCTCTTTTTGCTAAAGCTAGGGCTTGAGCAGTAGAAACTGTATTCATCGGAGCAATCCCTTCACCAACTGCTGTAAAACTAAGTTCCGTTTCGCTAGCATCTGGAGCCAACATTTTTTCTTCTCTGATAATATCACGCACATCATCTTTATCGACTTTTTGCACGATAACATCTTGAGATGGGGCAGTGCTATTTGCACTTGAATTTTTAGTTGCACTGTTTGCACTTGGTACACAACCAGCGAAAATTCCTGCTATTGCTAGCATAAAATAAATTTTTTTCATTTTTACACCTTCAAAATATTGTAATTAGTAAAAAATAAAAAGCAATAAGCGTTCCAACTTTAAACTTATTACAAATCTAAACCAAAGTTTTCATCGCTTAACTCATCCTCATCATTTTCCTCTTTAGGACACTTAGCGATGCTAACCACCTCGTCATTTTCCACATTAACTACAATGACACCACTCGTATTACGCCCTGCTTTTCTAATGCTTTGCATATCAACACGTATCATCTTGCCTGAACTTGTAAGAGCCATCAAATCCATAGTTTCATCTACTATAACTACGCTAATAAGATCTTTGGTTTTTTCTGTAAGTTTCATACAAATTACACCCTTACCACCTCTGCTTTGCAATCTATATTCTCCAGCATTTGTGCGTTTTCCTATACCTTTTGCACTTATGCTTAAAATTTCTTGCTCATCATTTTCTATAACAACTGCACCTACTAATTCGTCATTTTTCTCTTTAAACTTAATAGCCGTCACCCCACGACTTACACGGCCGATTTCACGCACTTTAGCAAGTGGGAATTTGATACACATACCTTTTTTGGTTACTGCAAAGAGCATTTTACCTTGTGTGCTTACACTTTCTTCATTTTCAAGATTTTCATCATCTAAATTTTCAATTTCTTGATTTTCTAAATTTTCTTCACCACCAGTGGCAAAAATTTCATCTTCATCTCTTTGAACAATAATAGCAGTTACCAACTCATCATTTTCATCCAAGTTGATCGCTCTAACTCCTACACTTCTGATATTTTGATATTCACTCAAATTTGTACGCTTTACAATACCATTTTTAGTAAAGAAACATAAAGATTTACTCTCATCAAAATCCGTGGTTGGAATAATAGCCATGATTTTTTCTTCAGCTTGTAAATTAATAAGATTTACCACTGCTTTTCCTTTAGCCGTTCTTGAGCCTTCAGGAATTTTATAAACTTTAAGCCAATAAAGCTGTCCACGATCTGTTACAAACATAAGTGTATCATGTGTATTTGCCGTAAAGAAACTTTCTATAAAATCATCATCATAAGTCGTAACGGCTAATTTTCCTTTTCCGCCTCGTTTTTGCTTTTCATATTGTTTACTAGGCACACGCTTAATATAACCACGATGCGTAATAGTTACAACCATATTTTCATTAGGAATCAAATCTTCAATATCAATATCATCATAATCATCTTCAATTTGAGTAATACGTGGCACATCAAATTTACTTCTAATTTCTTTTAATTCATCGCGAATTAAATTTTCAAGCAAGGTTTCACTTTTTAAAATTTCTTCAAGTCTTGCAATTTCTTTCATTAATTCTGCAAGTTCATTTTCGATTTTTTCTCTTTCAAGTCCTGTTAAACGACCAAGTTTCATATCTAAAATAGCATTGGCTTGAAGCTCACTAAGACCAAATTTAGCTACCAAAGAATCTCTTGCGGTATTATTATCAGAACTATTTTTAATTAAAGCAATCACTTCATCTATATTATCAAGTGCAATTTTAAGACCTTCTAAAATATGAGCTCTTGCTCTTGCCTTTTGAAGTTCAAAAATCGTTCTTCTAATAATAACTGTTTTTCTATGGGTTAAGAAAAGATTTAAAAGTTCTAACAAAGAGAAAATTTTAGGTTCTTTATTGTGAATTGCCAACATAATCACACCAAAAGTACTTTCCATAGTAGTAGATTTAAATAGATTGTTTAAAACAATTTCACTCATAGCCTCACGTTTAAGCTCTATAACAACGCGGATTCCTTCTTTATTGCTCTCATCTCTTACTTCAGATATTCCTTCAATTTGCTTTTCTTTAACAAGCTCTGCAATCTGCTCTATAAGCCTAGCTTTATTGGTTTGATAAGGAAGCTCATCTATAACAATAACATCTTTATTTGTCTTTTTTTCAATATGAGTTTTAGCGCGCACTTTCACGCGACCACGCCCTGTGCGATAAGCTTCTATAATACCTTTTTTACCATAAATTATTCCACCTGTTGGAAAATCTGGACCTTTGATAAACTGCATAATCTCTTCTAAGCTTGCATCTTTACTATCAAGCAAATATAAAAGTCCATCTATCAACTCATTTAAACTATGAGGTGGGATGTTTGTCGCCATACCTACAGCTATACCACTTGAACCATTTAATAATAAATTTGGAACCCTAGAAGGTAAGACATCAGGTTCACTTTCTGAACCATCATAATTTGGAACAAAATCGACCGTATCTTTATCTATATCTTTTAAAAGCTCATGAGAAAGTTTACTCATTTTTGCTTCAGTATAACGCATCGCAGCAGCGCTATCACCATCTATAGATCCAAAGTTGCCTTGTCCTGTAATACTTGGATATCTCATAGAAAAATCTTGAGCCATTCTAACCAAAGCATCATAAACTGCTGTATCTCCATGTGGATGATAACGACCTATAACAGCACCCACTATACGGGCTGATTTGACAAAATCTGTTCTACTTTTTGCCTCATCATTTTGCATAGCATATAAAATTCTTCTATGAACAGGCTTTAAACCATCTCTTGCGTCAGGCAAAGCACGACCTATAATAACACTCATAGAATAGTCTAAGTAACTACCTTTTATAGAATTTTCTATATCTACAAGTTCAATATCAGAATCTTTGCTAAAAATATTCTCCATAAAAATCCTTCTATTAGTTCAAAGTTTTAATTATAGCATATTAAACTTTTGCATCAGCTAAAACAAGAGCAAAAAGTACAGAAATTTTATTTTCTTCTAAAACTTTTTTAGCTTCCAAAAGGCTAGAACCAGTCGTTACAATATCATCTACTAAAATTACAGGTTCGTGAATGGTTTTTAAGAGTTTGTAATTTCTTTTATGTTTTTGACGAAATTCTAAACTTTTTCCAGAATATTTAATATGATTTTGTGCTTTTAAAACATTAAAAACAGGTTTTACAAATTTTGTTTTAAGATATCTAGCTAAAATAGCAGAATGCGAATAAAGCATATCTTCAACCTTATCATCTAAAGCTATAACATTAATTGTCATTCTAGGATCAAAAAAATCTTTAAATTTTGCAAAACTTAATTTAGCAAGCATTTTATAAACGAAATAACCATAAAAATGATGTTTAGAGTGAAGTAAGTGTTGTATTTCATGGTATTTATAAAAAGAATAGACTTTGAAATTATTATCAAGCTTTCTTGCATTTAAGGAAAATTCAGAAAGCTCTAGCTCACATAAATCACAAAAGCAGAGCAGAGCAAAAGCTCCGCAATTTATACATCTCAAAGTTCAGAGATTAAACTAGCTGCTTTATTTGCCATTTGTTTTATTAACAAATGAGTATAAAAAGTTGTTTCTTTTAGATCATCAAAACCTTGTACATCTTGCTTGGTGCGGATTGTAAATTTCTTATTTTTGTTTATATCACTAACTTGTAAAACTCCTACTAGTTTTGAATGTAAGCCTATAGCATCTTGAGTTGCTCCATAAGATATAAATTCTAAATCAATCTTACTCACATAAGGTGAATTTTGATCGTTATTGTCAAGCACAACTATTCCTCTAGCTTCAAGTTCTTGTTTTAAATAAGTATAAAACACTGCATTAAAATTCACATCAACAAATAACTTTTTCCCTTTAGCATTTAAAACTTTTTGCCCTTCTTTTAAATCATAAAATCTATGCAAATAAACCTTTTTTAAAGCAATACCGGTATCTAAAGTGCGTTTATTGGCACAACATTGAATTCCAACATCGCTAATGTATAAAAGCCCTTTAATCTTTGCTTCAAAACCATCAGGACTTTCACAAGAACTGCATTGAGAATTTTTAGAAATTTGATTAACTTGAGCAAAAGTATCTTGTTTAGTTGCACAAGCGCTCAAAAATAAAATAGGCACTATAAAAATCAAAAATTTTTTAAACATTTTTTCTCCTTAGAAAATTATTTTAAAATTGTATTAAAAATACAAGCAAATTTCAAGCCAAGTTTTAAATTTATCATCAATCTATCTTTAAAACACTCAAAAAAGCTTCTTGAGGTAAATTTACCTTACCTATAGCTTTCATTCTTTTTTTACCTTCTTTTTGCTTTTCTAAAAGCTTTCTTTTTCTAGTAATATCCCCGCCATAACATTTTGCTGTCACATTTTTGCCCATGGATTTAACGGTTTCTCTTGCGATGATTTTATTTCCGATACTTGCTTGAATGGCCACTTCGAAAAGCTGTCTAGGAACTATTTCTTTCATAGCGCTAACAAGTTCCCTTCCTTTACTTTGCGCTTTTTCATTAGGCACGATGATACTTAGTGCATCAACATTTTCACCCGCTACCTTGATATCAAGTTTTACCAAATCCCCTACTCTAAATTCTATAGGCTCATAATCAAAACTCGCATAACCTTTTGTTAAGGACTTTAATTTATCATAAAAATCCATCACAATCTCATTTAAAGGCACATCATATTCTAGTAAAACGCGCTCAGGTGTGATATAGTCCATTTTAACCTGCACTCCTCTTTTGCGATTTAAAAGAGTGATTAAATTCCCTAAAAATTCACTCGGAGTAATGATAGTGGCTTTAACATAAGGCTCTTTTATATGATCGATTTTATTAACAGGAGGAAGTTCGCTAGGATTTTGAATTTTGACAAGCTCTCCATCAGTTTGATAAATTTCATAAGTTACAGTTGGAGCTGTAGCAATCAAATCAAGATTAAATTCTCTCTCAAGCCTTTCTTTGATCACTTCCATGTGTAAAAGGCCTAAAAACCCTACCCTAAAACCAAAGCCTAAAGCCAAAGAAGTTTCAGGCTCATAAGTAATAGAACTATCGTTAAGCTTTAACTTATCCAAAGCATCTCTTAAATCTTCAAATTTATCCGTTTCTATAGGATAAAGTCCCGCAAATACAAAAGCTTTAGCCTTTTCAAAACCACCTATGGCTTCTTTAGCTTTGTTTTTTACCAAAGTGATAGTATCGCCTACTTGTACATCACCTACGGTTTTAAGCCCTAAAACCACCACACCTACTTCACCTGATTGTAAAGATTGAGTTTTAATTGGACTTAAAGGATGAGGATAA
The DNA here is from genome assembly GCF_011067895.1 of Campylobacter sp. CFSAN093249. NCBI lineage: Bacteria > Pseudomonadati > Campylobacterota > Epsilonproteobacteria > Campylobacterales > Campylobacteraceae > Campylobacter > Campylobacter sp. CFSAN093249. The sequence goes on along the minus strand of NZ_JAAMWM010000005.1, from coordinate 285,189 downwards.
AAAAGATCTTGAATTATATGTTTTTTATCCGTACTCATGACTAAAACTTCATCGTTTTTAGCTATACTTCCTTCATAAATCCTAACCAAAGCCAAAGCACCTAAATAATTATCAAACCAAGAATCATAAATTAAAGCCTTAGTAGGAGCTTCATCATCTGTTTTTGGTGCAGGGATTTTAGTAATAATTGTTTCTATAAGCTCTTTTATACCCACTCCTGTTTTTGCACTCACGCAAATTGCATCTTTGCAATCTATACCTATAATATGCTCGATTTCATGCTTTACTTTTTCAACATCAGCATTAGGTAAATCGATTTTATTAATCACAGGAATGATTTCAAGATTATTTTCAAGCGCTATATAAACATTAGCTATAGTCTGTGCTTCAACACCTTGAGAAGCATCTACTACAAGCAAAGCCCCTTCACAACTTGCCAAAGAACGACTCACTTCATAAGAAAAATCCACATGGCCAGGAGTATCAATAAGATTTAAAACAAAATTTTCATTATTAAATTTATAATTTAAACGCACTGATTGTGCTTTTATGGTGATACCACGCTCTTTTTCTATATCCATAGTATCCATAACTTGTGAACTCATCTGCCTATCGCTAATAGCACCACACTCACTAATAATCCTATCTGCAAGAGTAGATTTTCCATGATCTATATGAGCTATAATAGAAAAATTTCTAATATTTTTTACCGACAAAATTTCATCCTAAATATAAAATTTTAAAGCTAGGATTTTAACAAAATTTATGTTTAAAACAAATAAATTTTATTTTATATAAAAAACTTCAATTGAAATTTATATAAAACATATTAAAATATCAAAATGTTTGAAAAATATTTAAAATCAGCTATATTTTTAGCTCTTTATCCCTTAGCAATGTTAGCTTCTAATTTGCACGAATTTATAGCACTAAGTCAAAATAATGAATCCTATCTCATTAAGCAAATGCAAAGCGAACAAGCAAATTTAGACAAAGAACAAGCTTTTAGAAATTACCTACCCTCTCTTAGTCTAAACTCAGCTTATGTAGCCAACAATAAAGATCGCTTCATTATCGATCCACAAGAAAGTTTATTTGCTAAAGTTTCTCTTAATTTTTTGCTTTTTGATGGGGGTGCTAGAGAGGCTAATTTAAGAGCTTTAGAAAGCAGAGAAAAATTAAGCCTTTTAGACAAAGAACAAAATAAAAATTACCTTGCCCTAAATGCAATCACACTTTATTTTAACACCTTAAGTCTTGAAAAAATTTTACTAGCCAATCAACAAAAAGTATCTTTTTTAAAATCAACTTTTGAAAGATTGCAAAAATTTTACAACGCAGGACTTAGCCCTAAAGATGAACTTGAAAGCATTAAGGCTAAATACCATTTAAGCTTATTAGAGCTCAGTCAAAATGAATTAAAACTTGCCAATATACAAAAAGAGATTAAAATTTTAAGCGATACGGATTTTAAAGTGCAAGGGAATGCTTTTTTAGAAAATCCGCAACAAGAAAAAAGTCAAAACTATGAAGTAATGATAGCTAAAGAACAAATCAATCTTGCTAAAGAAAGCGTAAATTTAGCAAAAGCTGAATATTTTCCAAAATTTTATATTCAAGATAATTTTAACTTTTATAAAAACAATTATAATCCAAAAGTTCCAGCTCCTTTTGCAAATTTAGCGGATCAATTCTTAGAAAAATATTCTCAAGGTAATCAATTTATTTTAGGTATGGAATGGAAAATTTTTGATTTCAATGCAAGGGCGAAAGAAGTTGAAAAAGAGCGTTTAAATGTTCAAATAGCCAATGCAAATGCAAGATTTAGCGAGAGAAAAAATAAAGAAGAATTAAATTATTTAGACAAAAGTTTAAAAGTTTTACAAGAACAAATTTTAGCTCTTAATCTTAGCTTAAATGCTGCAAATTTAGCTTTTGAAAGTGTAGATAAAAAATACCAAGCAGGACTTGTTTCTTATGTAGAATATCTTCAAGCTTTAGAGGTTAAATTTAAAGCACAAAGCGATTTAGAGCTTGCTAAAAATGAATTTGAAATTACTAAAGCAAATTATTATTTTAATGCGGGTATAGATCTTAATTCAAAGGTTAAAGAATGAAAAAAATTCTATTTTTACTTCTTGTTTTTAATTGCGCCTTTGGCGAAGAAATTTACGCAAGTTTCAATGTAGAAGCATCAAAACAAAGCAAACTTGCCCTTGAAAGCATAGGTTTGGTTCAAAAAATTCCTGTAGAAATTGGACAAAAAGTCAACAAAGGAGAACTTTTACTTGCTCTTGATCAAGAAAGTGAAAAAATAGCTCTTCAAAATGCTCAAAATTCTTATCAACTTGCCCTTGTAGAATACGAAAATACCAAAAGTAGGATGCAAAAAATCAAAGCTGTAGAAAATGTTATAGACAAACAAAGCTATGAAGATATGAAAGCTAAGTTTGATGCTGCTAATTTAAATTTAAACAAAGCAAAAATCAATATAGCTTATTATAAAAATATCATGGCAAAAAAAGAATTACGCGCACCTTATGATGCTATTATCGCAAACAAATTTATACAAGTGGGCGAAGGAGTAGGAGGAGTAGCTCAACCTTTAATAGAAATTTTTTCCTATCCACAAAGCAAACTGATTTTAAGTTTTGATGAAAAATATAAAGATAAAGTTAGATTAGGCGATGATTTCTTTTATAAAATCGATCAAAATGGTACAGAATTGAAAGGAAAAATCAGCCTTATTTATCCAAGTATAGAAGTAAAAACAAGAAAAATTTATGCTGAAGTGCAAACCACAAATCTAACACCAGGGCTTTTTGGTGAAGGTAGAATCATCACTAAAGATTAAAAATGTTTAAACTAGCTATAAACCGACCTATTACCGTGCTAATGTTTTTCTTAGCTCTTATGATTTTTGGGCTAATCTCTGCTTTTAGCATGAGTGTAAATTTATTTCCTAATGTTTCCATACCTCTTATAAAAATCACAAGCAAGATAAATGGGGATTTAAATTTCGTAGAATCAAAAGTCACTAAAGAAATAGAAAATGCTTTAAGTGAAATCGATGGAGTAAAGACCATAACCTCAGCTGCATATGATAATTTTAGTGTAAGTGTAGTCGAATTTAAACTGGGTAAAAATCTTGAAGTAGCTGCCAATGATGTGCGTGATAAAATAGGAACTTTAAGCCTACCTTCTAAGCCTGAAATTGAAAAAATCAGTTCAGATTCTGGTTCTGCTATTTCACTTTTTCTATATTCTAAAGATAAATTACAACTCATGCGTGAAATCAATGACAAAATAAAACCTTTTTTGCAAAGAGTTGAAGGAGTAGGTAAAATCGAAGCTAAGGGGTTTTTAGAACCCCAAATTCGCATAGAATTAAAACCAAACGAACTTAGAAAATACAATCTTAACGCCCTTGATGTAGCAAATATCATCAAAAGTCAAAATTTTAAACAAGCCCTAGGCGAACTTAACAACAATCAAGATAACTATATCATCAAAGGCTATTTTGAAGCCACAAATTTAGAAGAACTTAGCAATCTTCGCATAAAAACAGGAGTATTTTTAAGTGATATTGCTAATATTTCAAGCCTTTATGAAGATGAAAAACAAAGTGCTTTATACGAAGGTAAAGAAGGGGTGCTTTTAGAACTCGGAAAAATCACAAATTATAACACCCTTGAAATGATTAAAAATGTCAAAAATGCCTTGCCTATTTTAGAAAAACAAATTCCAAAAGATATAAGCATTAATATGCTTTATGATAAAAGCTTAAATATCCACAAGCACCTTTCTCAAGTGATTTTTGATATGGTTTTGGGGATTTTTCTAACCCTTGTTATCGTGTTTTTATTTTTAAGAAATTTAAGTGCAACTCTCATTGCTTGCATAGCTATACCTACTTCTATCATTTCAACTTTTTTTATTATCGATCTTTTAGGCTATGATTTAAACCGCTTAACTTTTATAGCTTTAACCTTAAGCATAGGAATTTTTATCGATGATGCTATAGTAGTGATTGAAAATATTGCTAAAAAACTAAAAACTTATCCGCCTTTACAAGCTGCTTTTTTAGGTATCAATGAAATAGGTTTTAGCGTTTTAAGCATAAGTATAGTTTTACTTTGTGTTTTTATCCCTATTTCTTATATGAACTCTATATCAGGGCTTTTTTTCAATGCCTTAGGCATAAGCGTTGCAAGTGGGATAGTTATAAGCTTTTTGGTTTCTGTATTTTTAATACCTAGTATTGGGGCAAGATTTTTAAATCCAAAAGAAAACAAGTTTTATGAAAAAACAGAAGCTTTTTTTGAAAAAATAGAGCAAAAGTATGAAAATTTACTCTATAAAATTTTACAAAATAAAGTAAAATTTATCCTAGCCACTCTTGTTTTTATAGGGCTTTCTTTTGCTTTAGCCACTCGCATAGGGCTTGATTTTTTACCTATGGAAGATGATAGTGAAATTCAAGTTTTGCTTGAAAGCAAAAAGGATTTAAGTTTAGAAGCCATGAAAGAAAAAAGTTTAAATTTGCTTGAAAAAATCAAAAATGATAGCAATGTCAAATACGCTTTTTTACTTGTAGGCTATGATGATGCCAAAGATGCTACAAAGGCTAAAATTTATGTTAAACTTAAAAATTTAGACGAAAGAAATTTAAGACAAAGTGCCATAGTAAGTTTATATCGTCAAAAATTTCAAGATGAAAGTTTAAAAATCAAAATTTTAGAACTTCCAAAGATAGAGGGTGCAGGCATTGATGATCCCGTGCAATTTTTAATCTTAGGAGATGATTTAAACACTCTAAAAGAAGCTGCTTCTCAGGCAAAAGAAATTTTAGGCACTAATGCGCGCATTGTAGATATAAGCGATAATGCTAATGCTACAAAAGATGAAGTAGCCTTACACATCAACAAAGAAAAAGCCAAACTTTTAGATGTCAATCCTCAATATATCGCTGGGGTTTTAGGGTATTCTTTCTCGCAACTTAGCGTAGGAAGCATGGATAGAGGCAATTCAAAAGATGATATTATCCTAAGTTTTGCTCCAGAATTTAAAAAAGACATAGAAGCTTTAAAGCGCATTAGCATTAAAAACAACCAAGGTATAAATTTAGAACTTTCAAGCGTGGTGGATTTTATATACAGTAAAGATTTAAAAACTATCAATCGTTACAATAAAAACCGCTCTGTGAAAATCACAGCTGGAGTGAATGATCTTTCCTTAGGAGCGGTGCAAAAACTTTTACTAGATAATATGGATAAAATTTTAAATAACAATCCAAGTCTTAGCTATGCTTTTTCAGGCTTTATCAATCTTTTAGGTGAAACCGTGCAAGGTTTTGCTATGGCAGTAGCGCTTGCTTTTGTTTTAATTTATCTTGTTTTAGCCGCACTTTATGAAAGTTTTATTCTGCCTTTAATCATCATGATAACCATGCCTTTAGCCTTTGGCGGAGCTTCTATAGGGCTTTTTATCACAGGGCATAATTTTTCACTTTTTGTACTTATTGCCATCATCTTACTTTTTGGTATGGTGGGGAAAAATGCTATTTTACTCGTAGATGTAGCTAATAAAAAATGCCATGAAGGTTTAGATCCCGATAAAGCTCTTTTAATCGCTGGAAAATCACGCTTAAGGGCTATATTGATGACAACTTTTGCTATGATTTTTGCTATGCTCCCACTTGCTCTTTCAAGGGGTGCGGGCTATGAAGCTAATTCTCCTATGGCAATAGCCATTATCTTTGGACTTATAAGTTCGACTTTGCTTACCTTACTCGTAGTACCTGCACTTTTTAAATTTTGTTTTAAACTAGATAGCAAATTAAGAAAAATTTATGAGAGAGAAAAATTAAATTAACCAAAATGATTAATTTAATTTTTTTAAGTATTATTCTTATAAAGTGCTTTTAAGTTATCATAGGCGATTTGTATTTTTTCAAACTGTTCTCTTGCGTAAGCTTTTTCTATTGCACTTTTTCCTTGATGAAAATCAGGATGATAAAGTTTTACCAAAATCAAATATTTTTGTCTGATTTCACTAAGATCATTTTGCGGAGTGCATTCTAAAGTATTAAAATAATTACTAAAAAGCTTAGCTAAAGCATTAAATTTCCATTTCATATTTTCTTTATTGTGAATATTTTGGCGAAATTTTTTATACTCTTCGCGGTCAACTTCAAAATTCACGCAATATTTTAAATGCTCGCTCTCATCTGCAAAAGCTTCAAAAAGTTCAAGGGTATTCTCGTTTTTATATTCTAAAATTAGAATATTTGTCATTTCATTATATTCTATATTATGATCTTGAAAATAATTTCTTATATAAGTAATAAATAATTTTTCATTAGAGCTTAACTTCATCAAAATTCTACCCGCAACAAAATCAATCTTGATAAACAACATAGGCTTAAGCATATTATTTTGCTCAAAAATTAATCTAAAAGTTTTAAAATGAGCATCTTGTAAATTCTCTATACCTTCATTTGTGCTTTTACGATATTTTTGATCTAAAACTTTTAAGAAATAACGGCGCTGTGGAATTTCATTTTCTTCAAAAAAAGAAAAAATTTTATTTTTTCGTCCTATGACCTTTGTGAAATTTTTGGTAATCAAGTCTTTAAAATACTGAAATACGCTAATATCATCTGTATTAACATTGATAGTTTCTAAAGTTTGCACGATTTGCATCTATTTCTCCCATAAAACCTCATTTTCAAAAAGCTCTTTAGCGCCTTTTAAAATTTCATTGGGTGTATAATCGGCTTTATAAGATAAAGATTGACACTTTTTTACAAAATACCCAAGATAAATATAATCTAAGTTCATTTTTTTAGCTATTTGTATTTCATTGAGCAAAGAAAATTTGCCCAAAGAAAAATACGAAAAATCAGGATCATAAAAACAATAAATGCTTGAAATTCCATCCTCTAAAATATCAATCAAATCAACACAAACGAGCTTATCTTCTATATAAAATGCAAGCTCATATCCAAAATTCATAAAACCATCGACATAAAGATTATAATACTGTTTAAAGCTTAAATCATAACGCTTCCAGTTCTTTTTTTCTTCCATAAAACGATGGTATTTATCATATAAAAACAAATGTTCATTGCTTAAATTGGGTGTTCTAAGTATAACTTTGGTGTTAATATTTTTATTTACAACCCTTCTTTCACTTCTTGAAAAATTATATTCATTAACTAAAATTCTAAGACTTAAACATTCATCACAATCTTTACAAATAGGGCGTGAAAAATACCTACCAAAACGACGCCAACCTCGTTTTATTAGCTCATTATTGATTTCTTTAGGGCAATTTTCAATGTATTTATACTCTATTCTTGAACGTTTATCCTTTAAGTAAGGACACTGATCTTCAAGAGTACAAAAACCAATCTCAAGCATTAAATTTTCTTAATATCTGTATTTTTGATAAATTCGGAAAATTCATCCTGTAGTTTTTCTTGCTTTAAGAAAATTTCTTGCATTTCCTTATCTATGTTTGTTTCTTGATTTTTTTCGCGAATATCTTTAGCTAGTTTTTCTAAATTTTTTACACTTGCACCACTCTTGCTTGATTTCTTCGCTAATTTTGAAGTATTGGTGTTAGCTTGCATTTCTTTTTTAATACTTTTAAGACTGTCTAAAAAATCCATCTATTATTCCCTACTTTCTCGTATTTTTTTAAGCGTAGCAGCTATTGCAGCTATAACTTCTTCTTTATTTTCTTGATGACGATCTTCTGTTTTTTCTAATAATTCTTGCATATGTGTTTCTATGAAAGAGGTGTCTAAATACCCCCTTCTAAATTCTCTTGTTTTTGTAATGGCAATTAAAAATGGTATTGTTGTTCTAATATCATCAATCACAAATTCCTTCAAAGCACGCTCAAGTTTATTAACCGCTAAATCATAACTTGTTGCTTTAATAATAAGCTTTGCAAGCATGGAATCATAATAAGGCGGCACAGTATAGTCTTTATAAATATGACTATCAACCCTAACAGATGGTCCAAGAGCTGGGTAGTATTCTCCTATTTTTCCAGGACTTGGAATAAAATTTTTCCATACATTTTCAGCAGTAATTCTAGCTTCAATAGCAAAACCCCTAGGTTTAATATCGCTTTGTTCTAAGTCCAAAATTTCTCCTGCTGCAATACGAATTTGTCTTACAATAAGATCAATACCTGTAATTTCTTCAGTAATTGGATGCTCAACTTGAATTCTTGTATTCATTTCCATAAAATAAAAGCGATTATAATCATCAAGCAAAAACTCTATAGTTCCAGCATTTGTATAACCTACAGCCTTAGCAGCTGCCACAGCTGTAACACCCATGGTTTTTCTAAGATTATCTGAAATTCCAGGGCAAGGTGCTATCTCAATTACCTTTTGATGTCTTCTTTGAATAGAACAATCCCTTTCACAAAGATGGATAATATTTCCGTAGTTATCTCCTAAAATTTGAAATTCTATATGTCTGGGATTAACTACATATTTTTCCATAAATACTTCATCATTATTAAAGTATGTTAAAGCTTCTCTTTTGCAAGATTCAAAGGCATTTTCAAGATCTTGTTCTTTATGAACAACGCGAATTCCGCGTCCACCTCCACCACCTGAAGCTTTTAAAATAACAGGATAACCAATCTTCTCAGCAAAAATTTTAATTTCTTCCATGCTATAGGAATTTAATTTTTCAGTCCCTGGAACAATAGGTATGCCATTTTTAGCCATTAACTTACGAGCGATATTTTTATTTCCCATCTTATGGATTACTTCAGATTTTGGACCTATAAAAATAATTCCAGCATCTTCACAAGCCTTAGCAAATTCGTAATTCTCACTTAAAAATCCATAACCAGGATGGATCGCATCAGCACCACAAGCCTTAGCAATCTCGACAATACGAGCAACATCTAAATATCCTCTTATAGCATCCGTTCCTATGCGATAAGCCTCATCTGCGATTTTTACATGCAAACATTCACGATCAGGCTCTGTAAAAACTGCAACACTTTTAATATGTAAATCTCTACAAGCACGGATTACTCTAACAGCTATTTCAGCTCTATTTGCTATGAGAATTTTATGGATTTGATTCATAATTTGCCTTTTTTGTTATATTTTTATTGTTAATTTTAGCAAATTTTCCTTACAAAAACTTAGCAAAAAATTTAATTTATTTTAGTTATAATAAAACTTTTTAAAATTTTAATTCCAATAAAGAAAAGTTATAATTATAATGGTTGCTGATAAAAGATTATTTTATTTAAGTTGTATTTTAATCACCATAGGAATAGTATTTTCATACTCTCTTACAGCTTTTACTGTTCTTTTTCTTGACTATAGCGAGTTTCATTTTTTTATTCGTCAGCTTTTTTTTGGAATTAGTGGCATACTTATAATGTTTTTTATTTCTCGATTGGATCCTGATAAAGCACTTTCTAAAAAAATTATTTTAGCTATTTTGATTATTTCTTTTATCTTTATCATCATTTTGCCATTTTTACCTTCTGCATTAGCAACAGCTAGCGGAGGAGCTAAACGCTGGATACGCTTAGGCCCACTCTCTATCTCTCCTGTGGAATTTTTTAAAATAGGATTGATTTATTTTTTAGCATGGAGCTATACAAGGCGTATTGATGATAGTAAAAAAGCTATCAGACACGAGGCTTTAATTCTTCTGCCTTATTGTATCTTAGCTTCTATAGTTATAGGATATATTTATATCACTCAAAACGATTTAGGACAAAGTGTAATTTCTTTCTTTTTGATTCTAGCTTTAGCTTTTTTTGCAGGAGCTAGTAAAAGACTTTTTGCTTTTGGAACTTTAATCATTATGATGATAGGTATAATGGTAATTTTTAGCAACCAAAGAAGAATTCAAAGAATCGCTTCTTGGTGGGGAAATATACAAGATGCTTTTTTACCTATGCTTCCTGATTGGCTGGCAAATGCTTTAAGAGTAAGTAGCAACAGCGAGCCTTATCAAATTTCACACTCTTTAAATGCTATAGCCCATGGAGGAATGTTTGGCGAAGGCTTAGGACTTGGAACTTTTAAATTAGGCTTTTTAAGTGAAGTGCATACTGACTTTGTTCTTTCAGGAATTACTGAAGAAATAGGACTCTTAGGTCTTGGGGTTATTTGCTATATTTATCTTTGGATGATTTTAAGAATTTTTAGAATTGCAGGAAGATGTGAAGCTAAACAAGATTTTATTTTTTGTTCAGGCATAGCCTTACTTTTACTTTTTTCTTTCTTTATGAATGCTTTTGGTATTATTTCTCTTACTCCACTAAAAGGTGTAGCGGTTCCACTTTTAAGCTATGGAGGAAGTTCAATGTGGGCAATTTGCATAGGCATAGGATATGTATTAATGATTTCAAAAAAGGTTAAATTATGACAATAGCTTTAACAGGTGGTGGAACTGGAGGACATTTGGCCATAGTGCGTTGCTTATTAGAAAGTGCGATTAAAAAAAATATAGAATGTGTATACATAGGTAGTCAAAATGGTCAAGATAAAGCTTGGTTTGAAAATGAAGTACGCTTTAAGGAAAAATTTTTTTTAAGCTCTAAAGGAGTGGTTAATCAAAGCAAATTTGACAAAATCAGTTCTTTACTCCACACCTTAAAACTCTCCAAAGATTGTAGAGAAATTTTTAAAAAATACCACATCCAAGCCGTTTTTAGTGTAGGTGGATACAGTGCAGCTCCTGCATCTTTTGCGGCTTTATTCTCACATTTGCCTCTTTTTATACATGAACAAAATTCAAAAAGCGGCTCTTTAAATATGCTTTTAAAACCTTTCGCTACAAAATTTTTTAGCGCCTTTGAAAAAGAAATTAGCCCTTATCCTGTAGCAGATAAATTTTTTGATAATGCTAGGATTCGCAAAGAATTAAAAAATATTATTTTCTTAGGAGGATCACAAGGAGCTAGCTTTATAAACGAACTAGCTTTAAATTTAGCACCAAAACTTCAAGAACAAAATATCAAAATCATCCATCAATGTGGAAAAAATGATTTTGAAAAGTGCAAAAAACATTATCAAAGCTTAAATATCCAAGCTGATATTTTTGATTTTAGTTTAAATTTGGAAGAAAAAATGAAAAATGCAGATCTAGCTATATCAAGAGCAGGTGCAAGTACTCTTTTTGAACTTTGTGCTAATACTTTGCCCACTATTTTTATACCTTATCCTTATGCAGCTAAAAATCATCAATACTTTAATGCTAAATTTTTACAAGATCAAGCTTTATGTCAAATTTTTATGCAAAACTCTATTAATCTTGATGAATTTTTTAAGTCAATATTAAAACTAAATCTAGAAAATATTTCTACAAGATTGCAAAATATAACCCAAAAAAATGGCGCAGATATGCTAATCCAAAAAGCTTTATTTGATAATTTGACTTTTATAAGATAAATATCCAAAGATATTTACTAAAATTCCAACAAAAACTAACATCAAAATAGCAAATGAAAAATTTTCAAATTTGTCATGCAAAAAACCTATAATCCATTGTCCTTGTGCTGCAATTAAATATCCAAAACCCTGAGCTAAAGCAGAAAGTCTCGCTGCTATTTGAGCATTAGAGCTTTTTTGTGCAATAAAAAGCAACGCAATGCCAAAAACTCCACCCCATGGAAAACCCATGATAAAAGCACTGATAATAATAGAAATTTTACTATCAAAAATAAAGAGCATACCAAAAGCGATCACATACATACTGCACAAACCTGCTATGTAAAAAGTATGTAAATTTTGTCTTAATTTTCCTAAAAGTAAAGGGCCAAAAAGAGACACTGGAGCTGCAACAAGTTGAGCAAATAAAACCATACTTGTAGAAAATTCTTTATCAAATCCTTTTTCTACAACAATTTGAACATACCAAAAAAACAAAGAATAAGCTAAAAAACTTTGAAATCCCATAAAAAGAGTAATTTTCCAAGTTGTTAAATTTATAAAAAGATTGATTTTTTTATGAGCTTTTTTCTTAATGCGAAAAAATCTACCATTTTTAGCTTGAGGATAGTAAACTACTAAAGCTACAAAAGAAAAAATAGCCCAGAAAAACATAGCTCCAGCTAAATCAAATACACTAAGCAAAGGTATAGCTAAAGCAATACCCATAATCGAAGAAATACTCAAAACAAGACTATAAATTCCCATTATACTTGCCATTTTTTTTGGAAATTTTTCTTTAATAAAACTAGGAAGTAAAACATTTGCAATTGCTATACCACAGCCCATTGCTAACATTCCTAAAAATAAGCCATATACACCAAAATAAGAACGAATAATTTCGCCTAAAAAAATTAAAAAAATTCCAAAAACAATAGCACGAATAGGAGAAAAATACCCCACAATAAAAGAAATACTTCCAAAAGCTATCAAAGGAAGACTTGTAAGTATGCCTGCTACGGTTGAGTTTAAATAATACTTATCTTTAATAATATCAATAATAGGCCCCACTGCAGTAATTGGGGCTCTAAGATTAAAAGCTACAATAATAACAATAATAACATTAATCCAAAATATCTTTTTAAAAGAAGCCATAAAAGCCTTATTTGTTAAGTTCTACTTTGAATATTTTACCTTCTGCCATCTTAGGAATCCATAAAATATTACCTTCAATAAATATATCTGCAGGACCTTTCATCAAAGGAAGTTCAAGTTTTACAGATTTAACATTATCTAAATTATAAATATATCCATTTAGATTATTTCCCCAAGAACTTACCAATAAACCATCTTTATAAGGAACTATTCCATCATAAGATTCTTTTTCATTTTTAATTATACTGAGTTCTTTTGTATTTAAATCATAAGCCATTACAACACCGCCACTTACACCATCAGGATGATAACCAGCTATAAAAAGCTTATGTTTTTTTCTATCTAGATATAACCCATTTGGACCGCCAAATTTTGCTAAATCAAGTTTTAATAATTCATCATATTGCTTAGTTTTTAAATCAACCTTTAAAATAAGCCCTGTGCCAGTATCGCTAACCAAAAGCGTATTGTCGTCTAATTTTTCTATGTCATTTAAAAAGATTGCACCTTTAATAGGTAAATTAAAAATTTCTTTTTTAGTTTTAAGATCAAAACCGCGTAAAACATCGATATCTACCACATAAAGAGTTTTTCCAATCTCCATCATGCCTTTTGGTGCATTAAGATGGGTTAAAAATTTATATTCTAGCACTTTGCCATTTTTATCAAGCTTAGAAATAAATCCATCATTATCTTTCGCCAAAGGTTCAAGTTTTTCTCCTACATTAGATACATAAACATAGTTTTTATCTACAAAAATACTTTCAGGGCTTTTAAAACCATCAAATTCTTGATATTTTAATTCACTTGCACCAAGCAAACTTCCAAGAAGCGCTAAACTTAAAACATATTTTTTCATATTTTCTCCTTTATTTAAAAATATTTTCATTGAATTATATTTATTTAGATAAAAAAAATGTGCTAGTTTTTTGATAAAAAATACAAGTTTTTTGTTTTTTGATATTGCTTAGGAGTTTGCTCATATTTCTCTTTAAATCTTTCAATAAACCAAGCTACCGAAGAAAAAGCGCACTCATTAGCTATTTCATTGATATTTTTTTTAGAAAATTTAAGTAAAATCTTTGCTTTTTGCAACCTTTTTTCATCTAACCATTTTTTAGGACTTTGTCCAAAACATTTCTTAAATTCTTTAGAAAAAGTTGCTAAATCTAATTTCGCAAAATTAGACATTTCATTTACGCTTAAAAATTCTCTACCACAATACTCAAAAAGCTGGGAAAGATCAAGGCGAAATTCTTTTAAAATTCCTGATAAAAAACTAATAAAATAAATATTCTTATTTAAAAGCAAATGTAAAAAAATCTCTTCAAATTTCAAACTCACTATAGGATCTAAAATTTGCGTATTTTCTTCAAAATGCGGTGAAAAACTTTCCAAAATTCCTTGCAAAATCTTATCATTTTTTACCCAAAAAATTTCATAGTTTTGAAACTTTTGATCTAGTTTAAAAAAATCTTTATACTTATAAATAAGCTCAATTAAAAATGCATTGTCAAAAAAAAATAAATAAGCTTCATAAACTCCTTTACTAAGTCCTACATTGCTTAAAGTATAGCTCCCAGCTTTTAAAAACAAAGTTTCATAAGAGTTAATCTTATAATCTTTTGATGCAGTGTGTAAAATTTTATATCCTTTGCGAACAAAAGTTAAAAGATGACTTCCTACATTAACAAAAGTAGAATGCGAAGTATCCGTTTGTGTATATTTAGCAAAAGTGCAAGATTTAATTTTTTTATAATTGACACCTTTTAATTGCTTTAAATCTTCTGGTAAAGAAAGAATTTTATTCATCGTAAATTTTGCCTACATTCTAAAAGATACTTTTTAAGATCTTTTTCTTTCATTAAAATTTCACGCATGCAAACACCTACTACATTTATATCTTTAAAATTTTCTATATTTTGAGCATTGATACCGCCTATAGCATAAAGTGGAATTTGACTAAATTCAAGCAAGGATTTTAAAAAATCAATCCCTTTAGGTTCTAAACCCATCTTGCAAGAACTTTCAAAAATATGCCCTACAAAAGCATAATTTACCTTATAGCTCATCGCCTCTAAAAGCTCTTCTTTGCTATGGACTGAAGTACCAAGTATATGAAAATATTTTGTTAATTTAGGTTCTTTTCTTAGCAAAGAAAGCGGTGCGTGAAAATAACGATGTCCCAATTTTAAACACTCCCTATCAAAAAAATGCAAAAAACAAGTCACTTTTTGCTTTGCGCAAATGCTTAAAACTTCTTTTGCTAAGTCATAATACTCAAATTCGCTTAAATCTTTTTCTCTTAAAACTATAGCATCTACCTTAGCCTTAGCAAGTTTTTCAATCTGCTTTAAAAAGTCTATTTCTACACATTTTCTATCGCTTATGGCGATGATTTTTTTATCCCACATAGATACTATCGCTCATCACAGCTTGTAAATTGGATCTTTTAAGCATAGCTAAAATTTCATCTACGCTTCTATCATCTGAAATTTCAAACTGCTCATCACCCTTTTTCTCACCCTTATGCTCACCTATACCCACACTCACTCCTGCACTCATTTTAGTAGCACCAAGCTTGATAACCTCATCTCTAAAACCTATTCTTTCACGACTTGAAATGGTAATGCCCGCAAAAGGCAAAAAGAGTCTATAAGCACAAAGTACTTGCAAAAGGCGTTTTTCACTTACATCTTTAGGATGGATTTTGGCATTATTGATAATAGGTCTTAAACGCGGCACTGAAATAGAAATTTCAGCATGCGAATAAGCTTGTTGTAAAAAATGTGCATGAAGCGCCGTAGCAAGAGCGTCTTTTCTAAAATCATCTATACCCAAAAGTGCCGCAAAAGCCACTCCACGCATACCCGCTTTTAAAGCTCTTTCTTGAGCATTAAAGCGATAAGGAAAAATGCGTTTTTCACCAGCTAAATGAATTTTAGAATATTTTAGAGGATTGTAAGTTTCTTGAAAAACAGTCACATAATCACAACCCTTTTCATGCAAAATTTTATATTCATCTTCATTCATAGGATAAATTTCAACGCCCACAACCTTAAAATACTCTCTAGCTATTTTACAAGCATTTGCTATATATTCTACACTTGCAAACTCCCTGCCCTCGCCTGTTAGCATTAAAATTTCTTCTAAACCACTTTTAGCAATGGCTTGCATTTCTTCGTGAATTTCAGCTTCATTTAGCTTAGCTCTTGCGATTTTATTACCTTTTTGAAAACCACAATAAACACATTTAGAATTACAATAATTTGACAAATAAAGTGGGGTAAAAAGAGAGATAGAATTTCCAAAATATTTTTGCTTGACTTTAGCGGATTTAAAGGCTAATTCTTCTATGAAATCTTCTGCTGCACTTGAAAGCAAGGCTTTTAAATGCTCTATGCTTAAATGTGTTTGATTTAAAGCATTTTTAACATCTTTAGCGCTAAATTGACTCTCATCATAGCTTTGAACTTGACTTAAAACCTTATTTAAAATTTCGCTTTTTATTTCCTGCATGTGAGGTAAATACTGCATATAATCTTGCATAATCAATCCCTTAAAAAGCCTGTTAATGGAGAACTTGCTTTAGCTTTACTCACACTTGCCAAACCTGCCAAAAAAGCCGCTCTTCCCGCATTTACTGCCAAAGAAAAAGCTTTAGCCATCAAGGCTATATCTTTAGCTTCAGCTATGGCTGTATTTACCATCACCGCACTTACTCCCATTTGCATAGCTTCACAAGCTTGTGAAGGACTTCCAATACCCGCATCTACAATGATAGGCAAATCAATTTCATTAAGCAAAATTTGTATAAATTCCTTAGCACATAAGCCTTTATTGCTCCCAATAGGTGCTGCTAAAGGCATGATAGCCGCAGCTCCTGCATCACGCATAGCTTTAGCTGCGTAAAGATCAGCATGCATGTAAGGTAGAGGTGTAAAACCCTCTTTAGCTAAAAGCTCGCAAGCTTTAATCGTTTCATAATTATCAGGCAGCAAATACCTACTATCACTTATCACTTCTATCTTGATAAGTTCTCCACAACCAAGCTCTTTTGAAAGCCTTGCAATGCGTAAGGCTTCTTCGGCGTTTCTTGCGCCTGAAGTGTTGGGTAAAAGTGTGATATTTTTAGGGATATAATCAAGTATATTAGCAATTTCCCCTGTATTTGCACGGCGTAAGGCTAGAGTGATAATCTGTGTTTTAGCTTCTTCTATAGCTGATTTTATAAGCTCTAGCGAATATTTTCCAGAACCTAAAATAAATCTTGAATCAAACTCGTATTTGCCTATTTTTAATTTATCGTTTTTTAAATTTTCTTGCATTTTTACTCCTTATTTGCTAAAAGCTCTAAAACAAGGTTACTTTGATGTCCTGCGCAAATATTTACCCTTGGCGCCATAAGTCCATTTCCTAGCTTAGCACCATTTACCAAATCCCCACACACATAGAAATTTTTAGCAATTTTTCTTGTTTGTATGCTGTTGCTATCACCATAGCCCGCAAGCCCTGAAGCACAGATTAAAACACTATCTTTGTAAAATCTATGAAAATTTTGCGCTATCATCGCTTTTGCGATAGCACTATCAAAGGCTTCACAAACTATATCTATATCTTTAAACAAAGATTTTAAATTATCCTCATCGATTTTTAAGGTACAAATTTCAACGCTGATATAAGGATTAATTTCGCTAATTTGCTCTTTTAAAGCTTCGGTTTTAAACTTGCCCAAATCACTTACACGATAAGCCTGACGATTTAAATTACTAGGCTCAATCACATCAAAATCAATCAACTTTAAATACCCCACTCCACTTCTTGCCAAATTTATCGCTATATGTGATCCAAGTCCGCCTAAACCACACACCGCCACGCGCCCATTTTTAAGTTTATCGTGAAGCTTTGGTGTATGTCTTGCCCTCATCATAGCATCTAGTGCGTCTTTTGGAGGTAAAGTATTTTTTTCTATACAAAAAAGCTCATCATTTTCATTTAAAGCGATATTCTCTTTTGTTGCAAAACCATTGATAATCCATACATCATTTTCATTTTTGCTGATATTTTCAAAAAATTCCAAACTTGTTTTAAAGTCTGTATCAAGTTCTTTGCCATTGAATTTTACTCTCATCATCCACCTCCTACAAAACTTACGATTTCAGCTTTATCGTTTTCTTTTAAAATCAAATTTTCAAATTCACTCTTAGGTATAATCTCTCCATTTAATTCCAAGGCGATAAGTTCTATTTTCAAGCCTTTTTCTTTGATAAAATCCATAAATTTAAGCTCTTTTAACTCAAGCTTTTGTCCATTGATAATCATATTTTTCCTTGTATTTGCTCTTCTACTTTAATTTTTGCATTATCTAATAATTGTTTAGATTTTTTCCTTAAATTAAAGCTTTCTTGTATATATTTTGCAATTTTTTCTTGAGTTGTAGAATCTATTTTAGGGATAAGGATATTTTGCATATCTATTGAAGAAAGATTTGTTTGAACCCCACCTGTACCAATTCTCTCAAATTGCATTTTACAAATAAAAGAATTTAAAAGCAATACCAAAACATCACTATTAAAATTTTTAATCGAAATTTTTAAAATCCTTTGATTAACCATAGCTGATATATCATCTCTAACCACACAAGACAAACCAATGCTACCAGACATAGAAATTAAAATATCACCTTTTTTTATTTTATCTTTAGGGCTTAAATTATAAGCTTCATTTTTAAGATAGATAACATTGCTTAAATCTAGCGTAGCATTTTTTATATTATTAATCCTAATTAATACAAGCTCTCCAACATCTTGGTAGTCATCACTTGAAAATGCAAAACCACTTGAAATATCATTAACTAAATCTTTTAAATTACAAAAGCCATCTTTATAACTTCTAATCATCTTTTCTATGTCTTCATATTTACTTTGATAATATTCAGAATCCAATCTTCCTGTTTTTAGAAAAGATTCTTTTAATGTGTGTATAGAGATATTTGGTGAGTTTGTAGGATTATTTGTTTTAGAATCTAGCAAACTTTGCAATGGATTCTTTGGATCAAGTCCTAACTCAAGGTATAAAGTTTCCTCTGCTTTTTTATATAACTCCTTACTTTCTTCTAATGCCTTATGAGAATCTTTTACCAAATTTTGAATTTCTAACTGAAATTTCATAGGGAAAATGGGAATTTTAATTTCTTTTAATTCTTCAGGATTTACATTTGTTTGATTAATTGATGGTCTAGCCCTTCTTCTTATCTCTTTTTTACCAATATGCGTATTTAAAAAAACTGTAAGATACTCTGGCAACAGAATTTCCTTATTGCAAACAAGCCTTACTAAATATGAAGCAAAAACAAAGTTTTCTCTATTGTTATAAAAAATTCCTGTTCTGCCCACAAACTCATAGGAATTTGTTCTATTAAACAAAACATCTCCATAATTTAACCTAAAAGTTTGCAATTCATTTTTATCAATTAAAGCATATTTTTTGACTTCAAAATTACAAAGCATATTATCAATGTCATTCATTCTATAAATAGGGACACCATCGCCCCCTTCATTCATATTTATTGAAATACCATATTGAGATTTTAATAAACATTCTCCTATTTTTTTATAGTTCAACTTATTGTTATAGATAAGCTTCATTGTCCAAAAACTATCATCTATGCGAAAATCTATATTTTTTTTCACTTCACTAAGCTTTAATACACTTACTTCTAAATGTGGATATTTTTCCTGCAAAGTTTGGTTTAGATTCATTTTATTCCTTTTTTTTATTTCAATCTAAGTAAAAAATATTTATAATTATAAAGCTCAACTACCGGTGGTAGAAAGAGATGGCTAGCTTTTATGCTTCTTGCAGATGCCTAAATCTGCACCAAACCCCTAAAACCATTCGCAATTCTTTAGCTCTATATCATTTCCGTTTATATAATTTCTATATCTTTTTTCATAAATATTTTTATTATATCCTTTATCTATATAGAAACTTGTCACTAAAAATGAACTACTTCTGCCTAGCTTTTGTAAAATAACTATAAAATTATGGTTATGTAACCACAAATAAAAACGGATTGCCCGTTTCTCTTTATAATAAAAAGCTTTAATTTCGGGATGAGTATGATTGATAATAATTTGTTTAATCCAATTTATTCTGCAAGCTCTTTGGCTATCAAACTCCCTTGTTTTATTTTGTTTGTTTTCTCGTGTTGTGATATGCCAAAATATCTTTTCTTTCCCCTTATGCTTCTTATGTGATTGCGGATCTATATAAATACAACCTGCTAAATACAATGGAGCCTCAATAAAGTCTTGTTTGAAAATTTTATAAGCTAAGTCAAATTTTTCATTTTCACATTTACAAGTGCTAAAATCCAAGAGATGATACATTATTGTTCACCTTTACCCAATTGAATCCTAAAAATATTACATTTATTTTCCCAAGGTGGCGTTCCTGCATCCAATTCAATATTTGCCAATGTTTCAATTTTATTTATAATATAATTTTTTATTTCACTTACATGCTCTATATCATTTCTTGCTTTGTATGAAATAGCACCTATTAACAAATCCACAAGTTGAACAATATTTGATTCATGTGATTGAATTGTAAAAATTTTTATATTTACTGATTGTTTAAATTTATTAAACAAAACTTTTTCCAATCCTTTTATTTTATCTCCACTCTTCGTATCTTTATAATCAAGATATATTTTTATTTTTGTATCAATATCTATTAAATTATGCAATACTTGATAATACATTTTATAATAAAATAAATCATGATCTCCTTGATTGTAAATATCATGTTGCAGAATGGTTTTATTTGGAATTAATACAGCTTTAAACCACATATATACAGAAGAAAAAAAGAATTCTAATAATTCATCATAAAAACCTTTTTGACTTAAATTTAGTTTTGTCCATTTAATTTCTTTATTATATTTATATTTATGCTTTAAATATTTAATTGTTTTATTAATTTTAATAATTTCAGATGATGGAACTTTAAGCGCTCCTAATACCATAACCTTTGAACACAAAGTTGGATTATCTTTGTAAAATAAATGATTGCTTTCATCGCAAAAAATTTTAAATTCTTTCATATTATCCATTCACTTATTCTTTCCAAAAACTCAAATTTTCTGCTTTTGCAAATTCAATAAAAGCTTCAGCTATGCCATCTTTTTGCAAGTCTTTATATTTTTCTACATTTAATCTATATTCTTGTATTCTTTTGTCAAACTCTTCTTGGCTTTCATCTTTTTGTTTTATAGGCTCATCTCCTTCTAAATGCGGATTAAATAAATCATGTTTTACTACTAAATGATCATGAGAATCTAAAAGTGGGTAATAAATCTTTTCGCCTGAATTATCTTTGCTAGGCTCACTCATAGTAGCAAAAAAGATATTATAGTCCTCACACTTTGGACATAATTTATCATCCCATTTTTGTAAAAATAAAACACTTGTTTTTGTCCCAGTGTGTGGTTTAAAGACATTTCCATGAAGTCCTACAACCGCTAAGATTCTAGCTTTTTGTGCAATGAATTCTCTTATATATTTATCGCTTGAATTATTAAAACGCCCTTGTGGCAATACAATAGCCATTCTACCACCAGGCTTTAACATGTCTAAATTTCGTTCGATAAATAAAATATCTCTTCCTACTTTACTTTGAGGTTTGCCATTTTCCTTTTTGCCCAACTCATATCTAGCTAAAATTCTACTCTCTTTTATATCTCCTGCAAAAGGCGGATTTGCCATTAAAATATCGAAATTAAAATCCCTATTTTGATTTTTAGTTGCTCTTAAATTTTTTAAGCGTTTAAAACCTTCAAAATACACATCTTGCCAATCTTCATCATCTTTTACCCATTCATCCCATCTATCAAAGTCAATGGAATTTAAATACAAAACATTTGTATGCCCATCACCTGCAATTAGATTAAGCATTTTTGATACGCGCACACTCTTTTCATCAAAATCTATACCAAACACTTTTTCTTTTACATAATCTTGACACTCAGAAATCTTTTCTTGGGCTGTAAAGAGATGGCTTGCTTCTATGCCTCTTTCTTTATAAATTGAACGCCACACATAAAAACAAGTATGTATCGGAAATCCACAACTTCCACTTGCAGTATCTATCATACTTTCATCTTTTTTAGGATTTAGCATTTTTACACACATATCTATTACATAACGCGGAGTAAAATATTGCCCTTTTTCACCTTTTGAGGATTTATTCACTAGATATTCAAAAGCATCATCAATCACTTCTAAATTTGAGTTAAATAACTTTACATTTTGCAATGATGATACACATACACTTAGGTGCGAAGGAGAAAGTTTAATTTTCTCATCATTATTAAATACACCTTCCCATTTTTTCTTTGCTTTATCAAAGAGTTTTTCTATTTTTTGCTTAAGTTCAGAATCAGACTCTCCATAATTTCTAAACTCTAAGCTCTTTGTTCTATCTCTTGCACCCTCTAGCTCATCAAAAAGTTTTATAAATATAAGCTTAAAACATTCTTCAAATACATCAACTCCAGCATTTGCCAACACCTCATCTTCCATTTCTGTAACTAAATTCTTTAAACTTCGCTTTTGACTTTTTAAAATATCTTCTTTAATCAAATCATCAAAGGTAAATTTTACTTTCAACAGATCTGGTAATGTCTGGTTTGATGCAGGAATATTTGGAATAGATTCAAAATAATTTGGATCTTTTCTATGATAATAGCTAATTTCTTTACCATTGCACCACACAGCCATAGTTGCACCTGTAGCATTACAATAACTTTTTAATTGTTCTTTGCCATCTTTCAACTTTGGCTTTTTTACTTCTATAATGATGTATGGGGTTGTGATTTGGATTTTATCCATTATCACAATATCAGCCCTTTTTACTTCGCGTCCAAAATGCACACCAAATTCAATTTTTATCATATCTTTAGGATAGTTATATTCATTTAAAAGCTTATCGATATAAAGCTGACGCACAATTTCTTCTGGCGTAAGTTTAATTTCTTTATCGCGGATAAGGCAATTAGTATAGTATATAATTTGGTTATTTTTGTTTGTTTTAGCTATAATTTTAGTTTCCAATTCAGCAATAGCTTTTTTACTAAATAGATCTAGCTTGTAATCACTATCTTTTAAAATTTCCTCAATCATTCTAAACCTTTAAAAATTTTCTATCAAGTCTTTAAAAACAAGGCAAAGTTTTTCAAATTCTTCTATACTTACTCTTTCATCAATAGCGTGAATTCTATCATTACAAACCCCAAATTCCACTACCTTTACACCGTATTTTGCAAAATACCTTGCATCACTTGTGCCGCCTTTAGTATTAAGCTCTGGCACTTCATGGGTGATTTTTTGAACGCTTTCATTCATTTTTTGAACGATTTTATTGTCGATATTTGTCAAAAAAGCTTCGCTTGATTGTTTTAGCTCTAACTCATAGTTTAAACCATGACAAATTTTTTCTACATAACTTTTTACATCTTCTAAGCTTGTATCAGGGGAATTGCGAACATTAAACATAAGTTTTAAATCATTTGGCGTAACATTACACACCCCCATACCTCCGCGAATATCAGTTATAACGATTTTTGAAGGACTAAAATCAGCACTTCCAGGATCAAGATCAAAACCCGCTAAAAGCTTTAACACTGGTGCAAAATCATGCACAGGATTGATACATTTTTCAGGATAAGCAACATGCCCTTGTTTTCCACGGATTAAAAGTTTTCCATTGATAGAACCACGACGCCCTATTTTAATACTATCGCCGATTTTTTTAACACAGGTTGGCTCAGCAACCACGGCATAATCAGGTAGCATATCTCTTTCTTGCATCCATTCTAAAACAGCCTTAGTTCCATATATAGCTTCGCCTTCTTCATCACTTGTTAAAATAAGACTCAGCCTTGCTCCTTTAAAATCCGCATTCTTTGCCGCATCCACAAAGGCTGCTACTCCGCTTTTCATATCTTGAGCACCCCTTGCATAGATAAAGCCTTCTTTTTCCACAGGCGCAAAAGCATTATTACTCCAACCCTCGCCTGCAGGCACCACATCTACATGCCCACCAAAAGCTAAATGCTCGCCTTCATCTTTAAATTTTTTAGTGAGTAAAAGGTTTTTAATGCCTTCTTTTTCTATAAAAAAAGCTTCAAAATCACTCAGTTCCATAGCGATGAAATTTAAAGCTCCATCATCATTTGGCGTAACAGATTTAAATTTTAAAAGTTCGATTAAAAATTCTTTTGCATTCATTTTTTATCCTAAGAAAGTTTTATATAATAAATTAAGAGCAAAATACTCTATAATTATAGCTGAAATTATATTGATTATAAAAACAACTTTTGCACTAAAAACATGACTATATCTTGCCACCACAAAGGCTAAAGCACTTACCCAAAAAAGTATAGCCACAACAAGCCCTAAAGTCATCAAATAAGCATGATTGCTGCTTAAAACCACACTTGCAGCGCTAAGCCAAAATCCTATCACAAAAGGATTTGAACCATTTAAAAAAGCTCCTTTAATATAACTTTTCAAAAGACTTTCTTTAAATTCTTTATGCTCTAAATTTAAGCTTTCTTTCTTTTTTCTTAGCATCAAATACGCCATATAAGTTAAAAAACAAAAACCAAAAATCGCCAAAAAACGCATAAAAATGACATTGTCTAAGAAATTTAAAAGCCCAAATTGAAGCAAAAAAAGATAAAGCATATCTATGCTAAATGCTCCAAGTCCTACAGCTATGGAATTTTTAAAAGCTTTTAGTGCATAAGTTAAAATCAAAATATTTACAGGTCCAAAAGGAACACTCACTCCAAAGCCCAAAAAAACTCCACTTAAAAAAGAATCAAACATTACCATCTTTCATAAAATTTTCTATATCAAGTGCGATTTTATCAATAGCGCTTATAATATCTTCAGTGTAGATTTTATCAAAATACCGCTCTAAATTCGCATCTTTTTCGTAGATATTTAAAATACTTTTTTCGCACATTGAAGCATAACGCCCTACAGGCAAAACCGCCCCACTTGTGCCTACGCTGATAAAAAGCGAAGTTTGATTTAGCAAAGAATAAAGCGTAGCATAAGCAGGAGCTTGCTCTTCAAACATGACTATATTGTGTCTTAAATCCTTGCTTTTGCATTTTGGGCATTGTTTATCTGTGATTTTTTCATAACCTATATTAAAAATTTCTTCGCATTTTAAGCAGCGAAGTTCAGGCAAAAAGCCATGCAAATGTACTACATCTTTACACCCTGCACGCTCTAGCAAATCATCTACATTTTGCGTGATGACAAAAAGATTTTTACCCCATTTTTCTTTTAATTGTGCGATTTTTTCATGAGCATGATTTGGCTTTACATTTTGAAGTTGTGCCCTTCTTGCATCGTAAAAATCAAGTACTTTTTTAGGATTTTTTCTAAAACCTGTTGCAGAGCAAACCTCCATCACATCGTATTCTTCCCAAAGTCCATCATTATCTCTAAAAGTTTTAAGCCCACTTGGAGCAGACAAACCCGCTCCGCTTAATATCATAATGTTTTTCATCGCTAAACCTTATAAAATTTACAAAGTTTAGCGAAAAATGCTTTAAGAAAATAAATATTTTTGCAAGATTTTTTCTTTTTCTTTTTCTAAAAATTCTAATTTAAGATTAAGAAAATCAATTTGTTGTTCTACTAATTCAATGTTTTGAACAATTTTTTCTTGAATTTCTAGCGGTGGGAGTGAGATTGTAAGATTTTTTATAAAATTAGAATTAGCCATAGCAAAATCTCCTAATTTTCTAAATTGGCCATATAAGCCCATACAAGCATAATATAAATATTTTGTATTTAAGATTTTTAGATTTTTTGGATATAAGCCAGTAATATTCTGATTTGTTGCACTTTCAAAAGTTAAAAAACCGATTTTACCTATAGTAGCACCAACTAATGCAATTAATGTTGTTTCTTTCTTTAATAATTTTGCCGATGATTTTTGTAATCCTAATTCTGTAATTTTTTCTTTAACCTGATAATCATAAACATAACAATTTTGACATACTTCAGATTTTACCCAATTGATATTTCCATTCCAATATTCTTTAACTTTTCTATCAGGTGTTCCTCCGCTTTGAATGCTAACAATTTCATTTAGTTTTTCTTTATTCCAACCTTGTTTTGGTGGTGTTGAAAAGGTACCTAAAATAGCTTTTATATTCTTGACGAATTCTTTAAATTTCTTTAAGTCTTCTTGCCTTGCATTAGTAAAATCATCTATAAATGAAAACAAGAGATTAAAATCAAGCTTAGATTCTAATTTTTGCAAATTTTCTAAAATAGAATTTAGTTCATATTCTTGATTGTCCTCTATAATACCACATTTTTGAAGCATTGCTTTGATTAGCTTTTGATACTCTTCTACACTCATTCTTATTGTGTTATACTGCTCTTCTACCTTTTCACACTCTGCTACGATTTGTTTTTGAATTTCAAATGGCGGAAGTGGGATTTTAAGTGATTGTATAAAACTTTTTGCTATATTTTTTAAAGCAATACCCTTAAAACCTACTTCTAAAATATGTAAATTAGAATTAATCACATAATAAATAAACTTAAGAATAATATTTTTTTTATTATTAATAAAAATATATGTATGGTCTGAACTAGAAAATTTGCCGTTTATATAATGTATATTAGCACTACCTCCATCGCCTATAATTAATGCTTCTATATCAAAATCATATTCATTGCATTTTTCTAAAATTCTAGAACTCTTTATAAAAGGATATTTTCCATTAGAATCTGCAAAAGAAGCTGGTCGCCTTCCTTTTCCTAAGCTTTTTGTCAATTGTCCAAATTCCACCAACTCATATTTAGAATTTACAAAAGGATTAGACATTTCATTTTGCATTAAATTACTAGGATTTAAACTTATGGCTTTATTAAATTCCACTTTTTCAAAATCTATCATATCAACAAGCCTTGCTTTTGTAGCATAAGTCTGTAATTCTTGCGGGATAACATCAAGCGTATTTAAAAAAGATTTGTAGATTAAAGTATTAAGCTTAGTCTCATTTTGTGGATTGCCTCTTTCAAAAAGTGGGCTCAAATAAGGCTCGTGCAATTCTTTTAAACCTTCATCACCTTTTCTATTACTCCACTCATAACCTAAGAATTTCTTTTGTTCTTTTATATCACTTGGGGATTTTATGATTAAAACTTCTTGATTAAGACTTAGACTAAAATAAAGCAATTTATCCTTTTCGATTGCCTGAGCATAAGCTAAAAAGGCTTTATCTTCTAAACTTTGTTTATCTTCGCTTTCTTTATAAATTTTAGATTCTTTAAGTTTTTTATAATCACTTGTTTGCCTAAATGCATTGCGATAATCTTTAAAGGCTTCTAACTCTGCAAGTTTAGAATCTAAGTTTCCATTTAAAAAATTGCTATAAAGCTCTTTATCAAATTTTCTAAAATCACAATATGCACTTAGATAATTTTGATAAAAGCTTTCATTGTCTTTTAAATTTTCAGCTTCTATGCGTTCTTTAATCAAACTATAATCTTGAGAAATAAGATGATTTTCTTGTTTAAAAGTTTCTTTTTTGCGTAAAAATAAAATAATCGTATTTGTCCCTGTTGCTCCAAATGTTTGATTACCTAGCTCTACAATGGCAATAAAATCAAAATTTTGAAATAATATTTCTCTTGTATTTTTATAAATAGAATCTTTATTTAAAATAGAACTTGGTAAGATAATAGCAGCTTTAGCATTATCATTTAAAATTTGATTTGCTCGCTCACAAAAAAAGCATTCGATAGAATTATTTGTTTCTATGTTTATATCATCGTTGAAAAGTTTATAAGTATTTTTAGATTTATCACTTAAAGTTTCTAAAAATCCTTTTACAGAATAAGGCGGATTTGCTATAAGCAAATCAAAACTATTTGATTCTATTTGTGGTTTTGCTTTTTCTCCTTCTAAATTATTTGTATTTGCTAATTCAAAAGAAGCAAGTGCATCAGCGTATAAAATATTGATTTCATTTTGCCCATACATTGCACTTGATACCTTAGAAACCTTACTTAAGCGATACTCTTTTTCAATACCATAAATATTTTTATAATGCTCTTTAAGCTCATCTTCTGTTAGATAACGCTTAAGCTCATTGGCATAGGTGTTTAAAAAATGTCCAGCACCACAAGCATAATCAATCACCCTTAAAGCTTTAGAGTTTTTGCTTAACATTTCGTGAAGCGGTAAAGAATACATAATAAATTCACAAATTTGAATAGGAGTAAAAAACTGACCTTCATCTTGCTTCATACCTTTTTGCAAAAAAAGTTCAAAAAGATTGCCTAAAAATTGATTTGTAGAGTTTTGGGTAAGCTT
Organism: Campylobacter sp. CFSAN093249; assembly: GCF_011067895.1. Taxonomy (NCBI): domain Bacteria; kingdom Pseudomonadati; phylum Campylobacterota; class Epsilonproteobacteria; order Campylobacterales; family Campylobacteraceae; genus Campylobacter; species Campylobacter sp. CFSAN093249. Next base: position 257,186 of record NZ_JAAMWM010000005.1, on the reverse strand, counting down.
GTAATTTGCAAAAAGCTCTACTATTTCTTTTAATACAAGTGCATTTTTTAAGAATAATTCTTTATTATGCACTTCTAAAAATGCAAAATCATTATTTGAATAAAATTTTAATTCTTTGATGTAATTTTGCATTACTTCTTTTAAAGTTTTTATCTTTAATTGCTTAAAGTCTTTTTCTATATCTTCATTAGATACAAAGGTAATTTTCTCTCCTAAGAATTCTTTCATAGCTTCTTTATAAAGCCACATTAATCTATCTTGCATATTTGCATAAGTATCTGCCATTACACCAAAATATCCAAATTTGAGATTGTTTTTATTAAAAGTTTCATCATAGATTTTACAAAGAAAAATATTTACAAGTTTATCAAAGGCATTTTCCTTGCCTGATATATTATGCTTGCGTAAAATTTTTGCAAATTCGTGATATTTGCCTTCTTCTTTAAGTTCTTTAAGATTATCAAAAGTTGGAGTAATTTCTAAAATTTTATAGGCATTGACATTTGCTTCAAAAATACCTTGTTTAAAATATTGCAGTTCATAACTTTCTTTCCAAGTTTTAAAAAGTTCTATATTGTTATTAGATTTTTTATAAGAATTTTGTAATTCCTTTTCTTTTAGATATTCTTCGTTATCATAAGCTTGTATGATGTAATTTTTATATTCTAACTTATCGCTAAAATCACTTGTATAAAGACAAAGATATTTTACACCTTTTTCTTGCTGAAAATAAGAAAAAAGCTGCCCGCCATCTTCTTGCATTCTATTCCATTCTTTTATAAATTCACTATTTTTAGAATCTGTGGTTTTACATTCTATAATCAAATAAGGATTGTTTTCATTATCCTTTACTAAAATATCAGCCTTACCACCTTTTTTATCCCTGCCAAGATTCCATTTTGGCTCTAACTCTAAATGTTCAGCCTTATAACCTTTTTCTAAAAGTCTATGCACACATTCAAAAACTACAAAATTTTCAGGGTGTGAAAAATTAGAAGTAGTTTTATCGTGAATTTTTATTTCTTTTGGGTAATTAATACTTTGGCTTTTATAATCTATTAAAAGTGTGTAATTATTGATTGTTTTTACATAATTTTCATTTTTATTTTTAAAGCCTAAGTTTTCTAGAACTTGTTTTAAATTATCTTTTGTAATCATTTATTTCCTTATAATCTCACCACCTTAGCACCAAAGCCACCTTGACTAATCGGTGCGTCATTAAAGCCTTTAACGCTTTTATGAGTTTTCAAAAACTCTCTTACAGCAAAGGCAAGCTTTCCTGTTCCTATACCATGGTAAACTAAAACTTCATCAAAGCCTGCAAGCAAAGCATCTGAAATAAATTTATCAAGCCTTGAAATAGCTTCATCACTCCTAAGCCCGTGCAAATCCAAGCTAACGCTAAGATTAGTCGGTTTTGCCACACTAATGCTTGTTTTTGGACTTATTTTAGGTGTAGGAGTGCTTTTTTTAAGCAGTTTTAAAGGCACACGAAGTTTGATCCCATCACTTTCAACCATAGCATCATTTTTAGAAATGCTTATGATTTTACCCTTAATTTTTTCATATTTTACAAAATTCCCCACACGCAATTCTTCGTTTTGCTCCATACTTGGCAAGATGATTTCTTTTTTAAGTTCATTGGCTTTATTAAGACTTCTTTGCTTGTCTTTTATATCTTTAAGCTGTATGGTTTTTTTAGCTTCTTCTATGGCTTTGTGAAATTTAAATTCTAAATTTCTCAAACTCGTACGAAATTCTTGTTCATTTTTTTCTTTTTGCTCTTTTAAGGAAAGTAAAATTTCATCGACTTTTTGCTCTTTTTTCTCGACATTTTCAAGCTTAGCTTTTAGTTCTAATTCAAGATTGATATTTTTACCCACAAGCTCTTCTAAATTTTCTTTATCCTCGCCATAAAGCTTTTTAGCCTCGCTAACTAAATTCGGCGGAATCTGATAACGCAAAGCGGTTTCAAAGGCATAAGATTTTCCTATAGTACCTTTTAAAAACTCATATTTTGGGCGTGAAAGCTCTTCATCATATAAAGCAGCGATGAGTTCAACTTGCTCATTCTTTGCTAAAAGCATGGCAAGGCGTTTGTGGTGCGTGGTGATGATGATTTTAAGATTATTAGCTATGAGTTTTGAAATTAACACACTATACAAACAAGCCGCTTCTTCAAAATCTGTTCCAAGCTCTATTTCATCGATACCTAAAAGCAAATTTTTCCTAGAAAAAAGCCTAGAAAAATGCAACATTCTTCCTGCAAAAGTTGAAATGTCGTTTTTAACATTTTGCGGATCTTCTATGATGGCATCAAATTCTTTAAAAGTACCGATTTTACTTTCACTTGCTTTTATATGCATAGGCAAAAGATGTTTAGCTAAAAATGCTGCGCTTAGCATGGATTTTAAAAGCATGGATTTTCCGCCTGCATTTACCCCTGTGATGATTAAAACTTGTTTTTTAAATTCCAAACTCACGCTTTTTGGATTTTTTAAGGCAGGATGGGCGAAATTTTTAAGCACTAAATCCGTACTTTGATCGCACAAAATAAATTCAAAATCCCTTTTTTTAGCAAGCAAAACTCTAGCACTATAATGGTCAAAAAGATCAAAGGCTGTATTGATAAATTTTAAAAAAGGTAGATTTTTTGCTAAAAAAGCTGAGAAATTTTTAGCGTATTCATAATAAATTTCTTCTTTTTGATTTTTGATTTTTTCTATATCATTTTGCAAATTTTCAACACTAAGCGGAACGATGTAAAATCCTCCCCCACTACTTCTACCTATGATTTTTGCTTTAATAGCGTGATTAAACCCACCTCTTACAAGCAAGGCTTCAAGATTGTTTATAAGATGGATTTGTGTATCGATAAGATAAGGCATTAAAGCTTTTGTATAGCAAAATTTCTTAAACTCAGCTATTATGCTTTCATTTTTTAATCTTAGAGCTGTATTGATATTTACCAATCTTTCATCTAAGCTTTCTTTTAACTCGCCCTTTTCATCAAATTTTTCACAAAGATCTAAAATTCCATTGACAAATTCAATCTTTTCAAGCCATGAATTTAAATTGCTGCCTAAATTGAGCTTTTTGATCTTTTCAAAATAGCGAAAAATTTTTACAAATTCAAAAATCTCATCTAAATGTAAAACTCCTTGTTTGCTTAAATGTACCAAAGCCTTATCCAAATTTGAAAGCTCGGGCAAATTTGGAAATTCAGTCTCGCAAAGCTCATTGATACGCTTAAAATGAAGGTGAGAATCCCCCTGTAAAAAAATTTCTTTATCCCTTGCAAAACAAGACTTAAATTCATACAAATAAGTATTTAAATCAAGTTTTAAAAGTAATTCTTCTTTGATCTCATTCATCGTTTAACCTACAATCTCTAATATCGATAATCAACGAATTAAAGCTTTGATTATTATCCTTTGATATAAAGCTTCCTGTCCCAAATTCGTAATTAAAATAAGCTTTAGAGATATTTATATCTTTACATAAAATATTTTTATTTTGATTAAAAGCTACGATAATATCTGTTCTTAAATGACTTTTTTGCGTGTTTTCAAATTCAAAAAATACTGCTAAAACAATAAAAATCACAAGCAAAATACCAAAAAAAGGTTTAGTTTTTTTGCCTAATTTTTCACGCAAAGCAAAAGTGATTAAGGCTAAAATTAAGATGATTAAAAGATATAAAAAAAACCTACTCATTCTTTTGCCTTAATTTATTACTGATATCTCCTGCGCCAAAACCTATAATAAGCCCTTCTTCAAAAACCTGCCCCTTAGAAGCCACCAAAAATTTACCCTCTCTTTTAATATCTTCTACAAATAAAGCCTTAGGAAAAACCGCCTTTAAATCAAGTTCTATAGACTCTTCTCCTGCAGCATAAACAGGTAAAATTATAAGCTCATCAACACCTTCAAAAGCCTTTGCAAATTCCTTTAAATTTGTAGCCAAACGCGTGTAGCGGTGAGGTTCAAAGATAGCTGTGATTTTTTTATATCCGCCTAATCTTGCATATTCTTGTGCTGCACTTAAAGTCGCTTTTATTTCGGTAGGATGATGACCATAATCATCGATTAAAACCAAATTTTCATCAGCATGTAAAATATCAAAACGCTTTTTAATACCTTGATAATTTTTAAGCCTAGTTCTTATCGTTTCTATATCTAAGAAATTTAAAGCCGCTAAAATCGCCAAAGACGCATCAAGGGCTAAATGATATCCCATGCCAAAAACTTTAAATTCACCTAAATCTTTCAACTCAAAGCTTGTAAAAGGTTTGAAATTTTCTATACACATGGTGCAGTTTTTGATATCTTTGCTTGGATAAAGCTTGATTGACTCATTTTTATAATTTTTCAAAAACTCATCTTCAGCATTAATCACGCGAATTTTAGCCGTGTCTAAAAACTCTGTATAAGCATGATGGAGTTTTGAAACTTCATTACCATAATGATCTAAATGCTCTGCTTCTGCATTAGTAACTATAGCCAAATAAGGATTTGAATTTAAAAAAGAACTATCGCTCTCATCAGCTTCAAAAACAAGGTTTTGGCTTTCTTTATAAATCATATTTGAACCAAATTCTTTTAAAATCGCTCCGATGATCACAGAAGCATCATCAAGCAAAGAAGCCAAAATACTTGAAGTTGTGCTTTTTCCATGTGCTCCTGCAACTGCAAAAACACGCTTATCTTCTAAAATAAGAGATAAGGCCTCCTTGCGTGAAAGGCATTTAATGCCTAATTCTTTAGCGTGTTTAAATTCAGGATTTTCTTCTTTGATAGCAGCAGAATAAATAACTAAATCTTTGTTTAAAATATTGTCTTTATGATGAGGGATACTGACCTTAACCCCTTCTTTTTCTAGTTCTTTAGTGATTTTACTCTCTTTAAGATCACTTCCGCTAATTTTAAAACCTTTTTCTTTTAAAAATCTTGCTAAAGCGGAAATTCCTATACCGCCTATGCCGATAAAATGGATATTTTGCATCATTTAAACCTTTATACTTTAAAGGCTAAATTTTAGCACTTTTTTACTAAAAAGAAAATATAAACCTTAGCTTCTATCAGCTCTAGATAACTTTTATAAACTTATAAATCTATAAGTATAAATTTAATTTTTAAATTCTTTTATTATCTTATCAAAACCCCAAAGTTTTCTTGCTTCATCACTTTTTTTAGGCTCTATAATAAGCATTTCTTCTTCAGAACCCAATTTACTTTCTATCTCACCAAAAGCATTAATAAACAAAGTATCGCCGTAAAAATTCCACTCATCTTTTGTTTTGCCTATGCGATTTACTCTTAAAATGCTTGTAGAATTTAAAAAAGCTCTTGTTTTTAAAAGTTCTTCCCATCTTTGTTTGCTTTCAAAGGTACAAGCACTAGGAACGATAACCAAATCAATTTTTTTCGCCATAATCTGTTGCCAAAAAATATCAAAATGTGTCTCAAAACCAAAAAGCAAAGCACATTTTAATTTTTCATAATTAAAAGTAAAAATTTTTAATTCTGATGGAGTTTTGTTGCTGAAAAATTTTTCTTCATTCCAATGTTCATAAGGCATTAAAATTTGCTGTTCATAACTTTTCACACCATTTGGAGTAACTTTTAAGCAAAGTTTTTTATAACTTTTAGCTTCAACGCTTACATAAGGAGCGATGATTTCTAATTCGTATTTTTTAGCAAGTTTAATCAAGCTTTCTTTTTTAGCTTCGCTTTGTTCTTTTATCATATTTTTTGGCATATGCAAAAGTTCTGTAAAAAAACTGTTGATCACATATTCTCCCAAAACTACTAAATTTACTCCATTGTCTTTTGAAGCTTTAAGATAATAATCAAGCCTTGATTCACTTAAAGCTAAAGTTGGAAACTGTAAAGCTGCTATTTTACTCATCGATTTGCTCCACTTCTAATTTTGCTTTTTCAAGCTCAAGTCTTGCTTTTTTGATACTCTCTAAACCTTCTTTATAAATTTTTACACTTTCATCTAAGGCAAGCTCTTGATTATTTAATTTTTCCAAAGATTCATTAGCGTGTTTTAAATTTTCTTCAAAACTCATTGATGATTAACCTTGTAGTTTGGTGCTTCATGAGTGATAGTAACATCATGCACGTGACTTTCTTTAAGCCCTGCAGTGGTAATTTCAACAAATTCGGCTCTTTTTTGAAAATCTTCTATATCTTTAGCCCCAACATAACCCATAGAAGAACGCAAACCTCCTAAAAGTTGATGCACCACGCTTCTTATACTTCCCACATAAGGAACACGCCCTTCTATACCTTCAGGAACGAGTTTATCTTGAGCAGTACCTTGCTGAAAATATCTATCCGAACTTCCCTTTTGCATAGCCCCAAGTGAGCCCATACCACGATAAGACTTATATTGTCTTCCTTGATAAGTAAAAAGCTCTCCTGGACTCTCATCCGTTCCAGCTAAAAGCGATCCTATCATAACAGAACTCGCACCTACAGCTAAAGCTTTTGCAATATCACCTGAATATTTAATCCCGCCATCAGCTATCACAGGAACGCCAAATTTATTTGCTTCTTCCACGCACTCATCAATGGCCGAAATTTGAGGCACGCCCACACCTGAAACAATACGCGTAGTACAAATACTTCCTGGCCCAATACCTACTTTAACCGCATCTACTCCTGCTTCACAAAGTGCTTTTGCTGCAGCTGCAGTGGCGATATTTCCTGCGATAAGATCTAAATTTGGATATTTAGCCTTAATTGCTTTTACTGTATCAATAATACCCTTAGAATGCCCATGCGCAGAATCAAGCACAACAACATCAACGCCTGCTTCAACTAAAGCATCCACACGATCCATTTGCCCTACTCCTATAGCCGCGCCCACGCGTAATCTTCCAAAATTATCTTTATTGGCATCAGGATATTCTTTGCGTTTTTTAAGATCTTTTATAGTGATAAGTCCTTCCAAGCGTCCTTGTTCATCAACTATAGGAAGTTTTTCTACTTTGTTGGTGCTGAAAATTTTTTCCGCATCATCTAAAGTACAACCCTTTGGAGCAGTGATTAAAGGCATTTTAGTCATAACATTTTCAACCAAATTTGAAAAATCACTCTCAAATCTTAAATCACGATTGGTAAGTATGCCTATTAGTTTCTTATCTTCATCTACTACAGGAACACCTGAAATTCTATACTCTGCCATAATTTCTAAAGCTTCCGCAACACTTGCCTTAGGACTTACAAAAATAGGATCGATAATCACCCCGCTTTCGCTTTTTTTCACTCTTTTTACTTCTCTAACCTGTGAGGTTATATCCATGTTTTTATGAATCACTCCAAGCCCTCCAAGTCTTGCCATCATAATAGCAGCCCTGTGTTCAGTAACTGTATCCATAGCCGCAGAGATTAAAGGCATATTTAAAGTGATATTTTTTGTCAGTTTAGTATGAATTTTTACTTCCTTAGGTAGAACTTCAGAATACCCAGGACGCAATAATACATCTTCAAAAGTTAAAGCTCTTTTTACAATTTTCATCTTTCATCCTTAATTTTTAATCATTTGTTCTAAACTTAAAGCCCCGTCTAACAAGGTTTGTTCATCATAAGCTTTGCAAATCAGTTGTGCTGATATATTAAGCCCTTCTTTATCTTTTGCAACAGGCACACTAATGCCTCCAAGCCCTGCTAAATTTACAGAGATAGTATAAACATCTTCTAAATAAGTTTGTATAGGGCTTTTTTGAGTATCAAATTTAAAAGCCGTTGTAGGCGTTACAGGCATAAAAATAAGATCACAATCTTGTAAAATTTCTTCATATTTTGCCTTGATAAAAGCTCTAGCTTTTTGTGCTTTAATATAATACGCATCATAATATCCACTGCTTAAAACAAAAGCTCCTAACAAAATTCTTCTTTTTACTTCTTCGCCAAAACCTTCACTGCGTGTATTTACATACATTTCTTTTAAATTTTGGATATTTTCGGAACGCTTACCATAACGCACGCCATCATAACGACTTAAATTTGCACTTGCTTCAGCTGTTGCGATGATATAATACGCTGCAATATCAAACTTAGAATCAAGTAAATTTTTATATACAATCTCATGTCCATTAGCTTTTAACATATCTATGGTTTTTAAAAGTGCATTTTTTACTTCACTATCTGCATCATTGACATAATTTTCAATCACTGCAATTTTTAATTTTTTATTTGCATTTAAATTTGGAGCGGTTTTGATAAACTCGATATTTGCACTCGTGCTATCCATTTTGTCATATCCTGCGATCGCATCATATAAAATTGCCGCATCTTCTACATTTTGCGTTAAAACCCCGATTTGATCCAAACTTGAAGAATAAGAAGCTAAGCCATAGCGACTCACTCTTCCATAACTCGGTTTAAATCCTACGCAACCACAAAAAGCTGCAGGCTGACGCACAGATCCTCCTGTATCAGAACCCAAACTTGCCAAAGCCAAGCCACCCGCTACCGCAGCAGCACTTCCGCCACTTGAACCACCTGGTACACGCTCAAAATTTAAAGGATTTAAAGTTTTGCCATAATAAGAACTCGCTGTTGAGCTTCCCATAGCAAATTCATCCATATTGCAACGCCCAAAAGGAGAAAAACCATTAGCTTTTAAATTAACAATCACACTTGCATCATAAGGGGCGATATAACCTTGTAAAATCTTACTCGCACTAGTAAGCTCCCAGCCCTTTACGCTGATATTATCTTTTATAGCTACAGGCACACCTTCACCTGAAACACTTAAGTCTTTATCTAAAAATTGTTCGATATAAGCACCTATTTTTTTTTCTTTTTTTGCTTTTTCATTGAGTTCTTTTTTTAAATTTTCAAGTTCTTCTTTGGAGTATTTTAAAGCTTCTTTTAAAGTTATCATTTATTTTCCTTTGTTTTTTTGATCAAAAATACTGCTAAAGCACTAAAAGCCAAAACCACCGCTACAGTTGTGATGATAATGCTATTTGGAATAGGATTTTCTAGCATTGAATCCCTTTTAAAACTTCTTCACATCTTAAACAAGGTGTTTCTTCATCTTTACTTTGAAGTTTCCAACATCTTGGGCATTTACAAAGCGAAGCTTTGGTGATTTTAAATTTCTCATTCTCTACTTCAAATTCAGCCAAAATTTCTTCATTTTCATTGCTGATTTGACTTACCATAAACCAATCGGCTAATTCCTCATTTGGGAATTTATTAAAACTGATGTTTAAATTTAATTCCAAAGTAGATTTGATGATTTTATCTTTTTTAAGTATATCAATTTGTTCAAAAAATTTCTCTCTAGCACTCATTAAAAATGTATCATCTATACCAAAATCATAATCAAAATCTTGAGTTAAACTTAGATCAAATACATCTTTTGCATCACCTTTGATTAAAACATTAGCATGTTCTAAAGCCTCATCTACACTATAGCTTAAATTTGAAGCAAGTAAATTTAAAAGCTCTTTTGCTATCAAAGCCATAGCCACTTGAGCGGATTTTCTTCTTTGAGCATTTTCGCTATCACAATAAAGTCTATCTTTACTGATATCAAGATAAATCCCACTTAAATCCGCACTTAAGAAATTTAAAAGCAAACTAAAACCTTTAGCAAATTCATAAGCAAAAAATGCCTCTTTGCTTGCTTTAAAAACTTTAGTTGCACGGCTTAATATCCATTTATCAATAAAGCTAAATTCTTTAACTTCTAAATCTTTTAAGTCATTTGTATTGGCAAGTAAAAATCTTATAGTGTTTCTTATTTTGCGATATTGTTCACCCACTTGTTTTAAGATATTGTCTGAAATTTTTAAATCACTTGAATAATCACTTAAAAGTATCCAAAGTCTTAAAATTTCAACTCCATAGGTTTTTGCTACATATTTAGGAGCAATCACATTGCCTTTAGATTTAGACATTTTTTGCCCTTTTTCATCAGTGGTAAAACCATGAGTTAAAATGCTTTCATAAGGTGCACTTTCATTGATCGCTGTACCTACAAGCAAAGAGCTTTGAAACCAACCACGATGCTGATCGCTTCCTTCTAAATACATACTTGCTCTTTTTTCTCCTGCGTCATAAAGTCCGCTATTTAAAACCGCATTAAAAGTACTTCCACTATCAAACCAAACATCTAAAATATCATATACTTTTTCTAAATTTTCAGCGTTGTATTTTGAATTTGTAGGAATTAAATCTTTGATTTCAAACTCCCACCACGCATCAGCGCCATGTTTTTCAAAGATAGCTGCTACAAAGTCAAAAAGCTCATCATCAAAAATCACTTCTTTAGTGTTTTTATCTCTAAAAAAGGCTATAGGCGTTCCCCAGTCTCTTTGTCTTGAAATACACCAATCTGGGCGATTTTCCACCATAGAGCCTATTCTTTTTACCCCACTTTGCGGATAAAAAGTTGTTTTTAAAAGTTGTTCTTTTGCACACTCTCTTAAAGTTTTTCCTTGAAGTTTTGGCTCATCCATTAAAATAAACCATTGTTTAGTAGCTCTATAAATCACAGGCTTATGCGTTCTCCAACAAAATGGATAAGAGTGTATAAATTTAGAAGAATGTAACAGTTTTGCGCCTAAAAGTTCTAAAATTTTTTCATTGGCCTTAAAAATATGAAGACCTATAAACTCTTCAAGCAAATGAGAAGGCAAAAGCTCTTTAGCTCTTAAAGTTTCATCATAACATCCACCATCATCAACAGGCATTAAAACTTCAATACCGTATTTCAAACAAGCATAGTAATCATCTTCGCCATGTCCTGGTGCAGTATGCACAAGTCCACTTCCACCATCCATCAATACATGCTCACCCATGATTAAAACAGATTTTCTTCCATTTAAAGGATTGATAGCTTCAAGTTTTTCAAATTCTTTTGCGTTTAATTCTTTTTGAATTTCTCCACTTGTAAGTCCTTTTTCTACCATACTTTTAAGCAAGGCACTTGCAAAAACCAAACCCTCTTTAGTGATCACATAATTTTCATTAGGATTTAAAGCTATAGCTTGATTAGCCACCAAAGTCCAAGGCGTAGTTGTCCATATCACTGCGCTTGCTTTTGAAACGCCTAATTTTTCGCAAGCTTTTACATCTAAATCAAAAGCCACAAAGATAGAATAATCTTCTTTATCTTGATACTCTACTTCAGCTTCCGCTAAAGCTGACTTTGCTGCCCAACTCCAAAAAACAGGTTTAGAACGCTCACAAAGTAAGCCTTTTTTAGCAATCTCGCATAAAGTTCTATAAATCGCTGCTTCAAACTCAAATTTCATAGTCAAATAAGGCTTATCCCAATCCGCAATAATGCCTAAATTTTTAAATTCTTCTCTTTGGATATCTACAAATTCACTCGCATGTTGTCTGCAAAACTCACGAATTTCTTTCTTGCTTAGGCTTTTTTTCTTTTCTCCAAGCTTTACTTCTACTTGTTGTTCTATAGGTAAACCATGACAATCCCACCCTGGAGTAAAACGCACACTCTCACCTTTAAAATAATGCGTTTTGATAATAGTTTCTTTTAAAATTTTATTTAAAGCATGTCCTATATGGATATGTCCGTTAGCATAAGGGGGGCCATCGTGTAAGGTAAAACTTTTTTTCGCATTTTTGCGATTTTCTTTCATTTTTTCATAAGCATAATTTTGCTCAAACCATTTTTTAAATCTTTGCGGTTCAAGTTCCGCTAAATTCGCCCGCATAGCAAAACTAGTACTGGGCAAAAGTAGAGTTTCTTTGTAGTCCATTTTTTCCACCTAATTTTTAATAATCTTAAATTCTACTCAAATTAGCTTTAATTTCTACTTTGTTTTTAGCTATAATTATAAGAAAAAAAGGAAAATTTATGAAACATTTGCTTTATCTTATAGGAGATGAGCTTACTATAAACGAAAAATTCAAAAATTATATTTATAGAACTTATGAAGAAAAATTTAAAGAAATTAACGAAATTCGCATACAAAATAAAACCGATAAAGATTTACCCTTTTTGCTTGAAAATCTCTTAAATCAGTATGATTTTATCACTTTATTTACAAGCCCTTTGCATTATGCGACTGTTGCTAAAATTTTAGCAACTTTAAATGATGATAATCTTATCTTAAAAGATGATACCTTGGTTCCAGATAAAGCAGAATTTAGTAAAAATAGCTTTGTGTGTAATTTTTCAAATTCAAAAATCAATGTCGTTAAAATAAATCCAAGCGAAAAATTACCCAATCTTCTTGGGCATATAAAATTAAATTTTGCATATTTTTGCATTTTTGGCATGGATGATGAAAGCGCTATATTACTACTGCAAACCCTAACAAAATCTTATGAGATAAGTATAAAATCAACCAAGCTTTTAGATAATCTTGTGCTTATTAAGGCCACTTGCGCTAATTTTGGAAAACTTGATGGTTTTTTAAATAGCGTAAAAAATCTTTTTGGACAAAAGGTGTTTTTAGGTAAAGATCCTATACATTTTATAAGCTCTAAACTTTTAGAAAAAAAATTAAAAATTTCTTTTGCTGAAAGTTGCACAGGTGGACTTTGTGCAAGTACCTTAACCAAAATTTCAGGTGCAAGTGAAATTTTTGAAGGTTCTATTGTAAGTTATTCCAACCGCATCAAACACGAATGGCTTGGAATTAGCGAAAGCGTCTTAGAAAATAATGGCGAATACAGTGAACGTTGTGTTTATTTCATGCTAAAAGGTATTTTTAAAACAGCTAATCCTGATTTTGCCTTAGCTATTAGCGGAGTAGTTGGCGAAAAAGATGAGGGAAAAATAAAATCAGGCACTATTTATATAGGTGCAATGTTTAGAGATGGAACTTTTATCCAAGAAACGCTTTATTTAGATGGAGATCGTGAATTTATGCAAGAACAAGCTGTTTTGGCAACTTTTTGCTTACTTCTAAAATTAAAACCTGAAATTTTTGAAATTTAAGGGATTTAAAAATGAAAGAAATTAAGCTAAAAGAAGACTTGGAAAAAATTTATCCCTTGATAAAACAATTAAGAAATAACCTATCTTTGAAAGATTTTTTAGACAAAATCCAACTTGCTACACAAACTCAACATTATAAACTTTTTGCCTATGAAAATGAGGGAAGCTACAAAGCAGCTTGTGGAGTCATGCCCTTTAATGTACTTTATCATAATCATTGTCTTTATATTTGTGATTTTGTCGTAGATGAAACTTTAAGAGGAAAGGGTATAGGTCAAGCTTTTTTGAAAAAAATCCAAATTTGGGCAAAAGATCGAGGATATGAAGAATTAGAACTAAGTTCAAGTTTTTTTAGAACACAAGCTCATGAATTTTATATCCAAAAAATGGGTTTTGAAAAATCCGGTTTTGTTTTTAAGAAAAATATCAAACTATAATATTTTTTGATTAAGCTTTGCATTTTATAATTAATATTATTATTTTTGATTTTAAGGAATAAAATGAATTTTAAAGAACTAATTTCAAAACGCAGAGCTTGTAAACTTTTTAATGATAAAAAAATCAATGAAAAGGATTTGCATTTTATCTTAGAAAGCGGAGTCTTAGCCCCAAGCTCACATGGATTTGAGCCTTGGAAATTTGTAGTATTAGAACAAAAAGAACATAATCTTAAGCTCTCAACTCTATGTTACAATCAACAAAATGTAGCAAGTGCGAGTCATAATATTATTTTTCTAGCAAGAAAAGATCTTCAAAGCAAAGATGAATTTGCACAAAAACAAGTGCGTCGTTTCTCAGGTTCTAGCGAAGAAAATTTTCAAAAAATTTTAGAAATTTATACTCATAAAACCAATGCAATGAATGATAATGAACTCTATCATTATGCACAACTTCAATGCTATCTTGCTATGATGCAAATGTCACTAGCTGCAATGAGCTTAGGTATTGATTCTTGTATGATAGGTGGCTTTGAAAAAGCTAAGGTTGATGATTTTCTTAATTTAACTTATCCTTTTGAAACTGCTGTAATTTTATCCTTAGGATATAAAGCCCATGAACCAAAATATTCTACTCAACGCTTAAATTTTAATGAAGTCGTCGAATTTTACAAGGAAAAATAATGAAAAAAGAACTTGAAATTTTTAGTACAAGATATTCTTGTAGAAATTTTAAAAATGAAAAACTCAAAAAAGAGGATTTAAATTCTATTTTAGAAATAGCAAGATTAAGCCCAAGCTCCTTAGGACTGGAACCTTGGAAATTTATAGTAGTGCAAGATGAGAAAAGAAAAGAAGAACTTTCTAAAATTTGCAACCAGCAAAAACATGTAAAAGATTGCGCTGCGTTAATTATCATCATTTCAAGACTTGATTTTTTGGATTATTTTGAAGAAAAACTTAGAAAAAGAGATATGAGTGAAACAGAAATTCAAAAACGCTTAGATGCTTATATGCCTTTTTTAAAATCTCTAAATCAAGAAGAAAAAATATCTTATGCAAGAGAACAAGCTCATATAGCTCTAGCTAGCATACTTTACAGTGCTAATGCTTTAAATATAGCAAGCTGCACTATAGGTGGTTTTGATAAACAAAAGCTTAATTCTTATTTATCACTTGATATTCAAAAAGAAAGATCAAGTTTGGTGGTGGCTTTAGGATATTGCAACGATGAAAAAAATCCTCAAAAAAATCGTTTTAGTTTTGATGAAGTTGTAAAATTTATTTAAATTTTGCTTTTAAGCAAAATTTAAATAAAAATAAACTGATTCTTTTTTGTATTTTTACTAAGTCTTTGCTTAAATTTTATACAATTTTGATTATAATTTTACATTTAATTTCACAAGGCTTGTTATGAATTTACCCAATATCTTGGCGATTTTTAGAATGGTTTTAGCGCCTTTGCTATTTTTTTTATTAATTCATCATTTTGAAAATATTCATCAAAGTTGGATTAACTATTTTGCTGCTTTAACTTTTTCATTAGCAGCTTTAAGTGATTTTTTTGATGGATACATCGCAAGAACTTGGAAACAAACTACAAAACTGGGTGGAATCTTAGATCCATTAGCCGATAAAATGCTTGTTTTAGCAGCTTTTTTAGGGCTTTTACTTACAGGAAAAGCTAATGAATGGGTAATTTATATTATATTAGTAAGGGAATTTTTTATCACAGGTTTTAGAGTTGTAATGATTAGCGAAAATTTAAATGTCAATGCTTCTTTTGCAGGCAAACTTAAAACCGCTTTTCAAATGACTGCGATAGGATTTTTAATCATGGAGTGGATAGGCGGTGAAATTCTACTTTACATAGCTTTGATTTTAACTCTTTATTCTGGATTTGAATACATCTATACTTATATAAAAGCTCAAAAAAAAGGAGAAAAATGAGATCTTTATTATTTTTAATTGTTATTTTGATTTTGGGAATTAAATTTTATTCTATTGAATTTTTAGCAACTGTTTTAGTCATCTCATTTTTAATTTTCTTTCACGAATTAGGACATTTTTTGGCTGCAAGATCTTTGGGTGTAAAAGTTGAAGTTTTTAGTATAGGATTTGGAAAAAGTCTTATAGAGCGTGAATTTAAAGGCACAAACTATCGCTTAAGCACTTTACCACTTGGAGGATATGTTAAACTTAAAGGACAAGATGATATGCGTCCTGGTTTTGAAAATCTAGACAAAGATAGCTATAGCATTTTAAGCCCTTTAAAAAAGATTTATATTCTTTTTGCTGGACCATTTTTTAATCTAATTTTAGCTTTTTTTCTTTATATTATCATAGGAAATTTAGGTCTAAACAAACTTGCTCCGCAAATAGGAAACATAGCGCCAAACTCTGCTGCACAAGAAATAGGACTTCAAAAAAATGATACTATCTTAGAAATTAACGGTATAAGAATTCAAACCTTTGATGAAATTTCAAAGCATTTAAGTTTAGATCCTTTGAAAATATTAATCAATAGAGAAGGAAAAAATTTAGAATTTATTTTAACTCCAAAAATAGGACAAGGATACAATGACTTTGGACAAATCGTTGAAAAACCTCAACTTGGAGTCAGTCCAAATGGGACAAGCACTCTTGTAAAACACCAAGGTTTAGAAAGTTTTAAATATGCCGCACAAGAAAGTTTTCAAGCTTCTACACTCATCATCAAGGGTATTGTAAAACTCATAAGTGGTGAAGTTGAAGCAAAAAATTTAGGCGGTATTATCACCATGACTGAAATTACCTCAAAGGCTGCACAAAATAGCTTTACTTTGCTTTTATTTATCACTGCTTTAATTTCTATAAATTTAGGCATTTTAAATCTTTTACCTATTCCTATGCTTGATGGAGGACATATACTTTTTAATCTTTATGAAATGATTTTTAGACGCAAAGTTCCACAGCGTACTTTTGAATATTTAAGCTATACAGGCATGGCAATACTTTTAAGTTTAATGCTCTTTGCAACTTATAATGATATATCAAGGATTATAGGTGAATAAAAAATTTTCCTACCCTATTCCAAATTTTACTGATAGAAGAAAAAGTATAATCTTTTGGCGCTATTTGCGTTTTCAAGCAAGAAAAATTTTATATTTTCCTCAAGTAAGACTTCTAGAAAAAACGCTTAATAAAGAAAAAAATAAACATTTAAAAGACTTTTTCTCTCAAAGACCCTATGCTTGTTACAATGCTACAAGAAGATTTTGCGATAAAAGTTTTAAAGCAAATGAACGTGTTAAAACACTTATTTATGATGTTGATAAGGGACTCGCTTGTTTTAAATTTCTTCCCGAGGAACAAATAATTTTTTCTTTTGATGAAGATTTTGAGCTTTTTTTAGGATATAACTATAATGTTTGCGAAGAAGGTTTTTGGGCTTTTTCTTTAAAATTTAAAAAATACACAATCTTACAATGTAATTTTTGCTTTACTTTAGAAAACAATCTTCTACTTTCTTGTATACAAGGACATAAATACAAAGATTTTAATATTTTAGAAATTAATAAAATTTTAACTAAAAAATGTCATGGTTTGCGCCCTGTTGCTTTACTTATAGAATGCTCTAAGATGCTTTGTGAAATTTTAAAACTTCAAACTACTTTAGGTGTACATGAAAAAAATCAAATCCGTTCTCAAAAAGGAAAAGAAAAAGGCTATTTTGTAGATTATCAAAAAATTTGGCTAGAAAATGGTGGAGAATTAATAAAAATCAATAAACACAAATACTATAAACTCCACCACTCTCAAAAAAACCTAGAAGAAATCCCTTCGCAAAAACGCTCCATGTATAAAAAACGTTTTGCTATGCTTGAAGAAATCAAAACAAATTTAGATAAAACCTTAAGTATTCAAGACTAATTAAGTATATTTTGATATAATCTAGTCTTGCTTTATGCAAAATCCTTGCTCATAAAAATGGGCTTTAATATCCATAAGGAGAAAAGATGAAACATTATGAGGTTTTATTTATCTTAAAACCAACACTTACTGAAGAGGAAGTGAATGCGAAGTTGGAATTCGTTAAAGAAGTCCTAACCAAAAATAGTGCAGAAATTGAAACTGTTGTTCCAATGGGTACTAGAAAATTAGCGTATAAAATCAAAAAATACGAAAGAGGAACTTATTTTGTGATTTATTTCAAAGCTCCTACAAACTTGATCGCTGAGCTTGAAAGGGTGTTAAGAATCACTGAAGAAGTAATAAGATTTTTAATCGTAAAATATGAAAATAAAAAAGAAATTGCAGCTTGGGAAAAACTAAGCCACGGGATTAAGCAATCTAAAAAAGAAATTAAACCTTTAGATGCTCCTGAAATTCAATAAGGAAAAAGATGTTTAACAAAGTTGTTTTGGTTGGAAATCTTACACGTGATATAGAAATGCGTTATGCACAAAGCGGTAGTGCTATTGGAGCTTCCGCTATAGCAGTAACAAGAAGATTTACCGCAAATGGAGAAAAAAGAGAAGAAACTTGCTTTATTGATATAAGCTTTTATGGTCGCACCGCAGAAGTTGCAAACCAATACCTTACAAAAGGTTCAAAAGTACTCATAGAAGGACGTTTGAGATTTGAACAATGGAGTGATCAAAATGGACAAAATCGCTCTAAACATAGCATTCAAGTTGAAAATATGGAAATGCTTGGCAATTCCAATGCTCCACAACAAGGCGGAAATTTTGGCAATAATAGCTTTTCAAACAACAATTATAGTGGAAACTATGAAAATCAAAGCTATGATCCTTATATGAGTGAAAATCAAAATTTTAATAAAGCAAAAGCAAACCCTGCTCCACAAAGAAACCAAAACCCACAACACGAAGAAAAATTAAAAGAAATTGATATCGATGCTTATGATAGCGATGATACTAATTTACCATTTTAAAGGATAAACTATGGCAGAAAAAAGAAAATACTCTCGCAAATATTGCAAATACACTGAAGCAAAAGTTGAATTTATTGATTATAAAGATACAGCAATGTTAAAACATGCTTTATCTGAAAGATTTAAAATCATGCCACGCCGTTTAACAGGCACAAGCAAAAAATACCAAGAAATGGTAGAAGTTGCAATCAAACGCGCAAGACATGTAGCCCTTATCCCTTATATAGTGGATAGAAAAGAAGTAATCAATAATCCTTTTGAAGGACTATAATCTTTTAAAGCAAACTTGTAAAAAGTTTGCTTTCTTATACATTTATTCTCAAAATAAAGTTAAACCAAAGTATATTCTAAAACATCACTGAAAGTATCAACAGCAATGATTTCCATATTGTCTCTAACCTCACTAGGAATATCTTTTAAATCTCTTTCGTAATTTTTTCTTGGAATTAAAGCTGTTTTTATATCTGCTTTATAAGCTGCAATTAATTTTTCTTTTAATCCGCCTATTGGTAAAACTTTTCCTTTTAAATCTATTTCACCCGTCATTGCAACATCTGCTTTAACCTTTTTATCACTAAAAATAGAAGCAATAGCTGTGCTTATCGTAATACCTGCACTTGGGCCATCTTTTGGAGTAGCTCCATCTGGCACATGTATATGAATATTATAACTATCATAAACATTAACTTTAGGATCAATAATTATTTTTTTAGGTATTTTTATTTTTCCTTCATCGATTAAAACTTTTATCATGCTAAAAGCAATTCTAGCTGATTCTTTCATTACATCACCCAAACTTCCTGTGAGCGTTAATTCTCCTTTACCTTTAATTTTTACAGCCTCTACTTTTAAAACATCTCCACCTACGCTTGTCCAAGCCAAACCATTGACCTGACCTACTTGATTTTCTCCATTATTTTTTTCTATTTCAAAAACTTTTTTATCTAAAAATTCATTCAAATTTTTTGTATTAATAATGACTTTTTTAATATTTTCTAAAAGTAGTTTTTTAGCACTCTTACGACACAACTCTGCCACTTTGCGACGCAAATTTCTAACTCCTGATTCACGAGTATAATCGCTAATGATTAGCTCTATAGTTTCATCATCAATAAATAATTCATTGGATTTTAAGCCATGTTTTTTAAGCTCATCTGGAATTAAATATTTTTTCATTATATGAAATTTTTCACTTGGAGTATAAGAGCTAAGTTCTATAAATTCCATTCTATCTCTTAAAGGTGCAGGAATATTGCTAATATCATTTGCCGTTGCTATAAAAATGACTTTACTTAAATCAATATTAAAATTTAAATAATAATCCCTAAATTTAGAATTTTGCTCTGGATCTAAAATTTCTAAAAGCACCGCACTTGGATCGCCTCTAAAACTGCGATTTAATTTATCAATTTCATCCAATACAATTACAGGATTAATTTGTTTTGCCTCTATGAGTCCTTGAGTAATACGTCCAGGCATAGCGCCTATATAAGTTCTACGATGACCACGCAGCTCATTAACATCTTCAAGTCCACCTAAGGCTATACGAATAAGCTCTCTTTTTAAAGCTTTTGAAACAGAATTTGCCAGTGAAGTTTTACCAACGCCAGGAGGCCCATAAAGACAAAGTATAACTTTAGCACCATCTTTTTCTGCTATTTTTCTTTTTTCTAAAAGTTCCCTAACTGCAAAATATTCTTCTATGCGTTCTTTTGGTTTATTTAATGCATAATGATCATGGTTGAGCTGTTTTGAAACTTCCTTAATATCAAGTTTTTTCTTAGAAATTTTTTCAAAAGGAACATCTAATGCTGTTTCTATGTAAGTTTGAATCATCGATGCTTCGGAATTATCTTGATGAATGCGTTCGAATTTTTCAATTTGTTTTTTGATTTCTTTATAAGCGTCTTCGTGCATAAATTTCTTCTTTAACTCCAGACGCTTTTGATACTCTCTAACCTCATCTTCTTTTTGCGTATCAGAACCAAGCTCTTTTTGAATTTGTCTTAATTGTTCTTTTAAAAAATATTCTTTATTTACCTTATCAATACGAGAATGTACTTTATTTTTAATTTCTTTTTGAATTTTATTAGCTTCTATTTCTTGAGCAATTAAATCTATTAATTTTACTAATTTTTGCTCAAGATCTGTTAAAACAAAAAACTCATAAGCAACTTGTTTTTTAATACGCACAGTATTTAAAATCAAATCGCAAATCCTAGATGCATCAAAACCTTCTTCAATTGTTCTTAAAAGATCTGGAGAAAAATAATGACTAATATTTGCCAAATTTTTTACTTTCTCTTTTAAAACTTCAAGAAGTGCTTCTTTTTTAGTTCCTTCTAAAAAGTCTTCTTTTATAAGTTCTATCTTGGCTTCTAAAGGTTTATTAGAAATTTGCTCTATAATTTTACCCTTGGCATATCCTTGAAAAAGTATTTTCACTCTTCCATCAGGCAAAGGAACTTTTCGCATGATAGTCCCAATCACTCCGCAATTATAAATTTCATCAAAATTTCTTCCATTTTCCAACTTTGAAGGTGCAACAAAAAGCATGCTATCATTTTTAATCGCAAGATCTAAAGCTTTCATATTGGATGAATCGTTAATAAAAATAGGAGTTATCATAAAAGGATATAAAAATAATTCATCTTCAACCAATACTGGTAAATTTGCTGGATAATTTTGTATCTCTTCAATCTGCATTTATTTTCCTTGTTTATTAAAATCTTTCAAATATACTTCTATACCAAGGAAGCTCAGGTTTGATAATACTTTGCTGATAAAATTCACTTTCTTGAAGTCTTTGTTTATAAATTTGTGCACTTTCATCATGCCCTATGCGCTGGTATAGATTTTCTATAGTACTATTAAGATAAAAAACCGCTAAATTAAATTTTGTAAGCATTGTTTGAACCAAAGGTTCATATTCTGTATAAGGATAATCTTTCAAAAAAGTATCTATTTCCTTTTGGCTTTCAAGCATTAAAGCCTGATTACGATTTGGCACTGCAAATGCATCAAATTTTGCTTTAATTTTAAGATAACGAATATAATCAGCATTGCGCGAATTTCCAAATTTTTTATTATATTCATCTAAATAAAATTCAGCTAACTTATATTCCTCTTCATCCATATGAGCTTGTGCTAAAATAATTAAAGTAGTTTCCAATAAAGGATCGGCAACATGCTCACTTGCCATACCATTATAATGATCATCAGCTTTTTCCAAATCCTTGTCCTGTAAATCTTTAATAATTTGTTTATACCACTCACTAGCACTAAGATTGTATAAACCTTCATCATTTTTCGTACTACACGCATTAAAAAAAACACTTAAAAAAACCAATAAAAAAATACCCTTTTTCATACTTCACCTTGATTTATATTCTCAAAAATCTATATTTTAACGATTTTATAATTATGTTCTTCTAAAATTATAATAAAATTAATTAAATAATTTAAAATTTTGGAATGATTATTGCTTATTTTATGTTAAAATATTAAACATTATAACTTGAGGAGAAAACATGACCCTAGCTGTTAAATGCCCTATCTTAGGTTTTGAAGAAACCAAAAATATGGAATTTTCAACTATCGATGAAGTATTTGTAAGACTTAAAAGTCTTGATGGTAAAGACTTTTCTTTTGTTTTAATTAATCCTTATTTGATTAGACCTGATTATGAATTTGATATACCAACTTATTATCAAGAGCTTCTTTCTTTAACACCTGAATCTAATATGAAAATTTTTAATATAGTAGCCATAGCAAAAAGCATTGAAGAATCGACAGTGAATTTTCTAGCTCCAGTAGTCATTAATCTTGATAATAATACTATGGTACAAGTGATACTAGATACAGTTAATTATCCCGACTTTTTTCAAGCTGATCAAATTGCTAATTATATTAAAAAATAATGCTCTATATACTTGCAAATGGATCTATGGCAACAGCCTTAGCCTATGGGTTAAAAGATGATTATGAAATTTGTATAGTAGGAAGAAGTATAGAAAAACTTCAAGCCCTCGCCAAAGAAGGCTTTAAAACCTTACTTTACAAAGATTTTAACATAGAAGGTAAAGATGTTATTTTAGCATTTAAACCTTATGCTTTAGAAAATATTGCTCAAATGCTAAAAGGACAAGCACGTATCTTAATCTCTGTTTTAGCCAATGTTGATTTTGAAAAACTACAAACCATCAAAGCTCAAAATTATGTTAGAATAATACCCAATACAGCAGCTAAATACAAGGCTTCAACCACACCATATATACTTAAAAACTCTCATTTTGAAAATGAAATTTTAGACATTTTAAAAACTTTTGGCTCGGCTTATAAATTAGATAATGAAATACAAATGAATGCAGCTATGGCGATTAGCGGCTGCGCTCCTGCTTTTTTAGCACTTATAGCAGAAAGCATTGCTAATGCCGGAGTTTATGAAGGTTTGTCAAAAGAACTTAGTCTCAATCTTACGCGCTCTTTATTTAAAAGCTCTAGTGCTTTACTAGAACATGAACATCCAGCTATTATCAAAGAAAATATTTGCTCCCCTGGCGGAGTTACAATAAAAGGCATAAAAATACTCGAACAAAAAGGAATTCGCGGAAGTTTTTTTGAAGCCATAAATGCTAGCAGCGCTAAATGAAAAAGGCTTTCATACTTATAGAAAGCATTAGTGCTATAACGATCATATCTTTAATTTTCATTGGCATTTTTTATTACTATATTCAACTTTACAAAAACTATGAAAATTTAAATATTTTTGAAAGACTCTATAAACTTCAAGAAGAATTATATGAAAAGCCTATTTTTAAAACCATCATACTTCAAACTTCAGCCTTAAAACCTATAGTTTTACAAGAACAGTTTGTTAATGATGGTATATTTCAATTTCAAAAATTATACTTTCAAGATCAAAATTATAGCGTTTATTTTAAAGAATGAGTAAAGCTTTTACACTTTTTGAACTTATAATATCACTAATACTTTTTACTTTTATAACTAGCTTACTTTCAAAACCTTTAATGGATTTTTATCATTTAAATTTTACTGCTTTACATACAAACAATCTTATCACTCAAGCACATTTAAACTTGCTTAAAATAGAAAAATTAATACAAAATTGTATTAATATTACATTTTCACAGAATACATTAAAATGTCTTTTAAAAGATGAGTTAATTAGCCTAAAAGATAATAAACTTTATCTTATTAATTCTGCTCTTATTTTAGAAAATAATCATACACTTTATTCACCTCATTCTGATTTTAAAACACAACTCCAAAATAGAAAAGATTTATATAACGACAATGAACATATTAGCTATGCTTATAAAATTAATAAGATTGAAAAAATATCTATCTTGGAAAATGGTATATCTGCAAATTTTACAGGTAGTTTTATTCCTTTGCAAGCTCAATTAGTTATCAAATTGCAAAATGAAGAACTTATATATGAAATAAAGCCAAAATTTAATGAACAATTAAACCAACAAGGATTAATTTCTAAAAACATAAGCTCATTTAACCTGCAAAACAATAAATTAAAAATTTGCCTAAAAAGACAAACAAAACATTGCCTTGAAAAAAGAATTTTACTGTGAAAAAATCTTATGTTTTAATTTGGACAATTTTTTTAATACTACTAATAAGTCTATGGATGAGCTTGACCTTAAACATATCCAGCTATACTCCAAAAATAATCCAAGATAGTTATTACTACCTTCAAGCTCAAATTTTAAGTCACAATGCAACACAATTTTCTAAATATTTTTTATATCAAGCAAAGCAAGAAAATAAAGAATGTTTAGATAATATATATTTTAATTACGCAAAAGCTTTGATTAAAATAAAATATTTTTATCCTATTGCACAATGTGTTAATTTTAAATTTTCCAACTTCAATCCCGATGCAAATTTAAACAAAGATGGTGTTATTATAGCCCACATTAGCATTGCTTTAAATCGTGATAAAAATGTCAATGATGAAATTTTACTCACAAAAAGCATTATCATTTATCCCAAAGAAAATTTTTGGAATTTAAAAAATTAAACCAAAGTCTTAGCAAGCTTAACACACTCTAAAAGACTTTGATTTTCGCATATATAAAGATTTTTAAAATTTAAAAGCTTCTTTGCTGTGCTTTGTCCTATAACTACAACCTTATCTTCTTCTTTTAAGCTATAAAATTTTAAAAAATTTTCTACACTTAAAGGAGAGGTAAATATAAAAATAGCAGGATGAGTAAGTTTTTTGTCACCTTTTTTAAAAACATTTTCATAAACAATCACTTCATCTAAATCCACACCTACATTTTTAAGATCCAAATTTAAAGTTGAAACAATATTTTTAGCCCTTAAATACAAACATTTTTGCGTTTTTAATTCCTCTTTAAATTCAAGAAAAAGATCTTTTCCATAAGCCTTTGATGGAATTTTAATCTTTTTAAAACCTAAATTTTTAGCGTATTGAGCTGTACTTTGTCCTACAGCGTATAAATTGAGTTTAAAATTTAAAGTGATTTTTGCATTTTGTAAGGCTTTTAAAGCATTTTTTGAAGTACAGATTAAAGCATCATACAAACTCAAATCTATACTAAAATCGTAAAAAATAATCTCATTTAAAATAAGATTTTCCACCCCTTTAAAAGGAGTTTCATTTAAGAGGTAAATTTTCATAGATTTTACGCTTTAACTCTTTAGCTGCCAAAAAAGCATCTTTAGCATCCATGATCGCCCTAACCACAGCCACGCCGCTTAAATTTATACCCTTTAACTCATCAAGCACTGCTTTATCAACCCCTCCTATAGCTACAACCCCTATAGGACTTTTATCACAAATTTGGCTTAAAAGCTCAAGGCTTAAAAGCGAACTTTCTTTAGTAGGCGTTGCCTTGATAGCTCCACAACCTAAATAATTTGCTCCTTGTATGAACTCAAGTTGTTCTAGTTTTTTAAGGCTTAAGCCTATGATTTTTTCATCTCCTAAAAGCTTTCTAGCTAGTTTTACTTCTAAATCTTCCTGTCCTAAATGCACCCCATCAGCATCTAAGGCTAAAGCTATGTCCACTCTATCGTTAATCAAAAAAGGTATTTTATAAGCCTTGCAAAGTTTTTGCACCTTTAAGCCTAGTTTATAAAATTCTCTTGCATTAAGCTCTTTTTCACGAAGTTGTATGATACTTACTCCGCCTTTTATAGCATTTTCTAAAGTATTTAAAAAACACTCCTCGCTTTTATTTCCCTGAGAAGCAACTAAATAAAGGCTAAGATCTAATTTATTTTTCATCTAAAAACTTGAAAAAATGATTTGTAGGACCACAACCTTTTCCAAGATTAAGTGAATAATAAATCGCATTTCTTACATACTCTTTAGCTTCACTAACAGCGTGAAATAAATCCTTGCCTTTAGCTAAATTACTAGCAATAGCCGAAGAAAGCGTACAACCTGTACCGTGAGTATTTTTAGTTTCTATGCGTTCGCCTTTTAAAATATAAATTTCTTTTCCATTATAAAGCACATCATTGGCATTTGCTTCACTATGTCCGCCTTTAAGTAAAACTGCCTTAGCCCCCAAGCTGCATAAATGCTTAGCTGCTTTTATCATCTGCTCTTCATTAGCGATCTTAAAACCACATAAAAACTCTGCTTCAGGAATATTAGGAGTAAGAATGTCTGCAAATTTTATTATAGTTTGTTTGAAAAAATCACAATTTTCTTG
Source organism: Campylobacter sp. CFSAN093249 (assembly GCF_011067895.1). Classification (NCBI taxonomy): domain Bacteria; kingdom Pseudomonadati; phylum Campylobacterota; class Epsilonproteobacteria; order Campylobacterales; family Campylobacteraceae; genus Campylobacter; species Campylobacter sp. CFSAN093249. Next base: position 231,143 of record NZ_JAAMWM010000005.1, on the reverse strand, counting down.
CGGCATTAAAGCATAGCCATTTTTGGCAAACATTACAGGATCAATAACTACATTTTGAGGTTTAAACTCGCTTAAATTTTTAGCTACACAGCTCATTAATTCACAAGAACCTATTATTCCGATTTTAGTTGCCTTTGGCACTATATCTTCAAACACGGCAAGCATTTGTTCATCCACGCTTTGAGTAGGTATATCGTGTACAGAAATCACCCTTGCGGTATTTTCAGCTACCACACTTAAAACCACACTCATACCAAAAAGATTGTGTGCACTAAAGGTTTTAAGATCGGCTTGTATCCCTGCTCCACCACTACAATCACTCCCTGCTATAGTTAAAACAGGTATAAGTTCACTTCCTTTTGCTTTCATAAATCTTCCTTTAAAATTTTGATCCATTCTTCACCCTTAGGGCTTAATTTTTGTCCTTTAAAACTCTGTTTTGCAAAAGCTACAATCAAAGCATGAAAAATTTGATAAAGTTCGTAAAGTTCGCATTTTTTTCCTAAAATTTTATACAAATTTTCTTGCTCACTCTCTATGTCACTTTGAAAAAATTCTCTTAATTCTTCATAATTTTCAAACTCATAACCTAAGTAAAAAGCCAAACGCAAACTATAATTATCTACAACCAAAATCTCTCTTTTGCAAAGATAGTTTAAAATACTATCAACGCTTTCAAAACCTAAACCTTTGATATTTAAAAGCCATTCTCTGCTTGCATTTGTTTTAAAATTTTCTAAATTTTCATAAGTGTTTATGATACTTTCTACCAAACCTTTTAAACGCTTAGTTTTGGTATTATAAAATCCGCTAGGCTTAATTAAAGTTGCAAGTTCTAAATTGGATAAAGTATTGATTTGTTCTAAGCTTGCAATATTTTCTTTTTTTAAATTTTCTAAAGCTTTTAAGACATTTTTCCAATTTGTATTTTGAGTTAAAACGACAGAAATTAAAAGCTCAAATTCACTCAATCCTTGATTTTCAAGCCAATCAAAATCATGATAATTTAAATCCAAATTTAAAAGCTTGGTAAAAATTTGTGCTCCAGTCATTTAAAATTCTCCTTAAAAGCTAAATAAAATTGCTTTGCGGTACGACCACTTCTACTTGCTCTTAGAGTAGCGAATTCTTTAGCTTTAGCGTGTAAAAGCTCTTTATCGCAAGAATAATCTTTAAAATAAAAATCTATCATCTTTAAATACTCTTCTAAATTTCCCTGATAAAAACTTAACCACAAACCAAATCTATCACTCAAGCTTAATCTTTCTTCGGCAGCATCGCTTAAATGAAGTTCTGTATGTGCAATTTGCGTATCAAGATTATCAGCAATACTTTCACTTAATAAATGCCTACGATTTGAACTCGCATAAATAATTACATTATTTGGGGCTTTTTCTATGCTTCCCTCAAGTAAAGGTTTTAAAAATTTATAACTATCATCTCCTTTCTCAAAAGAAAAATCATCACAAAAAAGTATAAATTTAAAATTTTCTAATCTGATTTCATCGATGATATCTACTAAGGCAAATAAATCTTCTTTATTTAATTCGACAAGTCTTAAGCCCTGATCTTTAAATTCGTTAAATATGGCTTTAATTAAACTTGATTTTCCAGTGCCCTTAGATCCCCATAAAAGTGCGTGATTTGCTCCCTTATCTTGAATGAAATTTAAAGTATTTTCATAAAGTGCTTTTTTTTGACTTTCCATACCTACTAAATCTTTTAAAGTGATAGGATCGATTTCAAAAATAGGCTTTAAATAGTCTTTTCTTGCTCTATAAATTGCTGCATAAGTTTTATTCCAATCCATTTTAAGCCTTTCTTAAATGCGTCAAAATTGCCTCTAAAATATCATCATCGTCTTTGCTTTTTGCCTTGATGAGTTCTTTTTCATCATTTAAAGCAGTAAATTGAATATTTTGTTCATAATTGCTAATACTTTTAAATTTATTTAAAGCTAAAATTTTAATAATAATCAAAGATAAAAATTGCTTAGTATAAATGTCAAGTTTTCCAAAGCGATCTTCAATTTCACCTTCGATCTCATAAACCTCATGAACTTGCTCACACTTGCTAAGTCTTCTATAAAGTTCTAATCTTAAGCGATCTTCGCTGATAAGTTCGCTGTTTAAAAAGGCATTAACATTGAGTTTTAAATCAAGTTTATTTTCTTTTTGATCCACTTCATTTTTACTTAAAGCATTAAGTTCATCTTCTAACATTTTAAGATATAAACTATATCCAATTTGCTCAATATGTCCACTTTGATCTACGCCTAATAAATTTCCACCGCCACGAATTTCAAGATCATGATAAGCCAAAATAGAACCTGCGCCTAAAAAAGAATTACTTTCTAAGGAAACTAGACGCTTTAAAGCATCTTTTGTAATAACATTTTTATCTTCAATTAAAAAATAACAATAACCTTGCTTATCACTTCTTCCTACACGCCCACGCAATTGATGCAAATCAGCCATGCCAAAACGATCGCTTTTTTCTACTATGATAGTATTTGCATTTGGTAAATCAATCCCACTTTCTACGATAGAGGTACTTAAAAGCAAATCATATTCTTTGTTTTCAAATTTCAACATTTCTTCTTCTTGCATCTTGGCATCGATTTTAGAATGTAAAATCAAAATACGCAAAGTAGAAAAAAGTTCTAATAAATGCTTTTTACATTGCTCTATACTTGCAATATGATTATGAATATAAAAAATTTGCCCACCGCGTCTTAACTCTCTTGCTATAGCTTCTTTTAAAAGTGCGTCATCATTTTCTTTGACAAAAGTTCTTACATCCATTCTATCTTCTGGTGGAGTTTGCAAAACACTATAAGATTTTATAGAACTTAAAGCTTGATTTAAGCTTCTTGGTATAGGGGTTGCTGACATGGATAAAATATGTGAATTTTGAGTGATTTCTTTAAGCTTTTCTTTTTGCTTCACTCCAAATTTATGCTCTTCATCAATAATAACAAGGGCTAAATTTTCACATTCTACACTTAAAAGTGCATGAGTTCCTACAACTACACAAGCTTTATTTTCTTTTAAATTTTGTAAAACTTGTTTTTTTTCTGCACTACTTGTAAAGCGATCCAGTTTAAAAACCTTTATATCAAAAGGATCAAAACGCTTTTTTAAGGTTTTATAATGCTGATGAGAAAGCAAAGTCGTAGGCGCAAATAAAAATGCGCAAAATCCACTTTTAACTACTGGATAAATAGCATTCATAGCGACTTCTGTTTTTCCAAAACCCACATCACCGCTTAAAAGCCTATCCATGACTTTTCCACTTTGAAAATCTTGCAAAATTTCATGACAGGCTTTATCTTGATCGCTTGTATAAATAAAACCCGCACTAGCTATAAAATCAGTCTGTCTATTTAAATCCACTGTAATTTTTTTTGCTTGCACCAAAGATCTTTTAGCCGCCATAATAACAATTTCAGAAGCTATGGCTAAAAGTTTAGTCTTTAATTTTTCTTTAAGTTTAATAAAGCTTGTTTTACCTAGTTTATCTAAGCTTGGAATAGATCCACTCACGCCCAAATATTTATCAATCAAATAAAGATTTTCCACTGGTAATAAAAGCTTATCAGAATTTTGATACTCTATAGCAACAAACTCTTTTTTTGCTCCGCTTATCACTATCATCTCAAGACCTAAAAATTTACCTATCCCATAATCTTCGTGTACTATATAATCCCCATTTTTAAGCTCATCTATAATCAAACTAGCTTTTTTTCTTGTTTTTTGTTTTTCTTTTTGATTTAAAGAAATAATTAGCTCTTCAGGACTAATAAGATTAAGCCTTAAATCACTTTTTACAAAATGGATATTTTGAGTATCTTCAAGCTCTAAAGCTTTAAATAAAGCTTCGTTTTTAGCTAAAAGTGTGATTTTTTTATTTTTATGAAATTCAAAAAAATCTTTATTGTAAGAACTTTGCAATTCTTTAAATTTTTTAGCTTGAGGTAAAATTTTTGCATTCACAAAACTTATATCTTTTTCATATTCATTAATATCAAAAATATCAAACTTTTCACAAGCTAAAAAATCAAGCTCCAAATAATCAAAAAAATCATCAATACACCAAAAGCCTAAAGAATTGATATCATGTATTAAAGTATCGCTTTGAAAATCTTCTAATTTGTCCTTAAAAATTTCATAATTTTCTTTGTCAAAATATTTTAAAAAAGGACAAATTTCAAAATGTTCTAGTTCGTTAGGAATAGACTTTTGACTTTGCAAATCAAAATATCTTATACTTTCAATCTCTTCGCCAAAAAGTAAAATTCTAATAGGATTTTCTTCATTGATACAAAAAATATCAATAATATCCGCACGAATTGAAATTTCACCTTTATCCTGAACTATATCTACAAATTCGTATCCCAATCTTGAAATTTCATCTTCAAAACATTTCAAATCAAAATTTTGTTTTTTATCGATATGATAATTTTGTAAATGTTTTTTTGAAGGAAGTTTTTTTAAAACAGTATTTAAAGGAGAAATAAGGATTTTTTTTTCTTCTTCTTTATGATAAGCATTTAAAATCTTACAAAGATCAAAAAGTTCTTTAGAAAAAGCCCTTAAATCATCTCCAAACTGCGCTCTAAAATCAGGTAAAACAAAGGTTTTTAAACCCTTAAATCGTGAAACTTGAGCGAGTAAATCTGCTTGTTTTTCATCTTTACAAAGAAAAAGTTCACAAATTTTTGGATTTTGTAAGTATTCATAAAATGAAGCTTGCATTATTCTTCGTTGTTATTTTCAATAAGTTTGATAGTATCTTCTTTAATTTTACTAGTTCCATTAAAGCGACCGCCATTTTCTATAGAAATTTTTTGCGTTGAAATATCACCATTAACAACTCCGCCCGCTAAAATTTCTAAACTATTAGCCTCAAGTTGCCCTTCAAAACACCCATTTACTACAATTTTATCTGCTTGTAATTCACCTTTTAAATTTCCATTTTTTCCGATAACCACAATGCTTTCAGAATGAATAATACCACTTAACTCTCCATCAACATGGAGCATAGAAGCAAAATAAAATTTACCCTCAATTCTCGCACCTGAAGAAATTACTGTTGTTTCTGAGCTAGAGCTGGATGTTGGGCTGATACCGCCTTTATTAAAGATTGCCATGGAACTCTCCTTTCTTGATTAAAAAAATCATTCATATTTTTTCTTTGCAAATTTAAAAAATACAAAGGTTCTAAAGTTTTATTAATAAACCTTACCTCATAGTGCAAATGCGGCCCCGTAGAAAGACCTGTATTACCACTATAACCTATCAACTGCCCTTTATTAACAAATTGACCTGCTTTGACCACTTCTTTGCGCATCATATGAGCAAATACTGTTTTAAAACCAAAATTATGCAATAAAATTACATTATAGCCATAGCCATTATCACTATAACCTGAAAATTCCACTACTCCACTTGCTGGTGCATAAATAGGGGTACCAATTTCTGCTCTTAAATCAATACCAGGATGAAATTCCCTTCTTTTTAAAAGCGGATGCTCTCTCCAGCCAAAATTTCCTGTAATGCCTTTATTTTCAATAGGCCATCCATTAGGAATTTGTCCCAAAATTCCAAGTTGCTGCTCATTGGTAAGCTGAAGATTATCAAGTCTTGCACTAATTGTAAGATTATTTTCTACTTCTAAGCCCAAAGCCTCTTCAAAAGAAGCTATTTTATCTTCTATAGCTGCATACTGCTGAGTTTTTTCTTCTATGCTTTTTTGCATTTGCGAATTAGATAATTCCAATTCTTTGCTTTTTTTCAAAAGCTCCTCACGCTTTTCACTGATATCGCTAAGTTTGCTATCGAGATATTTGATATAAAAACCACTAAAAACTAAAAATAAAACAATAAAAGCAATAGTATAAAAAACTATTTTTTTGATTATTTGATTTAAATAAAAATGTCTTGAACCGTTAATATCTGTAATGGTAATAGTGAATTTATTTTTTACCACACCACTCCTTTAAAAAATTTTCTACCAGCATAAAAGAACCAAAAACTAGATTTTTTTTATTCTCTTCTAATTTTACAAATTCTTTGCATTGTATACCTAGCTTTGATGCAATACTATAAATTTCATCATCGGCCAGCTTTCGTTCTGCACTTTTATATTTATATATTTGTATTGTATCAATAATAGGCTTTAATGTATTTAAAATTTGAAAAATATCCTTATCCAAATAAGCATTATAAATAAGATTTATTTTTTCTCCTTGAAATTTATCAAGCATAGCCTTAGCAGCCATGGGATTATGACCCACATCAACAAAAAAATTTGGAGAAATTTCTTGGCATCTTCCTTGTAAATTTAACTCTTGTAACTTTTTTAAAGCTTCTAAGGTTTTTTCTTGCGAAGTTAAAATTTCACAAGCCTTTAATGCAAGCTTTAAATTATGCTTTAAAAAACAAGGTAAAACAAACTTTTCACAATAAATCTCAAATTTTTCTTTCAAAAAAGGATTTAAGGAAGAAACTTGCAAATTAGCTTTTTTTAAAAAAGCAATTTTTTTTGCTAAATTTAAAACATTTTGCTCTTGCTCATCACTTATAAGTGCTATAGGCGCCATAACTTTAAGCTTGGTTCTTGCAATATCTTCTAAAGAATTGCCCAAAATTTGAATATGGTCAAATCCAATTCTTGTAAAAATATTCATTCTTCTTTCAAAAACAGAAGTAGCATCATATTCTCCACCCACTCCTGCTTCTAAAACAATAAAATCACATTTTTGAAATAAAATCATAGCTAAAAAAGTAGCATATTCGAAATAACTTAATTTTTGCAAGTCTTGTTTAAAAATTTCTTCAAGTCTTATATGAGCTTGTTCTAATTCTTCATCATTTGCAATCTTACCATCAAGATAAAATCTTTCATTAAAACTGAAAATGTGCGGACTAGTATAATGCCCTATTTTATAATTTAAATTTTCTAAAAGTTGGGTTAAATATCTACCCGTGCTACCTTTACCATTTGTGCCTATAAGTTGGATTATGGGAATATTTTTAAAATATTTCTTATATTTTTCATACATTCTAAACATCAAAAAACGATCAATTTTATCGTAATTTATACTTTTTTGAGCTAAAAAATTCTCAACTTTCATTATATTGTTCATTAACCGCTGCAATTTGCTTTATTAACTCATCTAAAATATTAATACTTGGCTTACTTTGCTTATCAAGATAAGCCACGTGAATTTTAGGAGTTATAATATCTTGCTTATAAATAAATCTAAAATTTTCTATAGTTTTAAGATTTGTATTTACAAGCTGTGTAATTTCATCTTTGCTTTTTCCTGGCGAAACAATCAAATAACTCTTTTCATCTATCATCCACAGTTCATCAAATTCGCTACAAGAATCTTTTAAAATTTTTTTAAATCGAACAAAAATTTCATTCAAACTTCCCATACCATATTTTTCCATAATGAAACGGTAATTTACTATAGAAAATAAAGCTAAAGAATAATTAACTTTATACTTATTAAAATTTTCATCCATTTTATCAAGCTCTTTAAGAACACTCCAAGCCTCTCTCTCTTCTAAGCTTTGCGTGAATTCAATTTGATTATTTAAAGATGTAATTTTTTCTCCAAGTTGTTTAAATTTTAGTTTTAAATCCTCAAAACTAAGTTTTACTTCCCCATTTTCATCTGGTTTTAAAGTATTGATAAAATCCATATTTTTTTCATTCGATTTATTAAGTAAGACAAGCAATTCATAGATTTTTTTTAGATTATCATTAAAAAAATTTAAATTTTTTTGGACATACATATTATCAACCATTATACGATGATTTATAAATTCCATTAGTTCATTTTTAAAATTTTCTTCGCCTATTACAAAAGGCTTTTGTGTTAAATTTTGTATAAAACCTTGAATTTTTAAATCTTCTACCAATGAAGGATTTAAACCCAAGCATAATAATTCACTAAAGTGCTCATAACTACGCTCTTCAAGTTTAACTAAGAGTTTTTTAATCACGCTATCATAATCATCATATTTACTAATACCATATTTGCGAGCTTGTTCTTCTAAGTCATTTTCATCGTAATTTCTTTCAAGCTCTTTCCATTTTTTAGTAAGCAAGTAAATACTTTCACTATCCATAGTTTTAGAAATTCTAATCGAAGTCACCTTAGCCAAATCTCTTATCTTTTTATCCTTACTTATTTGCAAAGTTTTAGATATGGTATATAAAAAATCAAAAAATTCACTAAATTGTTTTCCGCTTTGTCTATTTAAAACAGAAATTAAAAAACTAATTAGTTCTTCTAAACTTCTTATAGTTTTAGAATTTAATTCTTGTTGATAAATCGGTAAAAGCAAGGTTTTGTATTTATCAAGTTTAGCCTTATTTGAACTTGTAATACCATATTTTAAAGATAATTCTTCAAAAATTTCCGTATAATTTTCAGGAGTTGGTTTTAGTTTTCTTTCTTTTAATGCAATTAAAGTTTGCTTTGCTATTTCATTAGTATTTGGAATCACGTTTTTGCCCTTTAATAGCAATTACGGAAATAAACTCATCAAATGCCTCGCTTGAAGCTGCTCGAATAGCCTCATACCTTGCAGAATCACTAATAATACTATTTGGAGAAATTTCAAAATTATAACTTCCACTTGTACTAAAAGCCTGGCTTGAACCATCTTTAAAGACAACATTAAAATCTAAATTTAATTTAGCTTTATAACTAATAACATAGCCATTTTTATCATAAGCTAAAGGAATAAATTCTAAATTATTCATTTTAACATTGATTACATCATCAGCTTCATGTTTTAAAGCAAGTTTACGCCCTAATTTTGAAATTACCATTTCTTTTAAAGTATCGGCAACATAGATACTATTTTTTGGGTCTTGTTGACTTAATTCAACATTAACATAAACCTTCTCATCGAAAATATTATTAGCGATTTTTGATGTAGGAACATATCCACAAGCACCTAAAAATAAACCTATACAAAAAATTAAAATCTTTTTCATTTAATCACTAGATTAACTAGCTTTCCTTCCACATAAATTTCTTTAACTATACTCTTACCTTCAAGCCATTTAGCAGTATTTTCTTTTGCAAAAGCTAAAATTTCTTCTTTACTCGCACTACTTGAAATTTCAAATTCAGCCCTTTTTTTACCATTAATACTTACAGCTAAATTTAAAGTATCTTTTACAAAAACCTCTTCCTTAAGTTCTAATTTTTTGAAATTTTTACATTTAAAAAGCTCCTCGCTAAGCTCAAAACAAACATGAGGAATAATAGGCTCTAAAATATTTAAAATAATATAAAAAGCCTCTTGCTCCAAAGCTTCATTTTTACAAAGCGCTAAAGCATTTAAAGCTTCCATGCAAGCTGCAATTAAAGTATTAAAAGCAAAACTTTGATGATAAACTTCAAAAGATTTTTTCAAAGCTTCATATACCTTTAATCTTGCATATTTTTCTTCTTTATTTAAATTTTCTTGTTTTAATTCTACAAGCTCACCTTTTTTAACATTTTGCGCCCTATCATAGAGTTTACAAATAAATCTATAAGCCCCTTCAACCGCATCATCATTCCATTCAAGCTCTTTAGCAGGAGGCGCAGCAAAAAGTATAAAAAGTCTTGCGGTATCAGCACCGTATTTTTCTATAATCTCATCAGGATCTACAACATTGCCTTTTGATTTTGACATTTTAGCACCATCTTTTAACACCATACCCTGAGTTAAAAGTCTATCAAAAGGTTCATTTTGTGTTAAATAACCCAAGTCTCTTAAAGCTTTTTGGAAAAATCTCGCATAAAGTAAATGCAAGATTGCATGTTCAATACCACCTATATATTGATCCACACTCATCCAATACTTTACACTTTTTTCATCTAAAGCTTTTTCCTGCCAAGTTTTCTCATCACTTGCAAAACGTGCAAAATACCAAGAACTTTCAAAAAAAGTATCTAAAGTATCACTTTCTTTTTGAGCCTCTTTGCCACATTTGGGACAAATACAATTTTTCCAAGTTGGATGTTTATCAAGTGGATTACCCTCACCTGTAATTTGCACATCTTCAGGTAGGGTAATAGGTAAATTTTCTAGTTTTTGAGGCACTATACCACAAATTTGACATTTAATCATAGGAATAGGCGCACCCCAATATCTTTGGCGTGAAACACCCCAATCACGAATTTTAAAATTTACAACCCTTTTTCCTATATTTTTAGCTTCAAACTGAGAAATAATTTTTAATCTTGCCTCATTACAATCAAGATTATCAAATTCTTGACTATGGATTAACTTTCCTGATTTTTGCGTATAAGGTAAATTTTCTTGAGTTTGAATAACTTGTTTGATAGCAAGATTATATTTTGTTGCAAATTCAAAATCTCTTTCATCATGAGCTGGAACAGCCATAACCGCTCCGCTACCATAATCAGCCAAGACAAAATTAGCCACCCATAAAGGAATTTTTTCTCCGCTTAAAGGATGAATGGCATAAATTCCTAAAAAATAACCTTCTTTTTCAGAACTTTGTCTTTCTCTTGGGCTTTGATTTTGAATAACTTTGATTTTATTTAATACATCTTGATTTAATAAATTTTGTGAAAGCAAATTTTGAACAATCTTATGTTCTGGAGCTAAAGCGATATACGAAACTCCATAAATTGTATCTGCTCTTGTAGTAAAAACTTCTAAAGAACTTTCTTTGGTTTTTTGCTTGCTTTCTTCGTCTAAATTTAAAGAAAATTCCAAACCTTCGCTTTTACCAATCCAATTTTCTTGCATAGTTAAAACTTGATTAGGCCATTTATCTTTTAATTCTTCTAAATCTTTTAAAAGTTCCTCAGCATAAGCAGTGATTTTTACATAATAACCTGGCATTTTTTTCTGCACTACTTCATGACCACAACGCCAACATTTTCCGTCTTCAACTTGCTCATTAGCCAAAACCGTTTGATCTTGTTCACACCAATTTACATTTGCTTCTTTAGTGTAAATCAAACCTTTTTCAAACATCTTAATAAAAAATTCTTGCTCAAATTTTGTATAAAGTGGATCTGAAGTAGCAAGCATTCTTTTTTTAGAAAAAGAAAAACCTAAAGAAAAAAGTTCTTTTTTCATATAAGCTATATTTTCATAAGTCCATGACTTAGGATGAATTTTATGTTTAATAGCTGCATTTTCAGCAGGCATACCAAAACTATCAAAACCTATAGGATGTAAAACATTAAAACCTATCTTGCGATAATATCTTGCTAAAACATCACCTATAGTATAATTTCTTACATGCCCCATGTGAATGCGTCCGCTAGGATAAGGAAACATCGATAAAATATATTTTTTAGGCAAATTTAAATCATCTTTTGGCTCAAAATATTCATTTTCATCCCAAATTTTTTGCCATTTTTTTTCTATTAAACTTGCTTCATAAGCCATAAATTCTCCTTACACTGTTCCTTTTTCATACATTGCACGATTGCGTTCTTTATCTTGTTTTCTTTTTGCTTTTTCAATTTCTTTATTTCTAAACTCAAGCACACTAAATTTAAACCATAATAATGTCGGACTTGCAACAAAGATAGAGCTTAAAGTTCCCGCTATAATACCTACAATTAAAGCCAAAGAAAATCCTTGTATCATTTCCCCGCCAAAGAAATAAAGTATCACAACGGTTGCTAAAGTCAACCCTGAAGTTAAAACCGTTCTTGATAAAGTTGCTGAAACACTTTCATTGATAATAGGTGCAAGTTCGGTTTTTTTACTTGTTTTAATGCCTTCTCTGATTCTATCAAAAATAATAATTGTATCATTCAAAGAGTACCCAAGCACAGTTAAAACAGCAGCCAAGGTATCTAGATTGACATCAATTTTAAATAAAGAAATTGCCCCTAAAGTAATCACAACATCATGAATTTCACTGATTATAGCCGCAAGAGCAAAACGCCACTCAAAACGCAACGCTATATAAATTAAAATTGCTATCAAAGATACAGCTATAGCCATAAGTCCTTTATTTCTAAGTTCATCACCTACTTTTGGACCTACCACATCAGCACGACGCACTTCAAATTTTCCCGTATCCTTTAAAAGAGTGCTTATATGCTCGCCTATATCATTGCTTACATTATCATTACTTCCTAAAAAGCGTATGGTTACTTCTTCATTACTTCCAAATTCAGTTACAGATAAATTTTGAAAAGTTCCTTGTTTTTCTAAAATTTCTCGAATTTGTGTTATAGGAGCTGCATTTTCATATTTAAGCTGAACTAAAGTTCCTCCGCTAAAATCAATGCCATATTGCAAACCCCTATCCCAAAGCAAATAAATAGAACCAAAAAACAAAATAAAAGAAAGAGAAATAGCAGCAAAACGCATTCTCATAAAATCATAAATTTTCTTTTCGCTAAAAAACTGCATTATCTTCTCCTATAGCCAAACCAAAATCTTGCATTATTGCTTTTTTCTATGCGTTGCATAAAATAATCAAACATTCCATGAGTTCCCAAAATAGCTGTAATCATAGAAACAACGATACCAATTCCCAAAGTCACAGCAAAACCTTTAACTGCTCCTGTTCCATAAGCATAAAGTGCTACCGAAGTAACCAAAGAAGTGATATTTGAATCTATAATCGCACTCATAGCATTTTTATAACCTTGTTCTATACTAACTCTTATATTTACTCCATCTCGCAAGAGTTCTCGTATACGCTCATTGATAATCACATTTGCATCTACTGCCATACCCACAGTTAAAACAAGTCCTGCCATCCCTGGTAAAGTTAAAGTTGCTCCAAACATAGCCATAACGGCAACTACTACCAAAACATTAACTAGCATTGCAATATTTGCAAAAATTCCTGCCACACCGTAATACATCATCATAAATACTACAATAAAAACCGATGCACCGATTAAGGCTATCATACTCATTTTAATACTATCAGCACCTAAAGATGGTCCTATGCTTCTTTGTTCAAGTAATTTTACAGGCGCAAGCAAAGCTCCACTTCTTAAAGCTACCGCCACATCGCGTGCTTCTTCTTGAGTAAAAGCTCCACTGATTTGCCCACTACCTCCGCCTATGCGTTCATTGATAGATGGAGCAGAATATACTTTATTATCAAGTACAATAGCAAGACGCTTTCCAACATTTGCTCCTGTATAATCAGCAAATTTTTTAGAACCCTCGGCATTTAAAGTAAAATTAATCACAGGATAATTACTCTTATCGCTAAGTCCTACTCTAGCATCAGTAAGCATAGATCCATCTAAAATAGGTATACTTTTTAAGGTATATTTTAAATTTGGATTTCTAGAATCAGGCACTAAAATCAGTCCATAACTCGCAGCCTCAGCATCACTCATTGTAGAAGCTTGACCCATTTTAGAATCATCAACTTCCATAAGTTGCAAATGTGCTGCTTTTGTGATGCGTTCTTTTGCTCTTAGTTCATCTTCTTTGGTTTTAATCCCTGCAAGTTCAACCAAAATCTTATCATCACCTTGTTTAGCAACTGTTGGCTCTGCTAAACCAAATTGATCAAGCCTATTTCTTATGGTTTCAACTGCTTGCAAAAGTGCAAAATTTTCTATATTTTTTACTTCTTCTGAGGTAAAAGAAATTTTATAGTGCATATTTTCACTTTGTATATTAATTCCTTTTATTTCTTTAAGCAAATTTTCAACTTTTGCAATATCTGCATTATCAAGCAAAGTAAATTCTAAAATATCATCATGGGTATTTAAGCCATCATTTAAAATATTTTCTTTATTAAAAGAATAACTCAATGAAGATGCAATTGATTTTATTTTAGATTTTACAGCTTCTTCATTATCTACACCTAAGAGCATATAAAGCCCACCTTGCAAATCAAGCCCTAAATTAATCTTCGCACCACGTTCTGACTGCAAAAAAGAAGGGAGTGAAAAAGCCACTCCAAAAATAAATACCGCCATAAAAATAATCAAGCGATAATTGATTTTAGAATTACGCATCAATTTTCTTTGCTATAAATTCTCTTGAAATTTTTGCAGTAACATTGTCTTCATTAAGCTTAACTTTGATAAAATCCTCCTCTGGTTTTACGACTTCACAAATAAGTCCGCCATTAGTGATGATTTTATCTCCTTTTTGCAAAGACTCAAGCATTTGTTTATGTGCTTTTGCTTGTTTTTGTTGTGGTCTAATTACCAAGAAATAAAAAATTGCAAATAACACTACAAGAGGTAACAATGAAGTTAAAATTGAATTTTCTGCCATATTTTTCCTTTATTCCAAAAAAATTAAACACTAATTCTATCATTTTTAAAATAATAAAAGTCTTTTTTATTGCAATTTTACTTTCAAATTCTATTTATCTATCATTTTTTGAAAATATTTTTACACAAACCATTAGCCCATTTTTAGCTATTTGGGGGTTAGTTTTACTTCTAAAAAGTAAAAATTCTAAACAATATTTTTGGATAGGTTTTTTTGTAGGGATTCTTTGGTTTTGGTGGATTGGTTTATCTTCAATTTATTTTAATCTAAACTATTTAGTACCAATTATACCAATTATCATTGGTTTTATTTATGGACTACTTTTTAGATTATGTTATTTATTAAAATTTGATTTTTTAAGGCTTTGTGGAATTTTTTGCATAAGTTTTATCCATCCTTTAGGATTTGATTGGCTTAATTGGGGAATTTTTACAGTTTATGGTTTTTTTGACCCAAGTTATCGTGGTATTATTTGCATATTTTTAATAGCATATTTCATCTATGAGGGTTATATATCAAGATATTATAAAATAGCGATTGTTCTTATTTTATTCTTTAGTGGATTTCAATATAATGAAAAACAAGCTCAAACTCTTAATTTAAACTACAAACTCATCAATACTAATATCTCTCAAAATCAAAAATTTTTACAAGAAAATTTAAAATCAAATTCTGATATCTTAATTCAAGATATACTTCAAGCTATAAATGAAAAAAAAGAACTTGTAATCTTGCCTGAAACCGCTTTTGCTTTTGATTTAAAAAATACCAAATATGAGCTCATGCTTAAAGAATTATCTTATAAAATCACCATTATTACAGGAGCATTTCATGTTGAAAAAGAACATACTTACAATAGCACTTATATCTTTAAAAAAGGCAATGTCTATATTTTAAATAAGCATTTTTTAGTTCCCTTTGGTGAAGAAATTCCATTTTTTAAAGACTTAACAAAAAAATATTTTCTCAAAAATATTGAAGAATTTTCCAAAGGTCCTATACAAAGCAAATATAAATTAGATAATCAAATTATCACAAATGCAATTTGTTATGAAGCTACCAAAGAACAAAACTATCAAAATTCACAAATTATTATAGCCCTAAGCAACAATGCTTGGTTTAATAATAGTAGCGAATACAAACTCCAGCAACTCTTAATGAAATTTTATGCAAGTAAATATGGGGTTAGTGTTTATCATGCTACAAATGGCAAAGAGAATATAGTTATACTCCCTAAAAAGCTTTTAAGCAAAGATTGGAAAAATTTATCCAAAGAAATATTTAATGATAAAAAATAATATTAAAATTTTAATTTTAAAGTAATTTAAGTTATTTTATATTATAATTCTGTCAAACAATATTTTGACTTAGAGGGGTTTTTACCCCAAAGCTAAATTAATTTAGCTTCCTTCCTAACTTTTATATTTATGAGGGATATTGAAAAATATCCCTCTAAGTCAAAAATTAATATAACTTTATTAATTCTTTATAATTATACAAGCCTTGTTTAAGCTTGTATAATATTGTTAATTTTTTAAAGTAGCTTTTTAAACTGTTCTAGAGCATCAAGTTTTTCCCAAGGATAGTCCTTTTGTCCTACTTGCCCACGAGCTGCTACATCCGCATAAAGAAAAGTTTCTTTACTTGGTTTATCCAGATGAAATTTATCACGGATCCAATTTGGCGTTAAAGAGAAATTTTGCATTACAAAATCACTTAAAACATCGTCATTTACACTGGTATTTGTGCCCATACAATCCACGCTTACCGAAGTAGGTTTTGCAACACCTATAGCATAACTAAGTTGAACTATACATTTTTTAGCAAGCCCTGCTGCAACTATGTTTTTAGCTAACCATCTACCTGCATAAAGTCCACTTCTATCAACTTTAGTATAATCTTTGCTCGATTGCGCACCACCACCTATTGGAGAATAACCTCCAAAACTATCTACTATAAGTTTTCTTCCTGTTAAACCACTATCATGTAAAGAAGAATGATTAACATATTTACCAGTTGGATTGATTAAAATTCTAGTCTTATTAGGATCAAAAAGTTCTTTTGGTAAATTACTATCTAAGATAAGTTTCATCACTAAAGATCTTAAATCTTCTATTTTCATACTTTCAACACAAGGTGCAGAAACTACTATAGTATGAATACTTTGCGGTTTGCAATTTTCAAAATTCGCCTTAGTGCCATAATCTATAGTCACTTGAGTTTTAATATCCACTCCAAGTTCATGTGGATTTGCTTTTGCATAAGCATAAACTCTATCACATAGCATTCTTGCATAACTAATAGCTGCTGGCATATATTCCTCAGCTTCACAACTTGCAAAACCAAACATAATGCCTTGATCACCTGCTCCTGTTTCGCCATCTTCTTGATCGACACCTTGGTTGATATCAGGGCTTTGTTCATTTAAAAACACCATAACATCAACCTCATCAGGATGTAAACACTGCTCTTTGCTAAAATGGCCTGCTCCGTCATAACCAATGTTTTTTAAAACATCTTTAACTAAATTATCGTAATCAGCTTTACTAAGTTTGTGATTTGACTTAACTTCGCCTCCTATCACAACCTTATTTCCTGCGACAAAAACCTCACTCGCCACCCTTGAATTTTTGTCATTTTTCAAGAGTATATCCACTATCGTATCAGCGATTATATCAGCGCACTTGTCTGGATGACCTGCACTTACGACTTCTGAAGTGAATAGATACATAAAAAGTCCTTTCATTTAAAATGAACCACAATTGTATCCAAATAAACTTATCAAAGCTTGATAAATTAAAAATTCTCTAAAATTAAGCAAAAGTTAGTTAAAATCAACTTTTGATATAAAAAATATTTAAAAGGTTTTTATGTTTTCTAAAATCATTCAAAGCTACGCTAAAGGCAACCTCATAGTTCAAATTTGCATAGGTATAGCACTAGGAATACTTATAGGCATTAGCTCTAAAGAAATATCTGAAATTGCAAATTTACTTGGAATACTTTTTACAAGTGCCTTAAAAGCTATCGCTCCTATGCTTGTTTTTATTTTAATTTTAACCTCAATTTGCACTAAAGATTTTTCTCAAAGTGGTGCTAAGATCAAAAATATTATTATTTTGTATATAGTAGGCACCTTTCTTGCTTCAGCTTGTGCGGTTCTTGCTAATTTTTTCTTCCCTGTAAAGCTTGTTTTAGATGGAGTTCAAACCGCTACAAACTCATCTCCAACCCACATGAGTGATATTTTCAAAGATCTTTTATTTAAAATTGTCGATAATCCCATAAATGCTCTTTCAAGCGGAAATTATTTAGGAATTTTAACTTGGGCAATAGCTGGAGGTATAGCATTAAAACACTGTTCTAACGAAGCAAAACAAGTTTTTATAGATATCAATGAAGGGGTTTTAAAAATCGTTAAATTTATAGTAAAACTTGCCCCTTTTGGAATTTTTGGACTTGTGGCTAATTCTGTAGCACAAACAGGAGCACAAGGTTTGCTAAGTTATGTAAAACTTTTAATTTTACTTGTAGCTACTATGCTTTTTGTTACTTTTGTTATCAATGCCTTAATAGTCTTTTTTTATACAAGAAAAAATCCTTTTCCTTTAATTTTTATCTGCTTAAGGCACAGTGCATTTTTTGCCTTTTTTACAAGAAGTTCAGCGGCAAATATTCCTGTAAATATGGCACTTTGCGCTAAACTTGGCATAGATAAAGAATTTTATGGCATTTCTATACCTTTAGGAGCTACTATCAACATGGCAGGAGCAGCAGTTACTATAGCTATTTTAAGTCTTACTGCAGCCAATACCGTTGGTATAGAAATCAGTCTTTTACAAGCCTTTTTATTAAGCATTATTGCCACCTTTGCAGCTTGTGGGGCTAGCGGAGTTGCGGGCGGATCTTTACTGCTTATACCTTTGGCTTGTTCTTTATTTAATATAGACTATGATATTGCTATGAAGGTAGTTGCCATAGGTTTTATTATAGGGGTTATTCAAGATAGTGTTGAAACTGCTTTAAATAGTTCTACAGATGTTCTTTTTACAGCAATTTGTTCTAAAAATGAATTAAATTACAATATCAAATAAGGTAAAAACATGCGTCATCTCATCACTACAAAGGATTTTAATAAAGTCGAAATTATGGAGCTTTTTAAAGAAACAAGTGATTTCTTAGATGAAAAACCTAGAACTTTTCTTAAAGGAAAAAGTATCACGACAATTTTTTTTGAAAACTCTACACGCACCCTTTCATCTTTTGAAAGCGCTGCAAGAAGATTAGGTGCTAGGGTTTTACGCCTTGATGTTTCAAGATCAAGCTCTAGCAAAGGAGAAACTCTTTATGATACTGCTGCTAATTTAGATGCCATGAGTCCTAATGCTATTGTTGTAAGACACGCAAACTCAGGAGTTCCTTTGATATTAGCAAAGCATATGCATTGTCCAGTTGTTAATGGAGGAGATGGAAAACACGCCCATCCTACCCAAGCTTTGCTAGATTTATTTACTATTTATAATCATTTTCAAGGCGATGTCGAAGGTAAAAAAATTTGCATCGTAGGTGATATTAAAAATTCCCGCGTTGCAGCGTCCAATATAGAACTTTTAAGCAGGTTTAATCTTGATATTACCCTAGTAGCTCCACCACATTTTATGCCTAATACCCATCTTAAAAAACATTATAAGCTTGATGAGAATATCATAGCAAATTCAGATATTATCATGAGTCTTAGAACACAAACAGAAAGACATAATAAAACCGTTTATGCTTCACTTAAAGACTATGCAAATGATTTTTGCATTCAAAAAAGCTTAGTAAAGGATAAAAAGCTTATTTTACTACATCCAGGCCCTGTTAATCGCAATATTGACATAAGCGATGAAATGATGAGCGATGAAAGGACTTTAGTTTTAAAACAAGTTAAAAATGGAGTGGCTATTAGAATGGCTGTTCTTAAAAAACTCATACTAGAAAATGAAGGATAAAAAATGTTAGAATGGGATTTAAGTGCTTTATTTCACGATAAAGAATCATTGCAAAATTTTACACAAGATCAAATCCAACAAAGTTTAAATTTCAAAAAAAACTATGAAAATAAACTTTATACATTAAATGCTAATGAGTTTTTGCAAGCTTTAAAAGATTATGAAAATTTAAATCAAGCTCTTGGTAAAATCATGACTTATGCTTATTTGCTTTTTGCTAAAAACACTCAAAATGGTTCTTTTTACGCACAATACGAAGAAGAATGCAAAAAAATAGAAGAAAATTTACTCTTTTTCGAGCTTGAATTTTGCGAGTTAGCTCCTGAGAAAAGTCGAGAATTTACAACTTTTTGCAAAGATTATGATTTTTATCTTTCTAATTTATTGCAAAACAAACGCTATAATCTTAGCAAAAACGAAGAACGCATTATGCTTTATCTTTCAAATACAGGTGCAAATGCTTTTAGTAGACTTTTTGATGAAAGTATGAGTGCTTTAAAAATCCCTTTTGAAGGTAAAAAACTTAGCGAAGAAGAAATTCTAAGCAAAATGTATGATGAAGATAGAAAGATACGCAAAAAAGCTGCTAAAAAATTCAGTAAAGTTTTGCAAAAAAATAGCAGACTTTTAAGTTTTATTATCAATATGATAAAAACAGAAAGAAAAAATATAAGCTTATTAAGAGGTTATGAAAATGCTGAAATTTCAAGACATATCAGCAATCAAATTTCACAAAAAAGCGTTGATTCTTTGATAGCAAGTGCGCAAAAACATTTTAACTTAGTATCGCAATTTTACAAAAGAAAAAAACAAATTTTAGGCTATGATGAGCTTAAAGACTATGATAGATATGCACCCATAGGAAAAGAAGCAAGTTTTGATTTTAAAACAAGTAAAAATATTGTTTTAGAGGCATTTCAAGCTTTTTCTCCGCAATTTTATAATATAGCAAAAAATGCTTTTAATCAAGGCTGGATTGATGTTTATCCACAAGAAAATAAACAAGGGGGTGCTTTTTCACATTCTGCAACTTCTGATGCACATCCTTTTGTTTTATTAAACTACACCGATAAAAGACGCGATCTTTTTACACTTGCACATGAATTAGGACACACCATCCATCAAAAACTTTCTTATAATGTAAGCTATTTAAATCAAAACACGCCTTTAACCACCGCAGAAACAGCTTCAGTTTTTGCTGAAATGCTCGTATTTGATTTTATTAAAGATAAGTTAAAAAAAGAAGAACTCCTATCTTTATATGCAAATAAAATCGAAGATATTTTTGCAACTTTTTATAGACAAATTAATTTTACTTGTTTTGAAAGACGCTTACATGCTCAAGAAAATGAACTTAGCACCGAAGAAATCAATAAAATTTGGATGGAAGAATCTCAAAGGATGTTTCAAGACAGCGTAAAACTTACAAAAAATTATGCTTCTTGGTGGAGTTATATTCCTCATTTTATCCATTCTCCTTTTTACTGCTATGCTTATGCCTATGCACAACTTTTAGTTTTAGCTCTTTATGGACTTTACAAAAGTAAAAAATGTGAAAATTTTAAAGAACTTTATATCAAAATGCTTTCTTTAGGTGGAAGCGTGAGTCCAAAAGAACTAGTAGGAATGTTTGGATTTGATATAGAAGATGAAAATTTTTGGGAAATAGGCATAAAAGAAATTCAAAAACTCATCAATGAATTCATGGAGTTACAATCATGCTAGAAACAATCTTAAAAAATGAAAATTTTATCCATACCATGCAAAAGCATTGTTATGAAGTTATTTCACACCTTATGGAAGAAAATATAGAATTTTCCATAGTTGCAAATACAAATTTCATAGATTTTAACCCTGAACTTCCCAAAGAGCTTGATATTAAACAAAATCCTTATGCTCTTTTTGCTCTTGGAGGATACACCTTTGAATCCATACAACTAAATAAAGATTTCATTCAATTTCACGCAGGTTTTGGAAATGATGATTTTGATAGTTTTGTAAAGGTTGATTTAGGAGCTATCACGCAAATTCAAATAGAAAATAGCATTTTATTTGTTAATTTTAGCCTTTATAAACGCGAAGATAGTAAAAATTTACAAAAATCTAAAAATATATTTTTAAATAATCCAAAAAATAAAGATATTTTCAAAAAATGAATCTATTTGAAGATTTAAATGATAGTCAAAAACAAGCGGTAAGTCACATTGATGGAGCTATGCTTATCCTAGCGGGTGCAGGTAGTGGAAAAACCAAAACTATTACCACTCGTCTTGCTTATCTTATCGGTGAAGTAGGCATCCCCTCGCATAACACTCTTACTCTTACTTTTACAAATAAAGCAGCTAGTGTTATGCGTCATAGAGCATTAAATTTTCTGCAAGGCAATCACAATCCTTTGCTTTGTACCTTTCATAAATTTGGACTTTTATTTTTAAAACTCCATTTTGAAAGATTGGAGCGTAAAAATAGTTTTATTGTTATCGATACAGATGATACAAAAAAAATAATTAAAGACTTAATCCATGATAAAAACAAAGATAATGTCTATGATATTATCAAATACATATCTTATTGCAAAAATGAAGACAAAAGAGTAAGCAATGTCTTTGAAGATTTAAATTTACTAAAAGAACATAATTTTGAAAAATATCAAAATGAATACAAATTTGCCAACTATTACCGTGCTTATGAAGAATACTTATTAAAACAAAATTTTGTAGATTTTGATGATCTTTTATTACTAAGCAATCTCATTTTAGAAAATGATATAAATTTTGCCAAAGAACAAAGCTTACTTTATAATTACATTACAGTTGATGAGTATCAAGATACTAATACCTTGCAATATAAAATTCTAAAAAATCTATGTTGTATGCATGAAAATATCACAGTTGTTGGTGATGATGATCAAAGTATTTATAGTTGGCGTGGAGCAAAAATTGAAAATATTTTAAATTTTCAAAATGATTTTAAAAATGTTAAACTTGTAAAACTTGAACAAAACTATCGTTCAGTAGGGACTATTTTACAAGCAGCAAATAATCTCATATCTCACAATGAGCAACGACTTGGAAAAACTTTAATCTGCACTAAAGATACTGGGGAAAATATTAAAATATTAAAAAACGAAAACGAAAAAGATGAAGGTTTATATATCGCTCAAGAAGTGAAAAAATTGCTAAATTCTGGAGTAGAAGCTAAAGAGATCGCCATTTTATTTCGAGTTAATGCACTATCAAGAGCAATAGAAGAAGCATTTATGAAGAAACAAATTTCTTATAAACTACTTAGTGGTATGCGTTTTTATGAGAGATTAGAAATAAAAGATTTAATCTCGTATCTTAGACTTATCTTAAATCCAAGCGATGATTTGTCGTTTAAACGTATTATTAATCGCCCCAAAAGATCCATAGGAGAAAAAGCCCTAAAAAATTTAGAAGAATATGCAAAAAAACGTCAAATTTCACTTTTTGATGCCCTATGCGAAAGCGATGGTGGTGTAGGAATTTTAACAACAAAAAAAGCACAAAATGAAGCAAATATTTTTATACAAAATATTCACACTCTAAAAAGCTACGATAATGCAAAAAAGGTTTTTGACAATATAGAAGAATTATTTAAAATTAAAGATTATTTTTCAGAGCAAGATGATGGAGATGAAAGAATCAGAAATCTTGATGAGTTTTATGCTAATCTAAGAGAAAAACTCAAAGAAGATCCCAAAGCTTCTTTAGAAGATCTACTTAGTGAAATTTCTTTATTAAGCGATCAAGATAATTTAGATGAAGAATGTGTTTGCTTGATGAGCATTCATGCTAGCAAAGGTTTGGAATTTGATTATGTTTTTATAATAGGCTTTGACGAAGGATTTTTTCCTTTAAATAGCGAAGAAAATCTCGAAGAAGAACGCCGTCTTGCTTATGTTGGCATCACTCGCGCCAAGAAATTTCTCACAATAAGTGTTGCAAATTCTCGTTTTTATCATGGTTCAAGAGCAAATATCAATCCTAGTCGCTTCTTAGAAGAAAGTAAATTAATCAATGAAAAATCAAAAAATCAAAATATACAAAAAACTAGTTTTTGCAAAGGAGATCTAGTTAAACATAAAATTTTTGGCATTGGCAGGGTTGTTGAAGTTAATAAAAGCGGAAAAGAGGAAAAGCTTAATATTAATTTTGGTGGTATAATGCGTGTAATCATGGCAAGCTTTGTGGAAAAAGCAGTATGAACAAGATCTTTGCAGCCTTTAAACCAAAGGGTTTGAGTTCTAATGCCTTTTTAAGTACTTTAAAGAAAAAATATAAAAATAAAAAAGCAGGATATTCTGGCACTCTTGATCCTTTCGCCAAAGGGGTTTTAATCGTTGCATTTGGACAATACACAAAACTTTTCCGTTTTTTAAAAAAAACCCCAAAAACCTATAAAGCTACTTTATGGCTTGGAGTTTACTCCTTAAGTCTTGATGATCAAAATATAAAAGAAATTCAAAATATAAAAGAATTTGATCTTGCAAATTTAAAACAAATCATTGATCAAATGCAAGGAATTATCTCCTATACACCACCTCAATTTAGCGCCAAAAGAATCAATGGAACTCGCGCCTATGAACTTGCAAAAAAAGGTATAGAAGCAAATTTAAAACCTTGTCAAATGGAAGTATTTGATTGTAAGATCTTAAGCTATAATCATCCTTTTTTAAATATTGAAATCACAGTCAGTGAAGGTGCTTACATAAGATCTTATTGTGAACTTTTTGCTAGAAAACTAGGTATTAATGCGACTTTAAGCTCTTTAGAGCGCATTAAAGAAGGCAAATTTGTTTATAATAATGAGAAAAGCTTAAATGTGTTAAAATACATTAACCTAAAGCCAAATTTTATCAAGGATTTAAATAAGCTCGAAAATGGTGCTAAAATTTTTGTCGAAGAATTAGAATTTCATGATGAAGGAGATTATTATATTGAAACAGAAAAATATTTTAGCATAATTAATATTAAAGAAAATACAGTAAAATATCTTCTAAATAAGGTTGAAAAATGTTAATATTATCAAGAAAAGAAAATGAAAGTATAATTATCGGAGAAGGTATAGAAATCAAAGTCGTTCAAACAGGGAAAGGATATGCCAAAATAGGCATAGAAGCTCCAAAATCCCTTATGATACTTAGAAAAGAACTTGTTCAACAAGTAAAGGATGAAAATTTGCATTCTGTTGTTCAGAATGATATTAAACTTGATGACTTAAGCAAAAAACTAATCAAATGAAAGCTTACGCTAAAGCAAATATTTTTTTAAAACTTACCGGTTTTGACTCAAGAAAATATCATCTTTTAGAATCACGATTTATACTTTTAAAAGATCTTTTTGATGAGCTTGAGCTTGTTGATAAAGAATCAGATTCTAAAAAAGAATTTGAAATCATCAGTAATTTTAAATGCGAAAATAATATTATTCAAAAGGCTTATTTGCTACTTTCTAAAAGATATAATAACGAATTAAAAGAATTATTTAGCAAAAAAAGCCTAAAACTCACAAAAAATATCCCAGTATGTGCTGGACTTGGCGGTGGAAGTAGCGATTGTGCGAGTTTTTTACTACTAATGAATGAAACCCTAAATTTAAAATTAAACCTGCAAGAACTTATAAATTTAAGCATGCAACTAGGAAGTGATATTGCCTTTTTTTTAAGTGGCTTTCACTCTGCTAATGTAAGTGGCTGTGGCGAAATTATAGAAGAATTTGAAGATGACATACCTAATTTAAAATGGACTTTTCCACAAATATCTTGCCAAACTAAAGCTGTTTATGATGAATTTGATAGAGAAATATTTGACTTTCAAAAAAACAATAATCAAGCGCAAATCTACAAAAAACTCAGCACAAAAGAGTTGTTACAAAACTTTAAAAACAAAGAATTAAATGATTTATTTACTCCTTGTGCAACTTTATATCCTAAAATGAAGTCTTACTTGCAAGAAGATTTTTTTCTAAGCGGTAGCGGTAGTAGTGTTTTTAAGGTTGATCGATGAAAATTATTGCGAGAAATAAAAAAGCTTTATTTGATTATAGCATCATAGAACGCTTTGAAGCCGGAATTGTCCTTAAAGGAAGTGAAGTTGTAGCCTTAAGAGCAGGAAGAGCAAATCTTAAAGACTCTTTTGTTCGCATTATAAAAAATGAGATTTTTTTACTTAATTCTCATATTTCATTGCTTCATACTACACATTCTTTCTATAAACACGAAGAAAGAGGTGCTAGAAAGCTTTTAATGCATAGAAAGCAAATTGATAAATTATTAGGTAAAGTAAGTATAGAAGGATATACTATCGTTGCATTAGATCTTTATTTTAACACAAAAAATAAAGTAAAAGCTACCCTTGCTTTAGCTAAAGGGAAAAATTTGCACGACAAGCGTGAAACTTTAAAGAAAAAGCAAGCCGATTTAGAAGCTAGAGTTGCTATGAAAAATTATAAATAAAGGAAATTAAATGAAAAAAATTTTAACCCTATTTTTAATAAGTTTAGCATTTTTTCTTAATGCTTGCTCCAAAGAAGAAGAAATTCAAAATGATTTCATGTTTGAAGAGTATCACAAAGGAGATAAAATAGTCTTAAATAGTGTAAATGGTGGAAGCAAAACTTTAATAAGAACAGATAAAGGTTTTGTGGTGGAAGGAGAGGAAGGAAAAGTTCTAATGTTTGATTTTTTTGGCACTTTTTGCACCCCATGTAAAGAAGAAGCTTTAGATCTTAGCAAACTTTGGAAAAATAATTCTAGCAAATTTATCATTATAGGACTTACACATTTTGAAGATGTTAGCGATGAAACAGTTAAAAAATTCGCGGATGATTATGGTGCTTACTATTTTCTAAGCAATGGCAGCTCTAATGATCGTATTATTGCTCAAATTTTAAAAGATATAGACTATCAAAATATGGAGCAACTTCCTTTTAAAGTTGTTTTAAAAAATGGAATTTATCAAAAAATAAGCGATTACTGGAATAATAATACTCCAACAAATTTTTATCTTGGTAAAATTCCAACAGAACTCATGCAAGAAGATTTAAATAAAATCTACAAAGGAAAATAATGCCAAAAACCCAAACTCTAGAGCAAACAAAACTTAGTGAACCAAAAATGTATAAAGTTATACTCTTAAATGATGATGTAACAACCATGGATTTTGTTATAGAAATTTTGATGAATATTTTTCATCAAAACCTTGAGAAAGCAAGTCAAACAATGTTAGAAATTCATCACAATGGTTCTGGAATTTGTGGCATTTACACCCAGGAAATAGCTCTTTCAAAACAAAAAAAAGTTATGGATGCGGCTAAACTTGCTAATTTTCCACTACAAGCAAAGGTGGAAGAAGAATGAAATACCAAGAAAATTTACAAAAATATCTTGATAATGCCAAAAATCTAAGCTTAATAAATCACCATGAATTTGTTACCTGTGAGCATGTACTGTTTGCATTACTAAAACTAAGCACTGATTTTAAGGATATATTTGAAGAATTTTCAGATGGAGATCTTGAACTTCTAGAAACTGAATTAAAAAATTACATTTCTCAAAACAATCAAGTTATTAAACAAGAAATAGAACCTACAATATCTGTTGTTTTAGATGAAATCTTACTTTCATCTAAAAATAAAAATAATGAAATTAAAATTATAGATTTTTTAGAAAAGCTCATACAGGATTCAAGAAGTTATTCTAGCTATCTCTTAAAAAAACACAACATAAATCTTAACAAAATTCAAGAACTTCAAAATCATGAAAATATACAAAATTTAAACAACCACACAAGTGATTTAACACTTTTAGCTCAAAATGGCAAAATTGATCCTTTAATAGGAAGAAAATTTGAACTTGAAAGAATGATGCAAATTCTTTCACGTCGCAAGAAAAATAATCCTATTTTAGTAGGAGAAGCAGGAGTTGGAAAAACAGCCATTGTAGAGGGATTAGCATTGGCTATTGCGGAAAAAAAGGTGCCTAAAAACTTACAAAATGCAAAAATTTTTAGTCTTGATATGGCTAGTATACTTGCGGGAACAAAATACCGTGGAGATTTTGAGAAAAGAATTAAAGAAATTTTAAGTGAACTTGAGAAAATACCCAATGCTATTTTATTTATTGACGAAATTCACACTATAGTAGGAGCTGGAAGCACAGGAGAATCTCATACTGATTTTTCCAATCTTTTAAAACCAGCTCTAAGCAATGGAACTTTAAAATGCATAGGTGCAACAACTTTTATGGAATATAAAAATACTTTTGATAAAAATAAACCCCTAAGTCGCCGTTTTGCTAAAATAAATGTAGATGAACCAAGCCAAGAAGAAAGCTTGCAAATTCTTAAAGGATTAAAAAACAAATATGAAGAATTTCATCATATCAAATTAAACGATGAAATTCTTCAATATGCTGTAATTTGGGGTAAAAAATTTTTTAATGATAAATTTTTACCTGATAGCGCTATAGATCTGATCGATGAACTTGGCGCTTCTTTTGCTTTAAATCCAAGAGCTAAAAAAAATGCCAATTTAAAAGATTTAGAAAATGTTTTAGCAAAAATGACCCACCATCACAAAATGTTTGAATTCGATCAAAATAAAGCTTTAATGAACTTAAAAACAAATTTAAAAGCAAAAATTTTTGGCCAAGATGAAGTTATAGATAGCCTTGTTTCATCACTTAAGCAAAGTTTCGCAGGATTTAAAAATTCCAATGCACCACGCGGAGTGTTTTTGTTTACTGGATCAAGTGGAGTTGGAAAAACAGAACTTTGCAAAGCTTTAGCTGAATTTTTAGGTTTAAATTTAGAACGCTTTGATATGAGTGAATATGCAGAAAAACATGCTATAAGTAAACTAATAGGATCTCCAGCTGGATATATAGGTTTTGAAGAGGGTGGACTTTTAAGCAATGCTATTCGCAAAAATCCTTTCAGTCTTGTTCTTTTTGACGAAATAGAAAAGGCTCATCCTGATTTAAGCAATACCTTTTTACAGATTTTTGACAATGCTGAACTCACCGACAATAGCGGTCTTAAAGTAGATTTTAAAAATACAATCATTATTATGACATCTAATCTAGGACTTAAAGAAAGCAATGAGCTTGGTTTTTTAAGTAAAAATGAAGAAAAAAGTAATCGTGCTATCAAAGACTTTTTTGCTCCAGAATTTATTAATCGCATTGATAAAATTTTACATTTTAATGATTTAAACGATGCTATACTTGTTAAAATTATCGAAAAAGAACTTGACGAAATTTCTAAAAATTTAAATAATATAAAATTATCAGTGGATGATAAAGCTAAAATTTATTTAGCTAAAAAAGCCTATAATAAAGAATTTGGAGTAAGGCTTTTAAAACGCATAATTTCTGAGGAAATAGGAGAAAAAATCAGTGATGAAATTTTATTTGGAAAGCTTAAAAAAGGTGGTATAGCTAAAATCAAACTTGGTAAAAATGGAAAGCTCGAATTTATATTCTAAATTACTCAATGCGCCTAAAAATGCTCCTGTATTTTTAAGTCAAAATTTAGAAGCTGATTTTATTGTAAAAGCTTATACTTTTGGTCTATTCCCATGGACAAGTAAACCTGTAACTTGGTGGTGTCCAGATCCTAGATGCATTTTAATTCCAAATCAAATTCACATCCAAAAAAATATGAAAAAATTTATTAATCTCTATCAAATTAAACTTGATTATGATTTTTTAAAATTAATTACATTATGTCGCGATACACGCTCTCAAAGCTGGATAGATGATGAATTTATTACCACTTATTATAAGTTATTTACCCAAGGCTATGCGCATAGCCTTGAACTTTATGAAAATAATGAACTTATAGGTGGAATTTATGGTTTAATTTTAGGCAAGGTTTTCTTTGGTGAAAGCATGGTAAGCATTAAAAAAAATGCATCTAAAGTTGCCATGATTAAACTTTGTGATTTATTAAAACCTTATGATTTTATCATAGATTGTCAAGTTTATAACCAACATTTAGAATTTATGGGTGCTCATAATATTTCTAGGAAAGAATTTTTAAATATTTTAAAAGAAAAATGCAATCAAGAAAGTGGTTTTAAAAATTTTAAAGATTTAATTACTTAAAAATAAGCGTGAAAATCACGCTTATGACATCGCTTTAGCAACTTCAGCAGAGCTTTCACGAATTTTCTCCATACACTCTCTTGCTTCTTTTGCAAGTTCAACACTCTGATTAACATCCTCTAAACCGCTTTTAATACTCTCAACCACTTGTGATGTAACATTACGAATAGAATTAATCGTAGTGGTAATTTCATTAACCGAATGCCCTGTTCTTTCAGCTAAATTTCTTACTTCATCAGCAACAACAGCAAAACCTCTACCATGTTCACCAGCACGTGCTGCCTCAATAGCAGCATTTAAAGCAAGCAGATTAGTCTGATCAGCAATATCACTAATAGTTTGAATAATAGATTTAATTTCATCTGATTGTTGATTTAAAGAGGAAACAAGATTTGAACTTTGAGACATCATATCAGCAATATTCTGAACATTTGAAACAGTGTTTTCAATTACACGATCTCCATCTTGAGTAAGATTATCATTTTTTTCTGCAAGTTCGCTTATGAGACGAAGTTTTTCTTGATCTTTTTTAACTTGTTCGCTTATATCTGTAGCAAATTTAATAACCTTGTAAATTTTTCCATCATCATTTTTAACCGGATTATAACTTGCTTCAAGGTATACTTTTTTATTATTTCTTCCGTATCTTATATATTTACCTGATTGAAATTTACCCTCTCTTAAATCTTCCCAAAATTGAACATAGTCCTTAGAGTGTCTATAATTAGAATCACAGAACATACTATGATGCTTTCCTTTAATCTCATCAATATTAAAATCCATAGTTCTTAAAAAATTTTCATTAGCCGTAATAATAGTCCCATCAGGTTTAAATTCAATAATAGCCATAGAACGATTAGCAGCAGCAATAGTATTTCTAAGATCAAGCATTTCATAATGTCTTTGAGTTATATCATTGGCAAATTTAATAATTTTATAAACATAACCATTATTATCACTAATTGGAAGATAATTTGCTTCTAAATAAACATCTATCCCTCCCTTAGCTATACGTCTAAAAAGACCACTTCTAGCTTTTCCATCTCTTAAATCTTTCCAAAAATCACTATATGCTGAAGAATTAACAACTTCAGGCAAACAAAACATACTATGATGCTTACCCTTGATCTCTGAAAGGGAGTATTTCATAGTTGTTAAAAAATTTTGATTTGCCTCTAAAATAACGCCATCAGTAGTAAATTCAATTACCGCCATGGTATTCCCAATAGATCTTAAAATATCTCCTAAACCATTACATTTTTTTTCAAGTTGTTCAATTATTTTAGTATTATTTTTCTTAGCACCAAACATAAAACTCACCTTTTTAATAATAAATTATTTTAAAATTATATCATATTTATATAGTATTATTTACTTAAAATTATATTAATTTATAAGTTAAATATATCCTTTAAACCTACAATAATCATCTTAAACCCCATAGCAACAATAAATACTTGTGCTATACGAGAAAAAACATGTAAAATCAATTTTCCAACTATTTTTTCTATAGTAGCTGCAAAATGAAAAAGTATAAACATAAAAATAAAAGCTATCATTACTCCGCCAAGAGCAACATCAAGCCCACCATCTTCGGCTATAACAATAACGCTAGCTAAAGTTCCAGGCCCAACAAGCATAGGAAATGCCATAGGTATTAAACTC
This sequence comes from Campylobacter sp. CFSAN093249, assembly GCF_011067895.1. NCBI lineage: Bacteria > Pseudomonadati > Campylobacterota > Epsilonproteobacteria > Campylobacterales > Campylobacteraceae > Campylobacter > Campylobacter sp. CFSAN093249. The sequence goes on along the minus strand of NZ_JAAMWM010000005.1, from coordinate 200,086 downwards.
TGTCTTAAAATTTCCTTATCATCCATATCTTGATAAGAACTAAAATCCTTAGTTGCAATTTTTGTTGAAAAAAGTAAATTTTTAATAGCCATTATAATAAGAACCAAACCACCAGAAACCCTTAAATCATCCAATGAAACTCTAAAAATATAGTTCATAAATAAAGGTCCTGATAATAAAAACACCAAAACTATAGTAAAAGCTGTATAGAGAATAGTTCTAAAAAGTTTTTTTCGAAGCATTAAAGGCAATCCATCACTCATAGCCAAAAATTGAGTTAAATTACCAAAAGGATTTAATATAGCAAGTAAAGTAATTGCAGCAAAAAACATCAAATAAAGCTCAGAACCCATACTAGAAAACACTATCAATCCTTAGTTTTTACAAATTCCAAAGAAATAGAATTTACACAATGTCTTACATTTTTAGCAGAAAATCCTTCTCCTTCAAAAACATGACCTAAATGTCCATTGCAATTTGCACATACAATCTCGGTTCTAATCCCATCTTTATCAGGAATTCTTTTAACAGCCCCTTTTATTTCATCATCAAAGCTAGGCCATCCACAACCTGATTTAAATTTATCTTCGGATTTATAAAGCGAAGCTCCACATTGCTTGCATTGATAGATTCCTTTTTCATAAAAATCATTATATTTCCCACTAAAAGGAGCTTCTGTTCCTTTATTTAAAATTACTTTTTTTTCTTCTTCATTTAATTCTTTCATGATCTACCCTTGTAAAATAATTTTTATATTATATAATTAAATTTTCAATTTTAAATGATAAATTTTTATAATTTTCAAGAAAGTTTTAAATGCAAAAAGAATTTTTTCAAGAACTTCAAGATATTTTATATGAAAAAAATATAACTATAAAATTTCACTCTTTTCAAAATTTTTATGAAGACTTTAAAAGCCACAAATTGATTTTTAATCACGAGCATCAAAGCATTTTCAAAAAAAATACATCACAACAAATTACCTTGCTTCATCCTACGCGTATAAGAAGGCCTAAATTTGTCAATTCAACTCATGCGCTTGCTAAAATAATTCATTCAGTCACTCATATAGAATTTAATGCAATTAACCTGGCTTTAGATGCGAGTTATCGCTTTAAAAATCTACCTTTGCAATTTTATTACGATTGGCTGGAGGTAGCAGATGAGGAAATTAAACATTTCAAACTTTTAAATTCAGCACTTAAAGAACTTGGTTACAAATATGGAAATTTTCCAGTGCATGATAATTTAGAATCTGCTCTAGAAGCTACAAAAGACTCTTTAAGCTTTAGAATGGGAGTAGTTCATAGAGGTTTAGAAGCTAAAGGGCTTGATGCCAACCCCTTTGTTGTTCAAAAACTTCAAAGTTCCAATCATTCCATTAAAAATCTTCTAATGGAATATCTTGAAATTATACTTAATGATGAAATAAAACACGTTAAAAAAGGAGATACTTGGTGGAAATTTGCAAATCAAAACAGGTATGATTTTATTGAGCTTTGCAAAATGTTTAAACAATTCTCTCTTGCGGGAAAAAAACTTAACATTCAAGCAAGAATCAAAGCTGGCTTCACTCAAGAAGAATGCGAAGTCATTGAAAAATTTTACTCTTGATTTCTTATCTTAAATTTTGAAACGATAATGGTATATAAAACCCGAATAATTCCATAAAGCACATACAAGCTTGCTAAAATTACTAAACTTTCAAGAGGGTAAAGATATAAAAATGAAAATATTATAATTAAAATAATTAAAACTTTTAAAACACTAGAACGATTAAAATCAAGCTTTTTAAAACTAGGATAACGTATATTACTTACCATTAAAAGCCCTAAAATTGCTTGAAGCACCAAAAAAACTACGCCATAAGGCTTTAAAAAATCATAACTGATAAACGCATAAGTCCATATAGCACTCACAACTGCTGCAGTAGGTATAGGAAGACCTATAAAAACGGAGGGTTCATAAGTGCCTGTGGTAACATTAAATCTCGCCAAACGAATAGCTCCAAAAACCACAAAAAAAGCTGTAATCAAAGATCCAAGTTTTCCAAAATCATAACCTATAGCCATATAAAAAAGAACCGCTGGAGCAACTCCAAAAGCTACTAGATCAGCCAAAGAATCAAATTCTACCCCAAATTTTGAAGTAGAATTTGTAAGTCTTGCAACACGGCCATCAAGCCCATCGCAAATCAAAGATAAAATAATATAAATCAAAGCTGTATAATAATTTCCATGTATTGAAGCTATAATAGAAATAACCCCTAAAAAAGCTGAAGCAGCTGTAAAAAGATTGGGTAAAATATAAATTAGTTGCGGTCTGTTATTCATTATTTTTCCTTACGCAAAATAGCCTAGCAATGAACCTGCTTTAATTTCATCATTTAAGCCTATATGAATTCTAGTATCTTTTGGTAAAAGTAAACTTATAGAGCCATTAATTAAAAAACCTATTCTATCTCCTGCTTTTAAATCATGAGAAATATTATCAAGCTTTAATTTTCTATCAAAAGAACCTGCATAGATTCGCAAGGCTATCATTTTACTCTCTTTAACTTTTGCCAAAATAAAAGCTCTTTCATTCATCATTTTTGCAGATTTTAATTCACTGCACAAAAAAAGCCCATGTCGTAAACGAATATCTATTATAGACATTGCAAAAGGTGTATTAAAATTCCCAGCATCATAAAGAGCATTTTTAATAGTAATTTCAACACATTCACCCAAATCTTTATGATGAATATTTTCTATTTTAGTAACCCTACCATCCATAGGTGCAAAAATAGCTTTTTCATCACTACAAACAAGTTCTCTTTTGGGCGCTCTAAAAAGAAAAATACAAATTACAATTAATGCTAATAGCAAGATGGAAAAAGAATAAAAAATCCACACAAAAATAAAAATTAAGCTTAAAATAATAAGACTTAAATATCCATCTTTTGCAATAAAATCTTTCATTCTTCTACTTTAACTTCAGTTTTAACTTCTTCAAGTTCTTGTAAACGAGTTGGTAGACTATTTTGATCCTCAAACTCTTTAATAATCTCGCGCACTTTATTACCTTCAATAGTTTCTTCTTCATAAAGGGCTGCAACCATAGTCTCAATCGCTCCCTTATAAGTATTTAAAGTATCTTTAACATCTTTATAGCGTTCATCCAAGGTTTTCTTTACATAATCATCTAAAGATTCTGCCATCTTTTCAGAATAATCTTTGATAGTTTGTCCACCACTTAAGAAAGTATTTCTTTGTTTTTCAAGTACCATAAGTCCTGCAATTTCACTCATACCATACATAGAAATCATAGCTTTTATGATATCGGTTGCTCTTTCTAAATCATTACTTGCACCCGTTGAAATTTCACCTATAAACACTTCTTCAGCTGCACGACCACCCAAAAGTACATCTACTTCAGCGATAAGTTCATGTTTTTGCATTAAAAATTTATTTTCCTCAGGAGTATTTAAAGTATAACCTAAAGCCGCAAGACCACGCGGAATCACAGAAACCTTACTTACACGTTTTGCGCCTTTGGTAGTTTCAGCAATCAAAGCATGACCGCATTCATGATAAGTAACAATTTTCTTTTCTTTTTCATTAATACGACGTGATTTCTTCTCAAGCCCTGCTATAGCTCTTTCAACAGCTTCAACTAAATCATTTTGCTCTACATATTTTTTAGAATCCCTACCCGCTAAAAGCGCTGCTTCATTAATAATATTTGCAAGATCAGCTCCTGCAAGCCCTGCGGTTAAGCGTGCTATATCTTCTACTTTAACTTTTGGGGAGATTTTGACATCTTTCATGTGCACTTTTAAAATATCACACCTACCTTTAAAATCAGGTTTATCAACTAAAACTTGTCTATCAAACCTTCCTGGTCTTAAAAGCGCTGCATCTAAAACTTCTGGGCGATTTGTTGCTGCTAAAACAATGACTGGGGAACTTTCTGTCCCAAAGCCATCCATTTCAGCCAAAAGCTGATTTAAAGTTTGCTCTCTTTCATCGTTTCCACCCATCATGCCACTTGCTGCACGACTTTTACCAATAGCATCTATTTCATCTATAAAAACAATAGCAGGAGCTTCTTTTTTTGCATTTTCAAATAAATCTCTCACACGAGAAGCACCTACACCCACAAACATTTCTATAAAAGACGAACCTGAAACACTAAAAAACGGCACATCAGCTTCACCTGCAACTGCTTTTGCAAGCAAAGTTTTTCCTGTACCTGGAGGCCCAACAAGTAAAAGTCCTTTTGGAATTTTAGCTCCCAATTTAATATATCTTTCAGGATACTTTAAAAAATCTACAATTTCTTTTACTTCTTCTTTAGCTTCTTCAACACCAGCTACATCGCTAAATTTTACTTTAGGTTTTTCTGAATTTACAAGCTTCTTAGAACTTCCTATACCCAATATAGAACTTCCCATATTTTTTTGCATACGACTTGCCAAAAACATCCAAATACCAAAGAAAATAAATACTGGCAAAACCCATGAAAAAAATATATCCGTAAACCAATTTGTTTCAGAATACGCACCATAAGCGATATTTTTACTATCTAGTAAACTCACAAGCTCAGGATCATTAACTTTTTTTGCTGTATAAACAGTATTGTGAGAGCTTGAAATCGCTTTGATTGTTGTTTGTCCTATACTAACTTGATTGATTTGTCCACTTTCAATAAGCTTTTTTAACTCAGAATAAGGGACATTTTTATTTACTTCATTGCCATTCAATGCCCCGCCAAAAGAACCATTGCCATCAAAAAATCCCTTAAAAATAATTATCATTACAATTGCAAAAATCGCAAAAATAAAAATGGGATTTTTGTTAAAAAAATTATTACCCTGCGGATTACCCTTATTATTTTGGGTATTATTATTCATTACTTATCCTTTTTTATTATTTTTATATACAAAACTACACCACTCATTGATTTGCATTTCATCAATGAGTTCCAAATCTTGAAATTTTTCTTTAATTCTTGTTGAATATTTATCTAAAATTCCTGACAAAATAAGTATAGCATTATCTTCTAAATGGTTTTTAATATCTTTTTCTAAAATTAAAATCACATCTGCAATGATATTTGCAACAATTAGATTATATAAACCATTTGCTTTATCTATAGATCCACACCAAGCCTTGTGAAAATCGACACCATTTAATCTTGCATTTTCTAAAGAACTATCAATAGCCAACTCATCAGTATCACAAATTTCAACATTACAACCAAACTTTGCCATAATAATACCCAAAATTCCACTACCACAACCAAGATCTAAAGCTCTTAATTTACTTTTAGAAAATTTTTGTAAAAATTTTACACAAGAATATGTGCTTTCGTGATGTCCTGAGCCAAAGGCTAAGGCTGGATTAATCTTTATATTTATACAATTCTTCTTTTCTTCTTGCCAAGTTGTATGGATGTAAACATTATCCACTAAGATAGGTTTTATGCCTTTTTTATATTCTTGTATCCAGTCCTTGTTTTCTTTCTCTACAAGACTTAAATTAGAAATAATTTTATGGTTTAAATTGAAAGTAGTTGTAAGTTTTTGAGCAAATATTTCAAGTGCCCATGAAAACTCTTCTAAACTCTCATGGGATCTAATGTAAACACCATTATCTTTCTCTTCTATGGCTTCTATACCTAAATCAAAAGCAAAATCAAGAAATAAATTTTTATACCGCTCTTCTACGATAAAGAACAATTCATAATATTTTTTTTGCATTTAGAATTTTAAAAATCAGCCTTTACTCAGCTGCACCTTCTCCACTTCCTGTTCCTAAAACATCTTCAAGTTTTTCCTTTAAAACTTGTGGAGTAAAAGGTTTTACAATATAGTTATTTACGCCAGCTTTTAAAGCAGTAATCACTTCAGCTTTTCCGCCCTCAGTTGTAACCATGATGATAGGCATATCTTCATATTTTTTCTCTGCTCTTACTTTTTTTACCAACTCCAAGCCATTCATTTCTGGCATATTCCAATCTGTAATTAAAACTTTTACATCTTCATTTTTAGTTAATAAATCCCAAGCTTCAACGCCATGCTCAGCTTCTAAAACATCATCGTGTCCAAGTCTTGTTAGGGTATTTTTAATAATCCTTCTCATAGTAGAACTGTCATCAACAACTAACAATTTCACAATTTCGTCCTTTCAAAGTTTTTATAGTTTTATTTTACCCTTTTTAGCCTTATTAATCAAGCTAAAAAATTTTAAAAAACAGCATTATATCATCTTTTACTTAAATTTTTACTCAAATATTATTATTTTTATACTTAACCGTAAATAAATATACACTTAAACCTAAAAGAAGCAAGCTCACTCCACCGATAAGATAAATCGCATAAATCATCTGAGAAAGATCACCAATAGCAAGTTTAAATACCAACATCAAAGCTTCTATAGCTAAAGCAATGATAATAGAACCCAAAAATCTCACCATAGTTTTTTGAATTCCACCTTCTTCTTTTTTTGTCCTTCCTAATACTTCTTGTTCGATCAAAGTTTTTGCCAAATCAAAAATAGCTAAAGCCAAAGTTATAGCGATGGTACTTTCAAACATATGTTCTATACCTATAGCTTGATTATCAAAAAGACTAAAAAAACCTTTTTGAAATAAAAAACAAGTAATCACAAATAAAACCAGCGCGAAGCAAAAATATACCGAACGACTAAATTGAGTAAAAACAAATTCAAATTTTCCTGCTTGAATAATCTTTAAAATATCTTCAAGTTTTATATCAATACAAACAACAAAAAGCAAGTTATTTTTATCATCGTAAATTGGCATAGAAGCTGTCACGCAAAGCTCATTATTTAAAACCGAAGGATAAGGATCGCTCAAAACACATCGTCTTAATTTTACAGCTCTATAAAAATAAGAACGAGTACTTCTATCCTCACCCTGTCCTATTTCATGAGCCTTATTTAAGGAAATCGCATTTTCTATTTGCATGCCTGAAATATCTAAAATATACAAAGCATCAAAAACAACAACTTCATGAGCTATTTTATCCAAAGCTGTTTTAATCGTTTCAAGGTGAATGTCAGGAAGTTTATTGGGCAGATTTCTTGTTAAAATATAACTCATATAAGCCCTAGCACGATAGCGATTATCTTCAAATCTTTGTATATCTTTTATATACATTATACGCCTTCTTTATTGTGTTTAAATTCAGGTACAATCTTTAATAAAGCCTCTGAAATATCTTCACATATTTGTAAATTTTCTATCTCTTTATTAAGCCAATCAAGATCAACCTTCTCATTCTTTGCTACAAAAATACTCTCATATTGCGTTTTAGCATCATTTTCATCAATCAAAAGCTCTTCATAAAGCTTCTCACCTTTTCTTAAACCTGTGATTTTAATTTCTAAATCATTGCGATTAGAAAGTAAAAGCATTTTTTTAGCTAAATCTATGATTTTCACAGGCCTACCCATATCCAAAACAAAAAGCTCTCCTCCTTTTGCGATAGCTCCAGCCTGTAAAACAAGTTGCACTGCCTCAGCCACAAGCATAAAATAACGCACTATATCAGGGTGCGTTAAAGTTAAAGGCTCATTATTGGCAATTTGTGCTTTAAATTTCGGTATCACACTACCACTAGAACCTAAAACATTACCAAAACGCACACAAGCAACTTCAAAATTTTCATCACTCATACTTAAAGTATAAAGCTCGCAAACTCTTTTAGTACAGCCCATAATATTTGTTGGTCGCACTGCTTTATCTGTACTTATCATCACAAATTTAGCTACTTTATTTTCTTTAGCACTGTCGCATAAAATTTTGGTTCCTAAAATATTATTGATTACTGCTGAATGTGGATTTTGTTCGCAAAGAGGCACATGTTTATAAGCGGCTGCATGTAAAATAAGCTCGGGTTTATAAGTTTTTAATACCTCATCTAAACTTTGCTTATCTAAAATACTCAGTAAAATAGGAGTAATTTTTTCTTTATATAAATTTAAATCATCATTGATCTTATAAAGATTATACTCACTATGATCAACCATAATAAGATGCTTAGCACCAAATTTAATACATTGCTTACAAAGTTCACTGCCTATAGTTCCACCTGCTCCACTTACCAAAACTACCTTGTCTTTTAAAAAAGCCGCCACAGCATTATCATCTAAATCTTTTGGTTTTCTAGCAAGCAAGTCTTCTATACTGATATCTCTTGCTTCGTTTCTTGTAAAAGAAAATATTTTTACATCGCAAATACCATAAGCTACAAGTTCTTCAAAAAGTTTTTTAAGCTCTTCTTGCTCAAGTCTTAAAGCAATAATGGCAGTTTTTACCCCTTGTTCTACATAAGATTTTATTTTTTCTTTTTCTTCTACAATAAATTTATCACAATAAGTCCCTATAAGCTCTTTTCTCGCATCAACTACGCCTACAGGAAAAAGCCCTAAAGAACCTTCTTTTGCACCTTTTAACAAATGCAAAGCCTTAGAAGTTGCCCCTACTACAATACAAGGAGTTTCTTCTTCTTCTTTCATTCTAAAAGGTTTAAAATCCACAAGCATTCTTTTGCTAATTCTTAAAGTACCTATAAACATATAAGAAAGAACAAAATCTATCACAATAGCACTTCTTGGAAAAGGATTAAAAAAATCACTAAAAAAATAAAAAATAAGAAAAAAACAAAACTCAGCTAAAAGCAAAGCGATAAAAATCTTTCTTGCTTCATTGAGAGAAAAAAATCTCCAAGCTACTTTATAAATTCTAAAAACAAACAAAAATGAAAGTTTTAAAACAAGCAAAATAATAGCAGAAACCATCATACCATGATAAAAAATACTCGGAATATCTCCACTAAATCTCAAAGAAAAAGCCAGATAAACGCTAAGTAAAATTAAAACAATATCTGAAGTTAAAAAAAATGCTAATCTTTTGCTTTTATAAAAAATCATTTTAAGCCTTTATGCTCTTTAAGATCAGTTTTGAAATTTCATAAACATCATCTTTACTCATCGCCGTGCCACTTGGCAAACAAATTCCTTTTTGGAAAAATAACTCACTATTGCCATTAAGATAAGCCTTAGCTCCTTTAAATACTTCTTGAGCGTGCATAGCTTTCCATAATGGTCTTGTTTCTATTTGTTCATTTTTCAAATCTTCTATGAGTTTTGAAATTTTTGGATGCAAAGTAATATTTTTTTGACTGATATTTATATCTTTTTGACAAGAATTAAGTTCATTTTTATCAAAATCAATCAAAGCTGTACTTAACCAGCGATTGCTTCTTGAATTTTCTAATTCATCTAAAAAGCTAAAACACTCTCCTAAAAATTCTTTATACCACTCATAAATTTCTCTTTTTTTAAGCACTCTTTGTTCTAAAACCTCCATTTGTGCTACGCCAATAGCTCCTAAAACATTGCTTAAGCGGTAATTATAACCATAATCTAAATGTTCATAATGCAAACAATTTTCCCTAGCTTGAGTGCTATAAAATCTTGCTTTTTCAATCTTTTCTTTATTTTTTCCTATAAGCATACCTCCACCTGAAGTGGTGATAATTTTATTGCCATTATAAGAATAAGCTCCAAATTCTCCAAAAGTTCCTAAAGCTTTATTCTTATAAAAACTTCCTAAAGCTTCAGCAGCATCTTCGATTAAAACAATTTCATTTTCTTTGCAAATTTCAACAATTTCATCCATTTTAGCCGCATTGCCATAAAGATGAGTTAAAATCAATGCTTTTGGTTTTTTTTCACATTCTTTAATAGCAAGCTTTAATAAATCTACATCGATATTATAAGTTTCATCACAATCTATAAATACAGGTTTTGCTTTAAGATAACAAATAGGTGCTACTGAAGCGATAAAAGTAAAAGAAGAAGCCAAAACAATATCATCTTGTTTTACCCCTGCCACCCTTAAAGCTAAATGCAAAGCCGCTGTGGCTGAATTTAAAGCTAAGGCATTTTCACTTTTACTGTAAGCCTTGACACTTTGTTCAAAGCGATTTACAAATTCACCCAAAGGTGCTATATAATTGCTTTTGAAAACTTCTTCTATGTATTTTAATTCATTACCACCCATATGCGGAGGAGAAAGAAAAAATCTCATGATTTATCCTTTGTGTAAAACAAAATTTTTATAAATTGACTCTATTTTACCTAAAAAAATTTACAAAGAATCAAACAAAAATCTTTTTATAATCATTTCATATTTTTCTTTTTGCAGGTACTCCCACAAAAACACCTTTTTCATCTTGATTTTTAACTAAAGTTGCTCCACCACCTAAAATACTATCATCTGCCAAACTTAAATTAGGCAAAACACAAGAATTAATCCCTAAAAAACAATTTTTACCAATTTTTACATTACCCGCACATTTAGCTCCCACACTCACATGAGAAAATTCCCCTATCACACATTCATGCTCAATTACGCTTGAAGTATTTAAAATCACACCTTTTTCTATTTTAGCTTTAGCGTTAATCACTACATAAGGCATGATTAAAATTCCTGCACTTTCTTCCACGATTGCGCTAGGACTTATAAGTGCACTTTTATGGATAAGATTGACAATTTTAAAGCCATTTTCTGAAATTTTTTGATAAATCTTTTTTCGAATTTCATTGTTTCCTATGGCTATAAAAAAATCATATTTAGGTAAGGTACTTTCAAATTTCATTCCTTTAAAATCATCTAAAAAAATACATTCTTTATAACCCATATTTTTAGCCACATCTTCACAAACAAGCCCATGACCACTAGCACCATAAATATAAATTTTTTCAGTTCTTGCCATTAAATTTCTCCGTTGTAACATGTCCTTCTTTGCTTACCCCACTTCGTTTTAAAACCTTTAAGGCTGTTAAAAACATGATTTTTAAATCAAGCAAAAAAGAAATATTTTTCACATAATACACATCAAGTTCGAATTTTTTCTGCCAAGAAATAGCATTTCTACCATTTACCTGCGCCCATCCTGTTATACCTGGACGCACTTTATGACGCAATTTTTGCTCTTTATTGTAAAGAGGCAAATACTCAACCAAAAGAGGTCTAGGTCCAACAAAACTCATATCCCCTTTTAAAACATTAAAAAGTTGCAAAAGCTCATCCAAACTTAAGCTTCTAACGATTTTTCCAAAAGCTTTCAAACGCAATTCATCGCTTAATAACTCACCCTTTTCATCTCTTTCATCGCTCATGGTTTTAAATTTATAAATTTTAAAAATTTTTTCATCTAACCCGGGACGATTTTGGGTAAAAATCACACTTCCTTGAGTGATTTTTAAAAGTAAAGCAGTGATTAAAATCACCGGAGAAAAAAGTACTAAAAGCACTAAAGCTAAAATAAAATCAAAAATTCTTTTAAAAACTTTTTCATACATTCTTAATTACCCTATCATAAAGTTTTAAATAACGCTGTGCGATTATATTTTCATCGTATTGTAAAGCATCTTGGGCGGCATTTTTAGCTAAATTTAATCTTAATTTTTCATCTTCTAATAAAAGTGAAATTTTTTCGCTTAAATCTTTAGCATTTTTTGTTTTTGCCCAAAGTCCATCATAAGCATTAGAAATAGCCTCCACACAACCTTCACAATCACTCACCACTATAGCCTTACCGCAAGCTTTTGCCTCCAAAACACTTACAGGAAAGCCTTCTTTATAGCTTGGCAAAACAAAAATATCACAATTTTGCAAAAGCTCGACTATATCACTTCTAGCACCCAAATAATGCACCACGCCAGAGTTTAAAAACTCCAAACTCGCACAAGAAGGATTTTCATCTCTTCCACCAACTAAAACAAAATTTGCTTTGTCTTTTAGCATAGTAGCACTTTCATAAAATTCTTTTACACCTTTATGCCATAAAGCTCTTGCTATCATAAGTACAATGGGTTTTTTATCTATGTTTAAATTTTTCCAAAAAAGCTCTTTTTTTTCCGATTCTACATAAATAGGAAAAATTTTTTTTAAATTGATCCCTACAGATTTTATCACGCAAATTTTATTTTCTTTAAGTCCTAAATTCCGCATAAACTCAGCATTACTTTCATTGACAAAAATAAATTGGTGTGCAAATTTAAAACTTAATTTATAAAGACTATTAATAACAAAACGCACTAAATTTGCCTTAAAACCTTGATCTATATAAAAAGATCCCAAGCCTTCTACCAAAGCAAAACGATAAGGAATTTTTGCCCATTTTGCTGCTAAAATTCCAAAAGTATTGCTTTTGTGTGCCGCACTTTGAATAAAATCAAGATTTAAATTTTTCAAAACCTTAGCAAGATAAAAAAAATTCTTTAAAACCACAAAAGGATTTAAACTAGCTCTTGAAAACTCATAAACAATTACTTTTAAGCCAAGATCTCTAAGTTTTTGCGTGTATTCATCTTGCGGCACTATAACAAAAACTTCATCTTTTCTATCTTTTAACGCTTTTATAATAGGCATTCTAAAATGATAAATACTCGCTCCTGCATGTGATAAAAATCCTATTCTCATTTTCAACCCTTAAATTTTAAGTTTAAAAACCTTAGCATCTCTAGAATTAATCACCAAGTCAAATAAATTCTTATCATAATTTCCCAAAAAAAACATTTGCACATAAGCACTATTAAACATGGTTTTATCCATTAAAATAAATTGTGCATAAGGAATAGCACTATCCTTTAAATAAAAAATATAAAACTGAGCCTTATCATCGATTGGAGTGATTTTGTATTCACCTTGTTTAATAGAATTAATCTCTACGATACTATTTACAGAAACCACATTATCACCTATTTTAAAACTTCTAAAATCATCACTTAAAACCACTCCGTTGCTAAGATAAATTTCTCCATTTTTAACATCAAGTGGATAAGCTGTACTAAAAGTAAAAGGTTTATCCAAAACTCCTGTATCTAAATTAATAAAAGAAAAACTAGCCACCGTAGAAAAAATCAAAGACATTCTAGCGGGCATATAAAGATAAATATCACGAGTTTTTGGTGTATCGATTTTAAAATCAGGTTTTGATAATGAAGCTAGAAATAAATCCACATTGCTTTGATTATAATCTTTCATCATGGCTTGTAAAATGTCTGATTTTAAAATATCATTTTGCGGAGCATAAAAGCTTTTTTCTGTATATTCTACACTAAGTCTTGCCATATTAGCCGCAGCTTGTTCATCTTTGCTTAAAGCAAAAGAAGGGAAAAAATTATCCTTACCTAAATGCTTTCCACCATCTACTAAAGTTTTCACATCGCTATAATAACGCACAGGATAACCATAATCCCACCAAGTTACCACATAATCTTCTCTATTGGCTATATTTTTTAATTGATTTAATAATGATGCTTCATTTTGAGAAAAAACTGTTGGCGCTTTATAGTTGTAAATATGGATAAATACTGGAGCTAAAGTCAAAATAGTTGCAAAAACAATACAAACATTTGAAGTTAATTGGCTATATTTTTTAACCAATATAGCCTTAAACTCGCTCAATAAAAAACCAAATCCTAAAGCCATTACAGGTACAGAATAAATGGTAAATCTAAGCCCCCCTTTTAAGGCTAAAAACCCAAGCACCAATATAGGTAAAGCCATAATCATACTTTTATGTTTTCTCAAAAGCCATACAAAACCAAACAAAGAAAACAAGAAAACAATTTCACTACCACTAATTCTTCGCATAAATTCGCTAAAATCTACATTTTCAACTTCTTGTATGGTTTGATTAACATTAAAATACATAAAGCCCTGTGTTAAATTCGCACTTTCATCACTTCTAAAAATATAAAATTTAAGCTGATAAAGTATGGGATCAACCCCACCGCTTAAAATCAAAAATATCAAAGTTGCACTACCTAAAATTCCTATAATCATAAAATTTAAGCGTTTTTGCTCTAAAGCAAATAAAGCAAAAAGTATTACTATAATGGCACTTTGATAAAACCATGCTATATTTGAAAGAGTAAGAGAAGACAAAATCACAGCTATATAAAAAATCTTTTCTTTTCTATGAAAAATAAGTGTATAAATTAAAAAAAGTCCAATTAAAGCTACATTTAAAGTATAACTTGAAGGATACCACCAAAGATAAATCCCTATAAATAATGGCAAGGCAATCAATGAAAAAAAGTCTTTTTTTAAAATCATTCTTACCATAAAAAATAAAATAAACATAGGTAAAACAATTACCAGCATATCCGTATCATAATACCCACTCATAGTGCGATTATAATAACTGTTTGCTACACTTGCTAAAAGAGCAGCTACAAAGCCCATTAAAGGACGTTTGTATTCATTAGCTAGTAAAATAATAGGAATCACCACCAAAGAAGATAAAAAAGTACTCATATATAAAATGATACTTTCAAAAGAAAAAGGTGTGATTTTATAAAGCCAATAAGTAAGCGTAGATAAAGAAGATCCATAATAACTCAAATCATTAGGCTGATGAAAACCTGCTATCATATCTCTTGCGCCCTCAGCAAAGGCATAGCCATCGTTTGAAATGATCATTAATTGATTATTGAAAAAATACTCATTAAACTCACTTGCCCACCAAATCCAGTAAAATCTACACAATACACTAAAAACATAAGCTAATATAATCATCGCAAACAAAACTAAATAAGGGTTTTTTAAATACTCTTTTTTCAACATCTTTTATCCTAATAAATATTTCAAAGCATCGCGTGCAATTTTTACTTTATCAAAGGCTTTAGCCCTAGTTTTAGCTTTGTTTTTATACGCTTTTCTTAATTTATCGTCTTCAAGCATAGTTTTTAAACCCTGAAACATAGAGTTTTCATTATCTACTTCTACTAAAAGTCCAAATTCATCATCGCCAAAAAGCTCTCTTGCACCACTTTTATGATCAGTGCAAACCACCGCACAAGAACAAGCCAAACTTTCGATTAAAACATTTGAAAAACCTTCAAACACAGAAGCAAAAGCAAAAAATTCGCATTTAGCCATGTATTTATAAGGATTATTATCAAATCCTAAAAGCAAAACCTTTTCTTCCAAATTTAATTCTTTAATCAAAGCTAAAAGCTCATCTTTAAGCACACCTTCACCTAAAATCACAAGCTTTAAACCTGTTTTCAATCTCGCATAAGCACGAATTAATAAAGCATGATTTTTACCTTTATCAAGCCTGCCTACACTTAAAATAAATTTATCTTTTAAAGCTATGTCTTCAAGGGCTTTTTGCCCTATGTTTTCTAAATCGATGGCATTGTATAAAATTTCACATTTTTTTGGATTTATACTAAAATTTTGCACCAAATCTTCTAAATTTCCCTTAGAATTAGGCAAGATTAAATCAGCTTTTGGGTAAAGCAAAGAAATTAAAAATTTATTTACCAAAGAATTAAAATTATTTTTCATATACATCACACTTGGCGTAGTGCATTCATTGATCACAAGGCGAGTTTTGCTTCCAAACATTCTTGCTATTAAGGCTATATAATTAGGTCGATTTAAAAAAACAAATTCTGTATCAATATCTAAATTTCTGCAAAGTTTTTTGTATTTTAAAGCCAAAAAAGGTAGTTTTAAAAATTTCAAAATAGGATTTTCACTAGGTTTTGAACATTCTAAAAAATGAATTTGACACTCTGGAATTTCATAAGAAATTTTATCATTCATCAAGATCAAATGCACTTCAAATTTCAAACTTAAAATAGGCAATAAAGTCGCCACAACTCTTTCAGCACCACCACTTCCTAAAGAATAAATAAAAATGCCTAATTTTTGCATAAAGCCACCCGAATTTTTGATAATTTTTCAATCATATTATTTGGAATTATACTTAAAATGAGTAATATCAAAGCAGGAGCGTTGATTTTTATACTTAGGCTTTTAAACAAACATTTATAAAGGGCTTTATAATTTTTTGCAAGTTTTGCATAATAAGCTGCCATTTTATAATAACTCGCACAAGTTTTTTTATAATCTTCATCCTTACTCATTCTAAGTTCATTTTCTAAATTTTTAGCAAGCTCTAAATATCCCAAATACACCCTATAAGCATTTTTACTCGCCCCTAAAGTCACGCTATCTTGCCTAAAAATTCTATAAATCCTAAAAGCCTTATGGATATAAAAACTTTTTTCCTTGTATAAATTTACCCAAAGCGTGGCTTCATTGCCATAAAATTCTTCATTAAAACGCTTGTTTTCAAGTAGAGATTTTTTAAAAACAGAAAAAAACTCTCCGCTAAATTTAGCCATTAAAAAATCTTTTTTAGAAATTTCACTATCTTTTTCCAAGCCCTTACCGCTAAATTCCTTGCTTAAATTTCCTTCTTTTTCTATCAAACAATTTCCAAAAACATGAGCATAACCCTCATTTGCTTTTTGCATCAAGGTACTTAAAGCCCCAGATAAAAGCTCATCATCATCATCTAAAAAAGTTACAAACTCGCCACTTGCTTGATCTAAGCCATTATTTTTATTGCCATTTGGGCCCTGTTTGTAATTTTGATTTAAAAAATACTTAATGCGATCATCATCTTTTTGTAAATTTTGCACCACACTTTTAGTATCATCGCTAGAATTATCATCGCTTACAATAATTTCTAAATCTTTAAAATCTTGATTTTGTATGCTTTTAATAGCCTTTTCTAACAAAACTTGACGATTAAAAGTTGGTACTATAACAGAAAGTTTAGGCATTTTTAACCTCAGCTATAAGCTTAAGCCATTCTTCTTTGATATGAGAAATTTCAAAGTCTTTACACCTTTGTTTGGCATTATTTACAAGTTCTTTTCTAAAATTTTCATCATTTAAAACAAGTTCAAGTTTTTTAGCAAGTGCTATTTCATCATCACAACCTATCAAAAGCCCATCATGATTATCTTTGATTAAATCCTTAGCACCATTATAATAAGAACTTGAAATTCTACAAACCTCAAAATACAAACTTTCAATTAAAACCGTTGGCAAACCCTCTACAAAAGAACAAAGACAAAGCACTTTTGCTTTTTCATAAAGAGTCTTGACATTTTCAACTCGTCCTAAAAAATCAACTTTTATTCCTAAAGATTTTACCTTGTATTCAAGTTCTTGCCTTAACTCTCCATCTCCTGCTATAACAAATTTATAATTTTCTTGCAAATTTTTATCCAAATGCGCTATAGCTTTTAAAAACATTGCAGGGTTTTTGTTGTGATCTAAACGCCCTATAAAAAGAACCAAATTTTCCTTTTCAAAACTAGAATCAAAAGGAATTTCATCGCTAAAATGACAAGGGTTTAATAAAAGCCTAACCCTTTTTACAAATCTTTCATAATACACCTTATCACTGCTTCCAAGCACACTTAAAGCATCACAAAAAGGATAGCTTACCCTTCTTAAAAAACGCCAAATTTTAGGTTTTAAATACGCTTCATTGCTATGCTCACTTATAATGAGTGGAGTTTTAAACCCTATTTTCGCAGCAATACAAGCAATATTAGTCGTATCCAAAAAAGAAATAAAAACATCAGCCTTACTTTCTTTCAAAGCCTTTCTTAAAGCAAAAAATTTCTTAAAACGACTTGCGATTTTATGATAAAGCGTATCAAATCTAAATTGTTCTAAACTTGTAACTTTAACTTCATTTTCAAGCTTATAAAAAGATTCTCCTGCATGAAATTTAATAATACTTACTTCATGCTCTTTGCAAAGTGCATTAACTAAGGTTACTAAAACACGCTCAGCGCCTCCTGAATTTAAAGTTGCGATAATAAAGCTTATTTTCATCATTTCTCCTCTTTAAGCTTACCGTGTTCTAAACGATAAACCTTATCACATTGCGTTATCGTAGAAAGGCGATGTGCGATAATAATCATGGTTTTATCTTTAGAAATTTTATAAATTTCATCCATGATTTTTGCTTCACTTTGAGTATCAAGAGCAGAAGTTGCTTCATCAAGCACTAAAATTTCAGGCTCTAAATATAAAGCTCTTGCTATAGCTATGCGTTGTTTTTGTCCCCCGCTTAAATTACTCCCCCCATCACCCACTTTTGTTTGCACTCCTTGAGATAAATTTTTTATAAAATGCTCTAAATTTGCTTGTTTGATAACCCTATTAAGTTTTTCTTCATCAACCGCATCTCCAAAAGTGATATTTTTAGCTATACTGTCATTAAAAAGATAGATATTTTGCGGGATATAGCCTATTTTTTGGCGATAATTTTTTGTATTATTTGCATTTAATTCTTGCTTATCAATTAAAATTTGCCCTTCTTTTGGTTTTAAAAGTCCTATGATAAGATCTACTAAGGTACTTTTTCCGCAACCACTCTCCCCTATAAAAGCGATTTTTTCGCCTTTTTTAATGTTTAAGTTAAGATTTTTAAATAAATATTTTTTTCCCTCATAACCAAAGCTAAGGTTGTAAATTTTAAGCTCTTGATTAAAGCTTAATTTTTCCTCGCCCAAATTTTCTTCTTCTTGTCTTAAATTTTGATAAATAATATCCAAAGAAGAATGATAATAAAGCAAATCATGATAACTTGTAATAATACGATTTGCACTTGGCATTAAGCGATAAAGTGCTAAAACAAAAATAGAAATCGTGGATAAAATACCTGAAATATCACTTTCATTTTTCAACACCAAAAATACCACGATAAAAACAAGTACACAAAAACCTATTCCTTCAAGATAAATTCTAGGCACCGCAGCTACACTTTCGTTGGTAATATTTGCTTTAGAAAAAGCTTCACTTTGCGCTTTAAAAAGACTTAATACTCCATCTTCTTTGGTTTTAAGCTTAATAAATTTGAAATTATTTAAATTTGTATTTAAAATTTCAAAGAAATTTTTCATCGCTTCTTCGCGTCTTACTCCTGCTTTTTTAATGATAGGGCTTAAAATTTTCACTAAAATAAAGGCATTTAACACCATAAAAATACTTAAAAATAAAGTGATTTTATAATTAATCAAAAGCATTAAAGCATAAAGCAAAAGTACTACAAAAATTTCACTCATCAAAAGTAAAAATGATGAAATCATAGTGCTTAGATTATAAACTTCCCCTGTAATGGACTTTAAAATTTCAGATTGATTTTTTTGAGTAAATTTTTCATAATTAATATTTAAAAATTTAGAAAAAACCTTATAAGCGATCGCATGATAACGCCCTTTAGAAAATCTTGCCAAAAGATGAAAATAATACGCATTTAACAAAGCTCTAAACACATAAAAAACAATAAGCCCCACTCCAAAATAAACAATGATTTCAAAAACAGGGATATTAAGATATTCTTTTAGGCTGATTAAATATTTATTACGATCAAAATAAGAAAAATCACTAGCCAAAGTGATAAAAGGCATTACCAAAGAAATTGCAAAAGTTTCTATAAAAGAAATAAATACTGAAAAAACAAGCAAGAAAAATAAAAAATTTTTATCTTCCTTACTTAAAATAAAAAAAAGTTTTTTTAACACTGTTTTTCCCAATCAAAAGCAGATTTACAAATAAGCTCTAAATCATCATATTTAGGCTGCCAAGAAGTAAGATTTCTGATTTTACTTGCATCAGAAATCAATACACTAGGATCACCCGCACGGCGTGGGGCAAGTTCTACTTTAAAATCCACTCCGCTAACTTTTTTCATCGCTTCAATCACTTCTTTTACGCTAAAACCATGTCCATAACCTACATTAAAAACATTGCTTTCATTCTCTTGTAAATAATCCAAAGCCGCTAAATGCGCACTTGAAATATCATCCACATGGATAAAATCTCTTATGCAAGTGCCATCTTTCGTATCATAATCATCGCCAAATATGAAAAGTTTATCACGTTTTCCTGCGGCACATTCAGCTGCAACTTTTATAAGCAAAGTCGCTTTTGGATAGCGTTGTCCTAAAGTATAATCCATACAAGCACCTGCAACATTAAAATATCTTAAAATACAATGCTTAAATTCAGGATTTGCCATACTTGCATCACGCAAAACTTCTTCACTCATAAGCTTACTACGCCCATAAGGATTAATAGGTGCTAAAGGACTTGTTTCGCTCACAACGGGAGTTTGTGGTTCGCCATAAGTGGCCGCCGTTGAAGAAAATATAAATTTATTCACTCCAGTTTGCAAACAAGTTTCGATGAGATTTGTTGTATTAACAGTGTTGTTCATATAATATTTTAAAGGATTTTGCATACTTTCAAAAACTTCAATGCTCGCTGCAAAATGCACAATAGCGTCAAATTTTTCTCTCTCAAACAATGCTTTTACGCCTTGAAAATCACTTAAATCTTGTTCAAAAAATTTAAAAGCTCTTATTTTTTGCAAATCTTCTATTGCGATTTTAGAACCCTTAGAAAGATTATCTAAAACACAAATTTCATGATCTGTTTTTAAAAATTGTCTTAAAGTATGAGAACCTATATAACCTGCACCACCGCTAATAAGAATTTTCATCATCATTCCTTTTTTTGAAAATGTCAAAAATAAATTTTAATATATTTTCTTAAATACTTAAGATCGAACTTTTGAAATTTCACTCTCACAAGCTTTTGCAAAAACTTCTGTATAAGAACGATCTGATTTTTTTGAACGCAAAAAATCTCTCATATAAGAAAGAAAATCAACATAATCTTCTTCACTAACATTAGCTTTAATAAGTTCATATTTTAAAAAAAGCATATAGGTGTTTAAAACATCACTTTCACAATATTCGTGGATTTTTTCAAGTTCATCTTCATAAAAAAGTTTCATCACCTCATCACCATGCACATCGTATTTTCCTGGCAAACCCACCATAGAGCAAAGTGTATCAAGCTTTATTCCACGCCCATTAGATCCTAAGGATTCTAATAAATCACAATGTTTTAATTCTGAAAATCTTGTTTTATAATTATTCCATTTATCACTTTGAGTATCTAAATAAGTTGCTGCTTTTAAATTGTATTTTAAAGCCCTTAAAACAAGAACAGGCATATCAAAATTTTTACCATTAAAACTGACTAATTTTGGCTCATAATTTTCTATAAAATTGAAAAAATTCTCAATCATTTCTTTTTCATTTTGCCCATCAATTTTATTTACTTTGATAAATTTTCCAAAATTATCGCTTAAAACCGCACAAATACTGATGATTTTATGATAAGGCAAAGGCAAAAACTCACTCCCGCTTTGTTCTTTTTGCCACTGAAGTGCTTTTAAACTTACCTCCAAATCACTTCCTTCAAAACCTAAAGTTTTGCGGATAAGCTCAACATCTGGCACACTCTCACAATCAAAAACACAAATATAACCTTCATTTTTTGCCATTTTTTAACCTTTTTTTAAATAATTTCGCTAAAATCATAGCAAAAATTTTAAAATATTAGGCTTTTAATGAAAATAGCAATTGTTCGTTTGTCAGCACTTGGTGATATTATCCAAAGTGCCGTGGTTTTGCAATTTATCAAAAATTTTAAAAAAGATATAGAAATTCATTGGTTTGTAGATGAAAAATTTGAAGGCATACTTAAAAACCATCCTTTAATAGACAAACTCTATGCCCTGCCCTTAAAAGACAAAAAAATTTTAAAAAGCCTAAAAATTCTTCTTAAAGCAAGAAAAAACAACTATAATGTAGTAATAGATCTACAAGGGCTTATAAAATCTGCTATTGTAAGTCGAATTTTAAGTAGAAATAATTTTGGTTTTGATAAAAATAGTCTTAAAGAAAGTTTTGCTCATAATTTCTACAACCAAAAACTTGAGTTAGATTACAATGAAAATGTATTTGTAAGATACTTAAGTCTTACCTCCTTTATGTTAAATACTGATTTTAATGTCAAAAATTTAGCCTTTAAACAAGATATTTTTAGCGTAGATGAAAATTTAAAACAACTCTTAAACAATAAACTCAAGCTCGACAAAAACGAAAAAAACATACTCATACATGTGGGTTCAAGTGTAGAAAATAAAATCTATCCTAAAACCAAACTTGCTATACTTTGCAAACTTTTAATCAATGAATTTCAACAAACAAAAATTTGGCTCGCTTGGGGAAATGTAAAAGAATACGAATTTGCTAAAGAGGTTTTAAATCTTAGTGGTATTGATGAAACACATATAGAATTAGCGCCAAAATTTAATCTTGAAGAGCTAATGGCTTTTACAAAAATAATGGATCTTATCATAGGAAATGATAGCGGTCCAACACATTTAGCTTTTGCTTTAAATAAAGCATCTATTACGATTTTTGGTGCAACACCAAGCTACCGCAATGCTTTTCAAACTCATATCAATAAAATCATTAATACAGGTAAAAAAATTCAAAATGCCAAGCATATCGATAAAAGTGATTTTTGTATCACGCGTATAGAAGAAGAAGATATCTTCAAACTTGCCAAAGGCTTACTTAATGAAAAATAGTGATAAAATATATCTTAGTCTTTATTATATTTTGAAATTTTTTGTTACTTTTATGCCTGAGTGTATCTTGCATTTTTTAGCTTTGATTGTAGCAAGAATCGCTTTTCATCTTAACAAAAAACACCGCAAAATCATCGATACAAATTTGCAAATCTGTTTTCCTCAATACACTCAAAAAGAACGCGATAAATTGTCTTTAAAAATTTATGAAAATTTTGCTCAATTTGGAATTGATTGTTTGCAAAATCAAAACACCACTAAAGAAAAAATTCTCAATAAAGTAAATTTCATCAATGAAAATTTTCTTATAGATGCTCTAGCTTTAAAGCGTCCTATTATCTTCACAACTGCACACTATGGAAACTGGGAAATTTTAAGCCTTGCTTATGCAGCTAAATATGGTGCAATTTCTATAGTAGGGAAAAAGTTAAAAAGTGAAATTATGTATGAAATTTTAAGCCAAAGTCGCACCCAATTTGACATAGAACTTATCGACAAAAAAGGCGGCATAAGACAAATGCTAAGCGCTCTAAAAAAAGGGAGAACTTTGGGAATTTTAACTGATCAAGACTGCGTAGAAAACGAAAGCGTAAGATTAAAATTTTTTAACAAAGAAGTGAATTATCAAATGGGAGCAAGCCTTATCGCACAAAGAAGCAATGCTTTGATCATCCCTGTTTATGCCTATAAAGAAGATGGTAAATTTTGCATAGAGTTTTTTAAAGCAAAAGATTCTCAAAATGCAAGCTTAGAAGAACTGACACTTTATCAAGCGCAAAGTTGCGAAGAAATGATTAAAAAAAGACCTTGGGAATACTTTTTTTTTCATAGACGCTTTGCAAGTTATAATCAAGGAATATACTCATGAATATTTCAATAGTAATACTAACTTTTAATAGTCAAAAATATCTTCAAGAAGTATTACAAAGTGTTAATTTTGCCAATGAAATTATTTTAATAGATAGCGGAAGCACAGATGATAGTCTAATAATAGCAAAAGCTTTTAAAAACATCAAAATTTTTCATCAAGATTGGCTTGGTTTTGGAAAGCAAAAACAATTTGGAGTTGAAAAAGCAACTAATGATTGGATATTTGTTTTAGATAGTGATGAAGTTTTTACTGAAGAATTAAAAGAGGAAGTATTACAAATAATTAAAAATCCATCATTTAAAGCATACAAAGTAGCAAGATTAAATTTTTTCTTTGGAGAAGCAATAACAAAAATGGGGCTATATCCTGATTATAACATAAGACTATTTCATAAAAAATATGCCAAATTTAATGAAAGAGAAGTTCACGAAAGCATAATCTGTCAAGAAAAAATAGGGAAATTAAAACATCATTTTTTACATTATGCTTATGAAAATATCGAGCAATTTATAGATAAACAAAACAAATACTCAAGTCTAAATCCTAAAAAAAATAACCTTCTTAAAGCTTTAATAAATCCTTATTGGACTTTTTTTAAACTTTATTTTGTAAAATTAGGTTTTTTAGAAGGCAAAAGAGGTTTTATCATAGCAAAGCTTTATGCACAATATACTTTTTGGAAATATATTAAATAGGAGTGCAACAATGAAAGGCATTATTTTAGCTGGAGGTAGTGGAACTAGGCTTTATCCTAGCACATTAACTTTATGCAAGCAACTTTTACCTATATACGATAAACCAATGATTTATTATCCTATGTCTGTTTTAATGCTTGCAAAAATTAAAGAAGTTTTGATTATTTCTACTCCAAAAGATATTGATAGATTTAAAGAGCTATTCAAAGATGGTTCTTTTCTTGGAATGCAAATTCAGTATAAAATTCAAGAGCGTCCAGAAGGTTTAGCGCAAGGACTTATTTTGGCGCAAGATTTTATTCAAAATGATGATATTGCATTAATTTTAGGAGATAATATTTTTTACGGACAAGGCTTTAGTGATATTTTGGAAAATGCAAAAGATGACTTAAAAAAAGGGTTTGCTAGTATTTTTTCTTATCATGTAAAAGATCCAGAAAGATTTGGAGTGGTAGAAATGGATCAAAATGGAAATGTTTTAAGCCTAGAAGAAAAACCCAAAAATCCAAAAAGCAACTATGTGGCAACTGGTTTATATTTTTATAATAATGACGCTATAGATATTGCAAAAAATATAAAACCAAGTGCAAGAGGAGAACTTGAAATAACAGATGTAAATATAGAATATTTAAGGTTAAATAAGCTAAAATCACAACATTTAGGAAGAGGTTTTGCTTGGATTGACACAGGAACTCACGATAGTCTTATAGAAGCTAGTTCGTTTGTGCAAACCATAGAATTAAGGCAGGGTTATAAGATTGCCTGCTTAGAAGAAATAGCCTACAATAACAACTGGATAGATAATGAAACCCTAGAAAAAAGAGCATTGTTACTTTCAAAAAGTAATTATGGTCAATATTTATATAAAATACTTAGTCAAGGAAAATAATGTATATTTTAGTTACTGGCGGAGCTGGTTTTATAGGTAGTAATTTTTTATTATATTTTTTTGAGAAAAATCCAGATGCTAAAATTATAAATTTAGATTTTTTAACATATGCTAGCAATATATCAAATTTAAATAAATTAAAAAATAATCCTAATTATGTATTTATTCAAGGAGATATAAGTGATGTTTTTTTGGTTAATGAAATTTTCAGCAAATATAAAATAAATGCGGTTATAAATTTTGCAGCAGAATCACATGTAGATAATTCTATAAAAAATCCAGATATTTTTATAAAAACAAATATATACGGAACTTGGAATTTATTAAACTCAGCTTATAAAACTTGGTTTCTCGAACCTTTTCTTAAAAAAGACGAATTTAAACAAAGTTTCTTTTATCAAATAAGTACAGATGAAGTTTATGGATCTTTGGGAGAAAATGGAAAATTTACAGAAGATAACGCTTATGCTCCAAATTCCCCTTATTCAGCTTCAAAAGCAAGTGCTGATATGCTTGTTAGAAGTTATCATCATACTTATGGATTAAATGCTGTTATTTCTAATTGTTCTAACAATTACGGACCTTTTCAGCATGATGAAAAACTTATACCTACCATAATAAGAAATGCATTAAATAACGCTCAAATTCCAATATATGGAGATGGTAAGAATATAAGAGATTGGCTATATGTAAAAGATCATTGCGTGGCTATAGAAAGTATTTATAAATATGCTTTTGAAAAGATAAAAGAAAATAATAGCTTTTTTGATGTATTTAATATAGGAACAAATGAAGAATGGCAAAATATAGACATAGCTAATAAAATTTGTTCTTATTTAGATAATGTATTGCCAAAAAATACTTCTTATAAAGAGCAAATTACTTTTGTAAAGGATAGAGCAGGTCATGATAGAAGATATGCCATAGATCCGACAAAATTACAGAGGGTTATAGGTTGGAAAGCACAAGAAAATTTTAATAGCGGTTTAGATAAAACTATACAATGGTATATTAAAAAATACAAGGGTTAAATTTGAACTATACAATATTAAAATTCAAAACCATAAATAGTAAAAATTCAATATTAAATGTCCATCAAAAAGATGTAAATTGTCCATTTGAAATTAAAAGAATTTTTTATATATATGATTTTTTAAATGATTCAATAAGAGGTGATCATGCTAATTTAAATTCAGAATTTATTTTTATAGCTTTAAATGGAAGTTGCGAAATTTTAATAGACGATGGACAAACAAAACAAAAAATAATATTAAATGATAAAACCAAAGGCTTATATATAGATAAAATGATATGGAAACAAATGTATAATTTTTCTAAAGATTGTATTTTATTGGTATTAACAAATACTTATTATGATGAAAAAGAGTATATTTATGATTATAAGTATTTTTGTGAATTAAAAAATAATATAGGGCGGCGGGGGGGGGTATGCTATAAAAATCATGCCTTAAAAGTGGCATGAAAAATTATAAAATTTTAAAGTTAGATGCCATAAAAGATGATAGAGGTAAATTAGTAGCTTTAGAAAGCAATAAAGAAATTCCATTTGAGATAAAAAGGGTGTATTATATATTTGATACAGATCCAAATTTTCCAAGAGGAGCACATGCACATAAAAATTTAGAGCAAGTGCTTATAATGATGAGTGGTTCTTGTGATATAATACTAAATGATGGAAAAAATTGTGAAAAAATTTGTTTAAATCGTCCTGATATGGGTCTTTATATAGGTAAAAATATGTGGAGAGAAATGAAAAATTTTTCTTATGGAGCAAAATTGCTAGTTTTGGCAAGTGATTTTTATGATGAAAAAGAGTATATAAGAAATTATGATGAATTTTTAAGGAATATTAATGATACATAAAATGTCAGATGTACAAAGTAGTAATATAGGTAAAAATACAAATATATGGCAATTTTGCGTAGTTTTACCTAATGCTAAAATAGGAGATAATTGCAATATATGTTCTCATTGCTTTATAGAAAATGATGTTGTGATTGGAGATGATGTTACGATTAAGTGCGGGGTTCAAATATGGGATGGTATAACAATAGAAGATAATGTTTTTATAGGGCCAAATGTAACATTTTGCAATGATAAATATCCAAAATCAAAACAATATCCAAAAGAATTTTTAAAAACTATAATTAAAAAAGGCGCGAGTATTGGTGCTAATGCGACAATTTTACCAGGTGTAATTATAGGAGAAAATGCAGTGATAGGGGGGGGGGCTATCGTTACAAAAGATATTGCAGCCAATACAACTTATTATTGCAAAATTATTTCAAAACAATAATTTTTTACAAGGATTATGCAAATGAGTGATTTTTGCATAATTGGAAAAAATATTAATATGTATTTAGTTGATGACGAAGATGCTGGATTTATTTTTGAACTCAGAAGTGATGTTGTAAAAAATAAATTTTTAAACAAAATAGATAATGATATAAAAAAGCAAAGAGAATGGATTAGATTATATAAGAAGAGAGAAAAAAATAAAAAAGAATTTTATTTTACAATCAGAAATAAAAATAATGAAAAGTTAGGCCTAGTTAGATTGTATGACTTTATTGACGATTCTTTTTGCTGGGGAAGTTTTATAATAAAACATGGGGTTGCCTTTTATATATCCATAGAGGTTGTTATGAATGTGTATGAATTCGCATTTTATAATTTAGGTTTTAATGCTAGTCATTTTGATGTAAGAAAAGATAACGATAGAGTTATAGCCTTTCATAAAAAATTTGGTGCTAAAATTATTAAAGAAGATATTGATAATTTTTATTTTAACATTTCAAAACAAGAATATGAAATTGCAAAAGAAAAATATAAGAAATATCTATAAATAGTCTAAAATATTATTAAAATCATTTTTCAAAAAAAGATATAAACCTTGATCATAGAAATTAATTTTAAAAAACAAGTTTTGAAACACATAATTAAATTCGAGCATTTATTTTTCAAGAATATCAACTTCCCATTATCAATAATAGTAAAATTATTAAATCTATTTTAGTAAACGAATTTATAGGATATAATGTCTTTCAAGAATTTGAAAACTATTTTATAATTTCAGGTATTGATGGATTTAAAATTATCGCTCAAAAATTAAATAAGTTATAATATTACAAGGATAAAGTAATGGCAAAAATTTCCATTCTAACCCCATGTTTTAATCATGAAAAATATGTGAGTTATTTTTTACAAAGTGTTTTAGAGCAAAGTTTTAGTGATTTTGAGCTCATTATAGTAGATGATTGTTCAAGTGATAATAGCACAAAAGAAATTCAAAAATTTAAAGATCCAAAAATAAAACTTATAAAACATGAATTTAACAAAGGTATAAATGCGACATTAAATACAGCTTTTGAAAACTCAAATGGAGAATACATAGTATTTTGCGCAAGTGATGATATATTAGAAAAAAATGCTTTAGAAATTATCTATAAAACATTTAAAGATAATGATATTATAGCTGTATATCCAAATTTGATTTGTATAGATGAAAATAATGAAATTTTAGGGAACTTATATCCATTAAAACAAAGAAATAAGGTAGAATTATTATATTATTTATTTATGCGATACAACTGCTTAACATCAGTTGGATTATCTTTAAAAAGAGATGTTTTTGAAAAATTATATCCTTTACCAAATTCAATGTGCAACTATCAAGATATGAAGATGCATATTGATATATTAAATATTGGCGAAATTAAAATACTTGAAACACAACTTATAAGATACAGAAGAACTAGAGACAAAACAAATATAAGTGCTCATAATAGCATCACAACAACTCGAGAAAACCTAGAAACAGAAATGCTCTTAGATACTTACTTAAAATTTGATAATATATTTTTATTAGAGCAAATTTTTCATAAAGAAGTAAATAAAACAAATATAAAACCTTATCAAGAGACATTGCCTTTTTTTTTAGGAATAATGGCTTTAGAATCTGACAACATATATAAAAAATATTGGGGTTATCATAAAATAATGGAATTTTATAAAAATGATGCCAATGCTAAAATTTTATATGAAAAATATAATTTTACATTTAAAGACTATCTACAATTAGCAAAAAAATGCGATACAGGGGATATTTTTATAAAAAAATATAGAAAATATAAAAAAATTTCCAATTTTTTAATAATAGTATGTTTCTTTCTAATATTATATATTATAATTATAACGATTTGCTAATATGGAGTTAAAATGGAAAAAAATCCTCTAGTTTCAATAATAATACCTTGCTATAATGCTGAAAATTTTATAGAAAATTGTATAAATTCTATAATTAATCAAACATATATAAATTATGAGATTATATGTGTTGATGATGGATCAACAGATAATACATTAAAAATATTAAAAAATTTATCAATAAATAATTCTAGGCTCAAAGCTTATTCTATTAATCACACTGGCATTCCATCGGTAGTTAAAAATTACGGTTTAAAATTAGCAAAAGGAGAATTTTTGCTTATATTAGATAGTGATGATATGATAACTGAATATTTTCTAGAAAAAGGTATAAAATATTTTCAAGATAATCTGGTTGATATAATATTATATCCAGTTAAATTTATGTTTTCAAACAATAACTATAAAATCATAGGAGGCATATATAATAATAGTCTAAATATATCCGATGTAAACTATTTAGGAGCTACAAATAAAATAATATCAGGTAGAGATGCATTTAGATTTAGTATTTATAATAAATTAATAGGGTTCCCGTTTTATAAAAAAACGATTGATAAAATAATAAATTTTAATGAAGAAAGCTTTAATGGGGATGAATATAGTTTCCGAGAGCACCTATTGCAAGCAAAAAAAATAGCTTTTATTGATACTGAGTTCTATGTTTATAATTTTAATCAAGAAAGCATTACAAAAAAAATAGGTGTTCATCATTGGGATACTTGGAAAACTTGGTTTAATCTTGAAAAATTAGCACAAAAGCATAATTATGAAAAAAAATTAATAAAAAAAATTAATAAAATAAGATATAGTATATATTATGAATTATGTATTAAATTTAATAAAACTGAATATTTGTTTTCACAAAATGAAAAAAACATAATCTTAAACAAAATATTAGAAAATAAAAATCACTTATCCAGAATCAATAGTATATTTGATTTTTTATTTTATAAATGCAAAGACGAAAAAGGTAAATATATAAAATTCATAAACAAATATACTTTTTACTATAAAAAAATAAAGGGAAATAATGTTTTTTTTGAATTTAAAACAAATAAATGATAGGTTTAACACTGAATTTATAACAAAATTTAAAGAAATTCTAGAAAGTGGTTGGTATATACTTGGAAAGCAATGTGAAAAATTTGAAAATAATTTTGCAAAATATTGTGGGGTTAAACATTGCATAGGCGTTGCAAATGGGCTTGATGCTTTAAGATTGATCATAAAAGCTTATGACTTTAAAGAAAATGACGAAATCATAGCTCCTGCAAATACATACATAGCATCAATTTTAGCTATAACTGATAATAAATGCAAACCTATACTAATAGAGCCTGATATCAATACTTACAACATAAATCCTGATTTAATAGAAGAAAAGATCACAAAAAAAACTAAAGCTATCATGGTTGTTCATCTTTATGGTCAAGTTTGTGATATGGAAAAAATTCAGTTGTTAGCTAATAAATACAATTTAAAAATTATAGAAGATTGTGCTCAAGCACATGGCGCTATTTATAAAGATAAACGAGTTGGAAATTTGGGAGATGCTGCCGGTTTTTCTTTTTACCCTGGTAAAAATTTAGGTGCTTTAGGGGATGCTGGGTGTATTTGCACCAATGATGATAATTTTGCATCCAAAATTAGAGCTTTAGCAAACTATGGCTCTCATAAAAAATATGAAAATTTATATATAGGATTAAATTCTAGATTAGATGAGATACAAGCTGCTTTTTTGGATATAAAATTAAAATATTTAGATGAAGACAATAATAAAAGAAAAAATATAGCAAATTTTTATCTACAAAATATAAAAAATGAAAATATTATATTACCTAGTAATAAATTTGATCATGTTTGGCATCTATTTGTAGTCAAAACAAAGCTTAGAGATGAATTACAACACTATCTAAATAATCATGATATTCAAACTATTATACACTATCCTATCCCTCCCCATAAGCAAAAATGCTATAAAGATTTAAATCATTTACAACTACCCATAACAGAAAACATCCATCAAGAAGTTTTGTCATTACCTATATCGCCAACCATGAAAGAAAATGATTTTAAAAAAGTGGCTGATATATTAAATAAATGGAAAGTCTGATAGATTGCCCTCTCCATTTTATTCGCTTATTCTTTAAAAAATTCAAGAAATTTTTTATAGTATTCCCAACTATTAATAATATCTGGTCTATGCTCTTTTATATGTTGCAATTCATAATCCAAAATATTTTTAATTTTTTTTCCTAAATCTTGATGCTCCTTTAAATAATTTAAAACATCTTCTTCTTTTACCATATTTTCAAGTCTTTCATTCGCTTTTTTCTCTAAAATAATCATAAATTTTTCAAAATATTCTCTAAGATCATTGATTAAAGCTTTATCATCTTTAATAATGGTCCAATTTTTATTTTCTATATTAATCGAAATTTTATCAAATAACTTGCTTTTTGTATTTACAAGTTCTTTTTTTATATCAATTAAATCATCTTTTATCTCTTTATAATACTTATCATTGTCTAAAAATACTTTATTTTCATCAGATACTATTATCAAAATATCATTATTGACAATAAATCTATAAGGTAGTAAATAATACAATTCGTTCCAAAATTTCTGCTTAAATTTATATTCATCATTATCATTTGGTTCTTTAAAATTAAGCTCTTTAGCAAGAGTTTTTATAGTGGCAAATGCATTATCTTTTGAAATTGATTTCGTGTCTACATATAATATATTTTTGTTTTTAATCAAGTTTATATTTGAAAAATAGCTAAAACTTAGCTCTTCGTTTACGATAAAATAGATAGATGATAAATCAGGTTTTTTAAGATTAGCATTATATCCATTTTTATCTGTATATCTTATTCTATCTAAATTTTCAAATATATCTTCATTTATATAAAAATTTTTTAATTCATTTTTACCAAGTTCTTCAATCTTATAAGAACCATGATTAACCATTGTTTTTAATCTAGATATAGGATCTCTTGTCAAAATTACAACAGGCTTATTTTTATTTAAAATTTTACTTATATGCTTATATTTTGGCTGCATACTTTGATACCAAGCTATTTCTACATAATAATTTTTTTTATTAAAATTCTTATATTCTTTATAATAACTATAATTATTCTGATATAAGACAAAATCATCTAATTCGCAATATTTTAAAAAACTTTTAAAAGCCCAATGCCCACTTACACCATAGCTAAATAATATAAATTTATAATCATCTTTTAAAGGTTTACAAAATTTTAATAAATAAGGAGTAAAAATATTGATATTAAATTTTTTCTCATATTTAGTGTATATTTTATTTTTTTTATATTTTATAAATTCAGCTATTCCTTGCTGTTTGATTATTTGTATGGATTTCGATTTTTTCATTGATTTTCCTTTATATATTTTTTTAAATATAGCAATTTTTCTTTAGTTACCATATCAGGTGATATTATATCTTTATATTCTTTGATACTAAAATCATCTATGGGAATTAATTCTATCTTATTTTTATCTAAGCTTCTCTTAAAATATGGAAAATGATAGTTTAAAAATTCTGTTTGATAAATTTTTAACTTTTTTATATCCAAATACTCTATACAATACCTATCTTCATGCATACTTTCTGCCCATTTAAGATGATTATTTTTTATCAACCATTGATCATTACTCTTGTTATTCAAGATATTATTGATACTCTTATACTTTACTATAAATACCTCAGCTCTATCATCATCTTTATAATAAAAATCTATTCGAGAATAACAAAGTATATCATAGTCTTTTTTTTAGGTATATAAAAACTTTTGTATAATCTTTTAGCATCATACATATGATCAACATCTATTTTTATAAGCCATTCTCCTTGTGGAATAAAGCTTGCAACATAATTATAATAACTATAAAGTTTATTTTCTTCACTTTGTGGATTTTCAATTTGTACTTCATAAGGATATTTTACTGGTATAAAAGAAGGATACTGTTTGCAAAATTCTAAGATTATCTCTTCGCTTCCATCATTGCAATCATTATATCCTATAATCCCACTTTGTATAGCCGGAAGTATACTTTTTAACGAAGCTTTCAAAGTTAATGCTTCATTTTTTACTCTTACATAAGCCCATGGATTTAAAGGTGATGTTGGATTTTTAGATTTTTCGTCAAAATCAAAAAATCCTTTGTGTTTAGATTTTAAATGTGATTTATTTTATAAAAATGTTCATTATCATATTTTTCTATATTATCTACTATATCTTTTGGAATATACGAATTTAAATTATCAAGTTTTATTTGCATAAATTGATTGAGTAATTTTTCTCTAATTATTGCCCTTATATTTTTATTTGGTATAAACAAGCATGCGATCTTCGCTAAATATTTTTTTAAATAATACGGATAATATATCATTGTCATAACCTTTTTTATTTATATTATAGTATAATTTTATCTTATAAATTATTATGATAGGTTTTTATTTATGAAATTTTTTATAATCAATTTAAAAATAGCCAAAGATAGAAAAGAATATATGCAGAATTTATGTTTAAAGCATAACTTAGATTATGAAATCATACAAGCTGTTGATGGAAAAGAGTTGGATAGTGATTTTGTAAAAAATATTAGTGATTTTTCTTTATCGGAAAAATATTTAGGTAGAACTTTAAGTCTTGGTGAGATAGGGTGTGCTTTATCCCATAAAAAATGTTTTGAAAGAATGTTTGAGTTAAATTTAAATGAGTGTTTGATATTGGAAGATGATGCTTATTTTGATGAAAAATTAAATTATATTTTAAGTTTAAAAGATAAATTTCCAAAAGATTTAGAATTATTCCTACTTGGTCATTATAGACAAGTTTATTTAGACGATGGATTTCGTATAGAAAGCCCATTTTCTTTAAGATATGATTATAAAATAGATGATTTTTATCATGCAAAAAGATTAGTTGGTGGTGGCAATGGAACCCATGGATATTATATCAATAAAAATGGCGCCTTAAAAATGTATAAATACTTAGAAAAAATAATATTTCCATATGATCATTGTACTAGTAATGATAATATAATAAATGTATATGCTTTATATCCTATTGTTATAACTACTGATGAGATATTTGGAGCCCAAACTTATGTGCAAGATGATAATAAAAGAAGATATAGAAAAAGAAGTAAAATTTCAAAATATATAAAAAAGATAAAAAATAAAATCATATTTTTTATACCTAGTTTAAAAAAATTGAGAAAATATGAATAATTTTGTATTATATAGCTTGTATTTTATTTATTCTGCATTTTTCTTAAATAAACATAGAAGAATTATAAAAGGTAAGATCTTACATCAAAAAGAACATGAGAATATAGCTAATTATTTGGAAAATGCTTATATAAAAAAATACTTTGAAAATAAATTAGATGACATACAGATAAAAAAAACACGGAATATAAATGGTAAAAAAATAATATGGCAATTTTGGTATCAAGGTATTGATAATGCACCTTGCATTATAAAAAAGTGTTTTAAATCTGTTCAAAAATATAAAGGTAATTATGAAGTTGTTTTACTTGATAAAGATAATATAAAAGATTATTTAATATTTCCTGATTTTATTTATCAAAAAATTGATGATAAAAAATTTGGAGAAAAAACGATAACTATTTTTTCTGATTTATTAAGAGTTTCTTTGCTCAATAATTATGGTGGAATTTGGCTAGACGCTGGTATGTTTTTAAGCGGAGAAATTCAAAAAGAAATTTTAGATCAAGATTTTTTTATTTTTCATAGATCTACAAAAAAACCGCAAGATTACAAAAATTGGATAAATTTTAATTATAATTTTTTTTCTTGGGATGAGAAATTTAAAGTTAATATTGTAAATGGTTTTATATTATCAAATAAAAATAATGAGATTATGAAGATAATGCAAGATATATTGATTAATTATTGGAAATATGAGAATAAATTAGTATATTATTTTATGTTTCAAATATTGTTTGACACCTTAAAGAAAAAGTATTTAAATTTAAATTTATACATAACAAATGATACAGATATTCATCTCTTGCAATATCATGCAAAAGATAAATATAGTGATAAATTATGGAATGATATAAAAAATAAAACAAGCATACATTCATTAAAAATTTTTAAAAAAATTAGAAAACATTCCATGATAGATAAAATATTATTTAAGGATACAATATGATCGATAATGAAATTACGATAGTAACAGCTTTTTATGATATAGGTAGAAAAGATATTAAAAATTTTGAAAGAGATAATGATAAATATTTATCTTATTTTGAATTTTTAGCAGGTATCAAAAATAAAATGATTATATACACCCAAGAAAATATAAAGGAAAAAATTTTAGATACAAGAAAAAAACATAATTTAGAAGACAAAACCATAATAATAACCAAAGAATTACAAGAATTTGATGAGCAAGGTTATAAAAAAATAATAGATACTTTTAAAGATTATAATCAAGGTATAAATAGAAAAAATCCAAATAATATAGAATGTATTTCTCCTATGTATTGCTACCTTATGTATTTAAAACCTTTTTTTGTATGTGATGCTATAGAAGAAGGTTTGACTAATGAGAATATAATGTGGCTTGATTTTGGTTTTAATCATGGTGGAGAATTTTTTATAGATAAAGAACAATTTAATTTTTTATTAGAAAAACAAAATGGTATAGATAATGATAAGATTAATTTTTTTTCTATAAAAGATGATGACAGGCAAACTTTAGCGAGTATTTATTTTTCTATGGAAACTTTTATAATGGGTGGTTTAATATTTGCAAATTATAAAAAATGGCAAATTTTTAAAGACGATTTGAAAAAATCTTTAGATTGTTTTAGCTCACTTGGAATGATTGATGATGATCAAATAATGCTTTTATGGTGTTTTAGAAATTATCCACAAAATTATAATGCTATAAGAGTTTATTTTTGGTTTGATTGTTTATATTATTTTATACCGCAAAATATAGCAAAAAAATTAAAAATAAATACAAATCAAATTAAGTATTATAAAATAATCAAAGAAAAATTAAAAGAAGATTTTAATAATAAAAATATAAAAAATACATTTATAAATTTAATTAAATATTGCTATTTTAAATTTATAAATAAAAATCATAAAGTATTATAAAGCTAAATCTTATTTGCTCTCATACATAAACTCTTTTCCTCTCTCTCCAAAACTTCAAATAATTTCTGATGAAATTCATCAAGTAAAAACTCTTTGGATAGTCTTTTTATGATTTCATTACTTTTCTTTTTATCTTTATAATTTTGATTTAAAATTTCTTTATTTTTATTCTCATATCTTCCATTTGGATTAAATTCATAATGATAAATGCAAGTTTTAAAAACAGCTATTTTCTCACAAAACATAAAATAAACATAACAAAAAAGCACATCTTCGCCATAACTTAAACGCTCATCTATTTTAATTTTCTCAAAACTTTTTAAGATGATATCTTTTCTAAAGCACTTCGCCCAAACCGACCAGCAAAAATGCCTTTGTTTACTTAAAAAATCTAAAAATTCCTTTTGATTAAAAACTTCATCTTGTTTAAAACGATAAAATTGTTTGGTTTTTACTCTATGCACAAAGGCATCAAAACAAAGCAAATCAAAACCTTTTTTCATCTCTTTAAATGTTATTTCACAAGCATCGAGTGTTAAAAAATCATCACTATCTAAAAACATTATAAAATCAGAACTAGAATGCAAAACCCCCAAATTTCTACTTGCAAAAGTGCCTAAATTTTCTTCATTTTGAAAGATTTTTATCCTTGGATCTTTTTTGGCAAATTCTAAAACCATATTTAAACTATTATCTTTACTTTTATTATCGATAATCAAAATTTCAATATCTTTTAAAGTCTGATTTATACAACTTTGTAAAGCTCTTGAGATAAAATCGCAAGAATTAAAAAGCGGGATTATGATAGAAAGTTGTGGCATATTTTTCCTAAATTTTGTTAAAATAATAAAAACAATTCTATCAAAGTTTAGGAAATTTATGAAAATTTTTATACACCTTCCCACTTGGCTAGGCGATGCGGTGATGGCTTCACCTGCTTTATACGTTATAAAAGAACATTTTAAAAATGCTCAATTTATCCTTTATGGATCTTTGGTTTCCACAGCACTTTTTAAAGAATTTCCTAATTCTAAAATCATCATAGAAAATAAACTATCCCGTTATAAACAAGCTCTATCTTTACGCAAAGAACTTGGTAAGATCGATTTTAGCTTTGCTTTTAGATCTGCGTTTTCTTCTAAGATTATCTTACATATTCTTAAAACAAAACAAAGATATTTTTTTGACAAAAACAAGCACAAAGAAGAACATCAAGTTTTAAAATACCTTTATTTTATAGAAAACTCACTTAGTATAAAAGCTCATTTTAAAGACTTAAAGCTTCCCTTTAAGCTAAAATTTCAAAACCCTCTTGTCTTAAAAAATCGCAAAAAAATTCTAGGACTCAACCCTGGCGCAAGCTTTGGAAGTGCAAAAAGATGGGATGCGAGTTATTTTGCTAAAGTAGCTTTAAATTTCAACCAAAGTCATGAGATTTTAATCTTTGGTGCAGGAAAAGTCGAACAAGAACTTTGTAATGAAATTTATCAAATTTTAAAAGAACAAAACATAAAAGTAAAAAATCTTTGCAATAAAACCACCATCAAAACCCTTTGTCAAAATATTGCTTTTTGTGATCTTTTCATAACAAATGACAGTGGTCCTATGCACCTAAGTGCGGTTTATAAGGTAAAAACCGTGGCTATTTTTGGCCCTACGAAATTTACTCAAACTTCACCTTGGCAAAATCAAAACGCAAAATTAGTACACTTAGATCTAGCTTGTATGCCTTGTATGCAAAAAATCTGCCCTTTAAAACACCACAAATGCATGAAAGATTTAAAGCCTCAAAGGGTTATAGAAGAAGCTAAAAATTTACTTAAAAACCCTCATCTATAATCTGACAAAGTGTGTGTATGATTAAAATGTGCATTTCTTGAATTCTAGCCGTATCATCGCTTGGCACAACAAGATTATGATCACAAAGCTTATTCATCATTCCACCGCCCTTTCCACTAAGCCCTAAACAAAGCATATTAAGTTCTTTTGCTTTTTTAAAAGCTTCTAAAACATTGAGACTTTTTCCACTGGTTGAAATGCCGATTAAAACATCATTTTCATTTCCTAAAGCCTCCACTTGTCTTGAAAAAACAAACTCAAAACCATAGTCATTTCCTATAGCACTAAGCGCTGAAGTATCGGTTGTAAGCGCTATACCTGCTAAAGCCTTGCGTTCTTTTTTATAACGCCCACTAAGTTCAGCTGCAAAATGCTGTGCATCAGCTGCACTTCCACCATTTCCGCAAATTAAAATTTTACCACCTTTTTTAAGACATTCACATAAAAGCTCGCCTATTTTAGCGATTTGTCCTTTTAAAATTTCACTTTCTTGAACGATTTTTTGATGTTCTTGCCATTCTTTTTCTACTAAATTTATCATTTTTTATCCTTAATCTTTTCTATAATCTTACTCGTACTAAATCCTTCTTCAAAATCGATTAATTCAACTCTTGAAATCAAATTTGAACCTACAACAAGCTTATCTTTATAATCAGCTCCTTTAACCAAAATATCAGGCTTTAAAAAGCTTATAAGTTCTAAAGGTGTGTCTTCATCAAAAATCACTACAAAATCTACAAAATAAAAAGCTGCCAACATACAAGCTCTTTGAAACTCTGAATTTACAGGACGACTCTCACCTTTGAGTCTTTTCACACTCGCATCTGAGTTCAAACCTACAATCAAAACATCGCCCAATCTTTTAGCTTTCTCAAGATATTTTATATGTCCAAAATGCACGATATCAAAACAACCATTTGTAAAAACAATCTTTTTATCATTTTGTTTTAAAAGCGTTAAAAGCTCTTCTTTATTTTTGATCTTTTTCTCAAAACTCATACTTTTAAAACTTCTAATCTCATCAAAACTCACACTCACACTACCTATTTTACTTACTACAACGGCTGCAGCTTCATTGGCAAGTTCACAAGCTTTAAAAATTTCAATTTCATTTGCCAAACAAAAAGCCAAAACGGCAATCACACTATCGCCCGCTCCTGTTACATCATAAACTTCTAAGGCTTTAGCAGGTGCGATTTTTAAACCCTCATTAAAAAGCGCAATCCCCGCTTCTGAAAGAGTGATGATAGAATAACGCAAAGAAAAATCTTCTTTTAATTTTTTAATCCCTTTTTCTAAATTTTCACCCTCTAAATTTTCAAATTTCAAAGCTTCTAAAGCTTCTTTTTTATTAGGCGTGAGCAAGGTTGCACCGCTATATTTACTAAAATCACTCCCTTTAGGATCAACTAAAACAGGGATATTTAAAGCCTTAGCCTTTTTTATCACAGCCTTACAAACCTTAGGCGTTAAAATACCCTTAGCATAATCGCTTAAAACCACAGCTTTAAAATCTTTAATCTTTTCATCAAACAAAGCAATAAGCTCATTTTCAAGCAAAATCTCACTTATGTCTTCTTCATCTAGTCTTAAAACCTGCTGATTGTGTGCCATAATGCGATTTTTAAAAGGGGTTTTGCGTCCTTTTTGGATCAAAAATTCTCCTTTTAAATTTTCTTGTAAAAATTTCCCACTCTTATCATCACCCACAACACCAAGCGCAAAAACATCAGCCCCTAAACTTTTTAAATTTGCATAAACATTCGCAGCCCCGCCTAATCTTTTATCTTCCTTAAGAGTTTTAGCTACCAAAACAGGGGCTTCAGGACTGATACGCGAACAATCACACCAAGTGTAATTATCCACCATAAAATCCCCTATAATTAAAATTTTAGGTTTTTGCTGGCTTAAAAACTCAAGCATTTACTTCCTTTTCAAAAAGTCTTTTTATCTCATCTAAATAATCTTTAATCCCCTCTTCAAGACTAAATTTTGGCTGATAATCCCAAGTTTGATCTAGTTTTGCTTCAGTATGGAATTGATAAGATTTTACATAAGGATTTGGGATATATTCACAAGGCAAATCAGTCTTTAACTCTTTTTGCAAAATATCAACTATATCTTGAAAGGTTCTTGCTTTACCACTGCCTACATTATAAACCCCGCATTTTGAATCAAGGGCGATTAAATTGGCATTAATAACATCTTTAATATAAGTAAAATCTCTATAAATTTGATCACTTCCTTCAAACAATCGTGGATTTTTTCCTGCTAAAATTTGATGGCCAAATTGCAAAACCATAGAAGCGGTTTTGTTTTTATAAAATTCGCCTTTTCCATAAACATTAAAATATCTAAGTCCTACCAAATGAGCTTTATCGTAATATTTTTTCGCTAACTTATCCATCATCAATTTTGAAAAAGCATAAGGATTTTTTGGCTCTTCATCTTTACCTACAGTTTGTGGACTTTTTGCATCACCATAAACCGAAGCTGAACTTGCATAAATAAGCTTTGCATTAAGATCTATGCTAAGTTCTATAAAATCTTTAAAAGTATTTAAATTGGTTTGTAAAACCTTAGTTTGATCAAAAACTGTAGTGTCTGAAATTGCTGCTTGATGAAAAATAATCTCTGGCTTAAAATCTTCAATCTTTTTTAAAACTTTTTCATCGTTAATATCACCTGCAAAAAGTTCTCCATCAAATTCAAGTAAATTTTTAAAATGTCCAAAACTTTGTAAATTTCCATTTTCAAAAGTCGCACTGCTACGCATTTTATCAATGATTAAAATTTCATGTTTTTCTTGCAAATTTAAAGCCAGTTGCGAACCTATAAATCCTGCACCACCTGTGATTGCTACTCTCATTTAAATGTCCTTTTCTTTAAAAAAACTCAAAATTTCTTTTAAATTTTTAAATTGTCCAAAAAAATCGCCTTCTTTTTTTTCTTCATTTACTAAAACCAAAGTGCCAATATTAGCATTTAACCCTGCTTGCATATCGCTTAGATTATCTCCGATAAAAATAGAATTTTTCATATCTAAATTAAACTCATCTTTTGCTTTTAAAAGCATTCCTGCTTTAGGTTTGCGACATTCACAACCTTCTAAATGCGGACAATGATAAATTTTATCAATTTTTATACCTTGTTTAGTAAATTCTTTAAGCATATAATCACAAAGCTTAAAAAAATCACTTTCCTTATAATATCCTCTTGCAATGCCTGATTGATTTGTCGCTATAAAAAGCAAATATTTTTTAGCTAAAAAATATCTACAAAGTTCAAAAATTCCATCACAAAATTCAAAATCTTCTATTTTATAGACATATTTTTTATCTATATTAATCACACCGTCTCTATCTAAAAATAATGCTTTTGTTTTCATAAAAAACATTATAATATAGCTTTTTTGAAAAGAAAATAAACATTATCTTTATTTTCTTAAGATTTTTATAAAAATAAAGATATATAATATCTGGCAATCTAATTTTTACTGAGGAGAAATCAAATGAAAAAATTATTAGTAGTTTCTGCTTTGGCATGTCTTGGTGTTTCTGCTTTTGCTGCAGATGGTGCTACACTTTTTAAAAAATGTGCAGTATGCCATGGTGCAAATGCTGACAAAGTTTACTTAAACAAAGTTCCAGCTTTAAAAACTCTTTCTTCTGCTGAAAGACTTCAATACATGAAAGAATATTCAGAAGGCAAAAGAAATGCTTATGGTCAAGGTGCGATCATGAAACTTAACCTTAAAGGTTTAACTGAAGAAGATTTTAAAGCTATTGAAGCTCATATTGAAACTTTAAAATAATTTCTAAAAAAGGCTTTCCTTTTTAAGAAAGCCTTTTTTTATCCAAAGCTTCTTTTTTACGCCTTTCTAATTCTATAGCATCACGCAAAGAATCCTCATCATCATTTAAAGTAGTAAATTTATAATCATCATCAAATTGCTTATTTTTAATCCCCCAAAGCAAAGTTGCCAAAATGATAAAAAACGCTAAGATAGAAACTCCTATCATCATCATGATTATACTATTCATTCTTTAATCCTTAAAGCATTTAAAACAACTATTATACTACTAAAAGACATAGAAATAGCAGCAAATAAAGGATTTATCATACCCAAAAAAGCCAAAGGTATGGTGCAAGCATTATAAAACAAAGAAAAAGCAAGATTTTGCTTGATAATTTTAAAGGTGTTTTTAGATAATTTGATGGCTTTTTTTAAAGAAAGCAAGTCATTTTTCAAAAGCAAAACATCACTACTTTCTATAGCTAGATCACTTCCTTCTCTTAAAGTCATTGAAACACTTGCGTATTTTAAAGCTAGTGCATCATTTACCCCATCACCTACAAATAAAACTTTGTAATTTTTACTTAAATTTTCTATAGTTTTCATCTTATCTTCAGGCAAACAAGAAGCTTGATAATTTTGAATTTCTAACTTTTTAGCGATTTTTTCCACTGCTTTTTGATGATCGCCACTGAGTATCATTA
The DNA here is from genome assembly GCF_011067895.1 of Campylobacter sp. CFSAN093249. Lineage (NCBI taxonomy): Bacteria > Pseudomonadati > Campylobacterota > Epsilonproteobacteria > Campylobacterales > Campylobacteraceae > Campylobacter > Campylobacter sp. CFSAN093249. The sequence continues at coordinate 157,534 of NZ_JAAMWM010000005.1, read as the reverse complement.
ATTCTTTCTTTTCTTTTTTAAGATAAGCGATAAGCTCTTTTGCACCTTCTCTTAAAACACTATCAAACTCAAAAAAAGCTAAAATTTTACCTTCCTTGGTAAAAATAAAATGCGTATTATCAAATTCTTTAGCCACAACACCCTTTTCTTGCAAAAATTTAGAACTTCCGCCTAAAAGCAACCCTTCATTTAACTCAGCACTTAAACCTTTAGCTTGAATACTCGAATGCTTTTTAAAATCCAAATTTAAATCCTTAGCTCCTTTTTGCTTTAAATACGACGCAATATTTTGAGATATAGGATGTTTAGAAAGTTTTACAAAATTATAAAGCTCATTTAAATCAAGCGCTTTATCTAAAAAAACCTCTTTAAGTTCAAGCTCTATTTTGGTTAAAATACCCGTTTTATCAAACACTACACAATCACATTTGCTTAAATCTTCTATCACGCTAGAACTTTTAAACAAAATATGTTTTTTCAAAGCTCTACCTAAAGCTACAAGATTACTCACGGGCGTTGCTAAAGCCAAAGCACAAGGACAAGCGATAATCAAAACTGCAATCGCATTAACTAAAGAAATTTCAAAACTCTCTTCCTTATAAAAAAACCAAAAAGCAAAACAAATAAAAGCAATCAATAAAACCGTTCTAGAAAAATAAGCCAAAAGACTATTAACCAAACTTTCAAGTTTTGCTTTTTTAGAGCTTGCAAGTTCTAAAAGCTGGATAATTTGACTGAGTTTTGAATCTTTGTAAAGCTTTGTTGCTTCATACTCCACACTTCCATCAAGCACTATACAAGCTGAAAAAATTTCATCTTCTTTTTGTATGAGTTTTGGGGTATTTTCTCCATTTAAAGAAGAAGTATCTACGCTCATTTCACCACTTTTACAAATCCCATCGATTAAAATTTTATCTCCAGTTTTAAGCAAAATTCTATCCCCCAAACAAACCTTTTGCACTTCTTTAGAGACAAATTCTTTACCATTGAAAACCAAAACTTCATTTTGCAAAAAATCATTAAGCCCATCTATAGTATCTAAAGCACGCTTTTTGCTAAACATCTCAAGATATTTACCTATAAAAACAAAGCAAATTATCATCGCCACAGAGTCAAAATACACTTCCCCTACCCTAAAAAACATGGCCCATAAAGAATAAACATAAGCCAAACTCGCTCCGCTAATCACCAATACATCCATATTTAAACTATGCATTTTTAAAGTTTTAAAAGCACTTTTATAAAAATGAGATCCCGTATAAAAAAGCACAGGAGAACAAAGGATAAATTCAGCAAAATTTAAAATATCCTTAGTGTCCTTATCCATACCGCTAAAAAATCCTGCGTATTTTGCCACTGCTATCCACATGATATTCATCACACAAGCTATAGCCACAACAAGCTTAGAATAAAATTCCCTTTTTAGTAAATCCGCTTTTTTTGAAGCCTTGCTCACATCATAAGCACTCGCTTTATAGCCTATGCTTTCAATAAGTCTTAAAATTTGCACCAAAGAAATGCTTTGCTCATCAAAAACAATGCGTGCTTTATGGTTTAAATGATTAATATCAAGTTCTAAAATTCCTTCTTGTTTGGTTAAAATTTTCTCATTAAGCCACACACAAGCTGCACATTCTATACCGTGTATCATGAGATAAATTTCACTAAATCCTTCTTTGGTTTTAGTGATAAACTCATCATAATTTTTCATTTCATTTTGAAAATTTACAGGGCTTAAAGTTTGATTTCCAAGCTTTTCATAAAACTCATCTAATCCACTTTCATGCAAAATTTCCCAAACGCTCTTACAACCTTTACAACAAAAAAATTTACCCTTATACTCTATCATTTGGGCTTGTTTATAATCAAGTTTGCAATGTTCACATTTCATAATCATTCTTTAAAAAAATATTTTTTATAATTATAAACAAATTTGACAAAAAGTGCATTTTTTTATTAAAATCACATTTTACAAAAATTATTCTGCTAAATCTTACGAGGACTTATGGAAAAAGAAAAAAAACAACATCAAAGAACCCACGTTCCAGTGGAAGGTTATAAAATCGAAGAATTAAAATTATTAGATTTAGAAAATCTAGTTAAAATCGCCAATGAATGTGAAATCGAAAACCCAAGAGAATTTCGCCGCCAAGAACTTATTTTTGAAATTTTAAAAGCACAAACAAAAAAAGGCGGTTTTATACTTTTTACAGGGATTTTAGAAATTTCTTCCGAAGGTTATGGCTTTTTAAGAGGTATGGACTCTAATCTTAGCGATAGTGTTAATGACGCTTATGTTTCAAATTCACAAATTAAAAAATTTGCTCTGCGTGTAGGCGATATCGTTACAGGACAAGTTAGAGAACCAAAAGATCAAGAAAAATACTACGCTCTTTTAAAAATCGAAGCGATCAATTATCTGCCTTTACAAGAAGCCAAAGAAAGACCTTTGTTTGATAACTTAACCCCTATTTTTCCAACAGAAAAAATCAAACTCGAATACGATGCAATGAAGCTTACAGGTCGTGTTTTGGATCTTTTTACTCCTATAGGAAAAGGACAACGCGGGCTTATCGTTGCTCCACCACGCACAGGTAAAACAGAGCTTATGAAAGAACTTGCTACTGCTATTGCAAAAAACCACCCAGAAATGCATTTAATCGTACTTTTAGTCGATGAAAGGCCTGAAGAAGTTACCGATATGCAAAGATGTGTAAAAGGCGAAGTTTTTAGTTCTACTTTTGATTTACCTGCTTATAATCATGTGCGTGTAGCTGAACTCGTGATAGAAAAAGCCAAAAGAATGGTGGAAACAGGCAAAGATGTTATCATCTTGCTTGATAGTATCACAAGACTGGCACGTGCTTATAACACCGCAACTCCAAGCAGCGGAAAAGTCCTAAGCGGCGGGGTGGATGCTAATGCCCTACACAAACCAAAACGCTTCTTTGGTGCAGCTAGAAATATAGAAAATGGAGGCTCTTTAACTATAGTTGCTACAGCTTTAATTGATACAGGTTCAAGAATGGATGATGTGATTTTTGAAGAATTTAAAGGCACAGGAAATAGCGAAATAGTTCTTGATAGAAATATCGCCGATAGAAGAATTTATCCTGCGATTAATATCATCAAATCAGGAACAAGAAAAGAAGAATTACTCCAAGGCGTAGCAAATCTTCAAAAAATTTGGGCGATCCGTTCAGCGATTTCTCAAATGGATGATGTTGAAGCGTTGAAATTTTTATATTCTAAAATGCTTAAAACCAAAGACAATGTAGAACTTTTATCTATAATGAACGAGTAGAAAATGCTTCAAGCTTTAGCGATTAAATACAGACCAAAAACCTTTGATGAACTCATAGGACAAAAGACAGTTAGCGTAAGTTTAAAATACGCCCTAAATCATAATCGCTTAGCTCATGCTTATCTTTTTTCAGGACTTAGAGGAAGTGGAAAAACTTCAAGTGCTAGAATTTTTTCTCGTGCTTTAGTTTGCGAACAAGGACCAAGTGATACTCCATGTGGCACTTGCAAACATTGTCTTGCAGCACTTGAAGGCAAACATATAGACATTATAGAAATGGATGCTGCAAGCAACCGTGGGCTTGAAGATATACAAGCCTTAATCGAACAAACCAAATACACCCCTTCTATGGCAAGATTTAAAATTTTCATCATTGATGAAGTACATATGCTTACCCCACAGGCTGCAAATGCGCTTTTAAAAACCTTAGAAGAACCCCCAAGTTATGTTAAATTTATACTTGCAACCACAGATCCTTTAAAACTTCCAGCTACTGTGCTTTCAAGAACACAACATTTTCGCTTTAAACAAATTCCACAGAGTGAAATTTTAAATCATCTTAAAGAAATTTTACTTAAAGAAAATGTTAAATTTGAAGAAGAAGCTTTAAAATTTATAGCAAGAAGCGGCAATGGATCTTTAAGAGATACTTTAACCTTGCTTGACCAAGCTATTATTTTTTGTCAAAATGAAATCAGCATTAGTAAAATTACAGATATGCTAGGATTTTTAGATCCTCAAAAAATCAAAGCCTTTTATCAGGCTATCTTAACAAAAGACAAGGAAAAAGTTTTTGCATACTTAGAAGAATTACAAGACTATGAAGCCTCAAGCGTGATTGATGAAATGCTTTTTTATTTAAAAGAAAGCTTTTTTGCAAAAAGTACGGAATTTTCTATTTTAATTTATGAAAGATTTTTCCGCATTTTATCAAAAGCTAAAAATATGCTTTGCGATGATGATGGCTTTACGCTTTGTGTTATGGCTTTTATGATGATGGAAGCAAGCCATTTAAAAGAAATTGATGCACAAATCCAAGAAATCAAACAAGAAAATATAACAAATATTACACCTAGGATCACACCTTCTCCTATCATACCTCATCTTGAGAAAAAAATAGAAAAAAATGCTTATGAAATCTTGCTTGATAGTATTTATGATAGGGATTTTGATCTTGCAGAATGCTTTAAACAAAGCACGAAATTTATTAGTTTTGAAAACAATACTTTAAATATAAGCTCAAATGCACAAGGACAAAATCGCGATACGCTCAATAAAGGTTTTAAACTCATACAAGAACTTTTTAAAGCTAAATTTGGAGAAAATGCTAAAATTAATGTGCAAAAAGCACTAACAATTGATGAAAATAAGCTTCAATCCTTAACTCAAGAATTACCAAACAATGAAAATAAAAACATAGATATTCAAAGTTCTATTAATATGCTTAAAGAAGGGGCCAAAAAATTTGACCTACAAGAAGATCTTAAAGAGGCTCTTAAAGATTGTTTTGGAGAGCCTAGTATAGAAAATTAATCATCATTTTTAAGAGAGATGAAAATCAAAGCTAAAAACATATAAGTTACCAATCTTGTAGCATCAGGTAAACCGTTCCAAACCTTGCTCATCCACATTCCAAACCATTCTGCAGCAACTACTTGGAAGGCAAAAAACCATAAAATACAACAACAAGTTAAAGAAATAATCCCAAAAATCTTAGCATTATGAAAGCTTTGGGCATCTAAATTTCTAGCTTTAAACATATCATAAGCACCTTTTAGAGCTGTTAAGGTAATAAAAGTTTCAAAAAGAATAATTGCTATATAGCCTATATGATGAATCACAGGAGAAGTAATAGCCCTATAAACTATAGCATTACCCAAATAATCAGGCTTTGTATCCATACTCATCACATGCGAAACAAATTGGAAATTAGAATTGTAATCTGTCACATTTCCAAAAACCACTATACCTGCTAACGATGCAACGGTAAGCAAAATAATAATTTTTGAAAATCTAATCATTTTGCTTATGCAAAAACATTTTTGTTGCATTTATACTCTTTTAATAATATATTTTAGTAATATTAATTATATATAATATATTATTAATAAAAATTAAATTTTTAAATTCTTTTAAGTCTTAAAGAATTAAGCACTACAGTAATAGAACTAAAACACATTGCAAGTGCTGCTATATGAGGACTTAAAGTGATAAAAGGTACAAATCCTGCCGCGATAGGAATGCAAAGCACATTATAAATAAAAGCCCAAAAAAGATTTAGCTTAATAATACTGCGTGTTTTTTTAGCAAGTTTAAAACATTTAAAAATCGCTGATAAATCATCTTTTATCAAGATAAAATCTCCTGTTTTTTTAGCAAGCTCATTTGCCTTTGAAAAACTCATACTCACACTTGCAGCAGATAAAGCCGCCGCATCATTGATCCCATCTCCTACAAAAAGAGTTTTTTTAAATTTTTGAATGATTTGTAGTTTTTCTTCACTCTTAAGTTGAGCATAAAATTCGTCTATTTGTAATTCTTTGGCTATTTTTTCTACATTTTTTACATGATCGCCGCTTAAAATAAAAGTTTTAAGATTTTGCTTTTTTAAATTTAACACAAGCTCTTTGGTTCCATCTTTTAAAGCATTGCTTAACAAAACACCGCCTAAACACTTTTTATTCTTAGCAAAATACACCCTAACATATTCTTTAAAAGAGTCAAAAAAGATATCACTTTCTTTTGTATCAATTTCATTTTCGTACAAAAACTGCGCACTGCCTGCAAGATAATTATCATTATCTTCTTTGTATTTTATGCCAGAACCCACAATCACTCTTCCCTCACCCTTTAAATCACAAATTTGATCTTTATGTAAAGCCTTAGCTATAGGATGAGAGCTTAAACTTTCAATTTGACATAATTTATCAAAATCATCTTTAGAAAGATTGTGTTTAAAAACACTCAATTTTTCCTTTGTTAATGTACCCGTTTTATCAAAAAAAGCATACTTAACTAAGGCTAATTTTTCTAAAGCAGCAGGATTTTTAATAAGAATGAAATTTTTTGCCGCATTTGTGCTTGCCACAACCAAAGCTATAGGTGTTGCAAGCCCTAAAGCACAAGGACAAGAGATCAAAAGCACAGCACAAGCGTGTAAAAAAGCCGTATTTAAATCTGTTTTTGCCGCCCAAAAAACAAAAACTAAAAAAGCAAAAAATATTATACCCCCTACAAAGTATTTAGAAATTTGATCTGCTAAATTTGCCAAAGGACTTTTGATATTTCCTGCTTCAAAAACTAGATTTTTGATTTGTTCTAAAGTACTATCCATAGCCTTTTTGTTTGCTTTGATCCTTAAAGCACCATTTAAAACCACTCCTCCTGCTTGAACTTCATCGCCTTCTTTTTTTAAAACAGGTAAAAACTCCCCATTTAAAAAACTCATATCAAGCTCTGCACTTCCTAAAAGCACCACTCCATCTGCGACAATGCTTTCTCCTTCTTTTACCAAAAGCACATCACCACTTTTGACAAAAGAACTTGGAATTTCTTTGATACTTTCATCTTCAAGCAAAATTTTTGTCTTTTTTGTGTCTATATTTTCTAAAATTCTTTGATAATCTTGTGCTTTAAATTTGGCCTTACTTTCAAGATATTTTCCTAAAAGCACAAAAGAAATAATCATCATTGCACCGCTAAAATACAAATCTTCTTCTTTAAAAATTTGCAAATACACAAAAAAAGAATACACAAAAGCACTCAAAGTCCCTAAAGCTACAAGGGTATTCATATCTAAATTTTTGCTTTTAAGTCCCAAAAAAGCATGAGAAAAAAAGTCTCTCCCACAATAAAATATCCCAAAAAAACTCAAAGCCATTTGAATATTTTGCGAAAAAGAACTTCTAACAAACATTTCAAAATACATAATAATCACACTCAAAACTATACTTAAGAGCAAATTTTTTCTTAATTCTAAGTGTTTTTTTGCCTTGTATGCGTTCAAGCTTTGTTCATCTTCTAAAATTTCAAAGCCTAAATTTTTAATTTTTGCGATGATATCTTTATGTTTTTCTTGATCTTCAAGTAAAAAAACCCCGCTAGAATTCACATAAGAAACGCTAGCATCTTTAACACCATCAATTTTTTTACAAGCTTTTTCTATAGCATTAGAACAATTAACGCAAGTCATTTTGCCTATTTTTATACGCAATTCTTCCATTATAAACGCTCTACGATCTCAAAACCTAAATCTTGAAATTCTTTTGTAAAATTTGATACTTGATTTTCTTCTAAATTTAAACTTAAAATTTTTTGCTCCAAATCCACTTCTATATTTCCAAATTCATATTCAAGAGAATTTTTGATCAAATTTACGCAATTCATGCAATTAACATTTTTTACTTTAAATTTCATTTTCACTCCTTATAGGTTGTATAGTAATGTGCCCGATTTCAAATTCATGCAATAACTTATGGGATAAATCCTGAGATAGTTTTTCAAATTCCTTTAGATTGCAAACTCTTACTTTTAAATGCATAGAGGCTACTAGCATTTTATTAGTGATTTGAGTAATATGCAAATCCACTACCTCATCCACACTAGGATTTAAAAGCAAAACTTGTCTTACTTTTTCTATATCCACAGGAGAACTTTCAAGCAAGACATTAGCGCTTTGTTTAAGCAAGATAATCGCCCATCTTAAAAGCAAGATTGATAATACAATAGCTAAAATCGTATCTATATAAACAATACCGCTAAAATACACCACGATCCCACCTATAATAACCGCTAAAGAACCCAATAAATCGCTCATCATATGCAAAAAAGCGGACTTCATATTGACATTTTCTAAATTTGCACCCTTAAACATCATCAAAGCATTAATCCCATTTACCAAAAAGCCCAAAATAGCTACAATTATCATGGTTTTAGCGTCAATTTCTTTTGGATTGATAAATTTTTCTATAGCCTCATAAATGATAAATAAAGCCGATAAAATAATGGTTAAAGCATTGATAAAAGCCACTAAAACTTCAAGACGAAAATACCCAAAGGTCTTTTGATGATCTTGCCATTTTTCTACGGCTATAATGGCTAAAAAACTAAGAGCTAAGGCAAAAACATCAGAAAACATATGCAAAGTATCGCTTAAAAGTGCCAAAGAATTTGAAAGGATTGAATAAATAAATTGCACAAGCATCATAGAAAAAGTCATTAAAAGAGAAATTTTTAAAATCTTTTTATCCATACTCCTTGCATCAGCATGGGAATGATGATGTTCATGAGAATGTTCTTCGTGATTATGATGACAAGACTTGTTAGCTAAAGGCTCGTGTGATAAAAATTTATACATCTTATATCCTTTTTGCTTGACATTTTAAGATATTAAGCTAAAAAGGATATAAATATTTGTTATTTTTATAAAAATTAAAAGTCAAAAAGCTCGCCTAGCCAACTTTCTTTCTTTTTCTTTTTATAGTAATCATTGTGCTGATGATAAGCTGAGTCATTATATCTTGACTCTTGTCTTGGAGCTTGGTTAAAATTTGCTGTATTAGGGACACTGCGTTCTATGATTTTGTCAAGTTCTCCACGATCAAGCCAAACGCCACGACACTTTGGACAATAATCAATCTCAACTCCACTCCTATCACTCATAACCAAATCTACATTACAAACTGGACATAACATACAATACCTTTTTTTTTAAATTTTTGATTTAAAATTATAAAAAGAAATATTAAACAAATTTACAACAAGTTTTAATGTTTTTTTGCATGTCTAGTCATCATAAAACTTTGTTCAAAAAATATAAGCAAGGTAACACTCACTCCTATAGCTAGAGCCAAAGTCACAGAAACAGTTGTAAAAAAATAATCAAAAAATTGAACTAAAAATTCAGACTTAGCCTTCAAATCATCACTGCGTATAAAAGAAATAAGATACAAAATCGCTTTATAAGCATAAATTCCAGGTATCATAGGAATAAGAGCAGGGAAAGCGATAATTTCAGCAGGAGTTTTGATGATTTTTGCTAAAACAATTCCTAAACATCCTATGCAAAATGAAGCAACAAAAGTTGCAATTGCTAAAGTTTGAAAATGAAAATATTCCACCAAGGTAAAACGAAGCCCATGTGCAATTGCCGCTAAAAGAGCAGATAAAATAAGGGTTTTTAAAGGTGGATTACAAGCATAAGCAAAGCCAAATCCCGCCACAGCAGCAAAAAACATATCTCTTAAAATAAATTCAATCATCTTAAAATCCCAAAATCCGAAATACTAAGCGTCATGTAAATTCCAAGTGCTATACAACAAATCAAAATAGCCACGCTGATAATACGGCTAAGCCCCATTAAAATATGATCTTTTAATATATCAATCACAGAATTTATAAAAAATACTCCTGGTATAAGATACAAGATACTAGAACCCAAAGCCACATCAGAAGTATTGGTATATCCCATATCCAGTCCAAAAAATACAAACCATGATGAGATAAAAGAACAAAGGATGTATTGAATTCTTAAATCAATCTTTGCTTTAGTTAAAATATATCTTAATAACAATCCCACAAAAGTTGCAAAAAATACTAAATTTCCAGCACCAAAATCACCACCAAAAAGCCTGCAAAAAGCCGAATTTGCCATAGAAACAAATAAAAGATTAAGCAAATAAGAATGCTTTTTTTGTTGAGAAATTTGCTCAAAAACGACTTTTGCTTTTTCAAGATCGTATTTGTGATCATATATAGCCCAGCTTAAAGCACTTAAATCAAAAATAAGCTTAAAATTAACATGGGCATGATGATTGGGTATAACATAAGTTCTTTGAATGGAGTTATCATCCATATCTACAACATTTAAAGTAATATGATGAAAAAAGAAATTGATATTTATCTCATAGCCATAAACCTCAGCTATTCTTCCTACGCATTTTGCCACCCTAGCTGTATAAGTTCCAGCACCTAGCAAAGTTTTAGTATATACGATTAAAAAATTAGTTAATCTTTGTATATCAGGTTTTTCCATATTTTAATAATCTTTGATTGAATTTGTTATAATTATAGCAAATTTTAAAATAAATAAGGAGAAAAAATGGCAAAAATCGGTATAGTTGGTTTAGGTTATGTAGGAGCTGCTAGTGCTTATAGCATAGTTACTCAAGGAATTTGTTCAGAACTTTACTTATATGATATAAAACAAGATTTAGCTCTAGCTCATGCAAGAGATTTGGAAGATATGTCAGCCATTCATTTTTCTTATACAAAAATTTTTCATGTGCCAAATTTAGAAAATTTAGCTTCTTGCGATATTATCATTTTAGCTTTTAGAAAAGAAAGCTTAAAAGAACTACCTAGTCGCTTAGTAGAACTTCAAAACAATATCCTCGAACTTAAAGACATTGTCTTAACCTTAAAAAATGCTAATTTTAAAGGCAAATACATTGTCGCAACAAATCCAAATGACACCATAACTTACTACACTCAAGTATTAAGCCAATTACCTAAAAATCATGTTTTTGGTAGTGGAACAAATTTAGATAGTTCAAGACTTAAGAAATTTTTAGCCAAAGATTTAAACATAAATTCAAAAGATATTTTTGCTTGTATGATTGGTGAACATGGAGATTCTCAGTTTGCAGCACTTTCTAATGCAAGCGTTTTAGGACAAAATTTATTAGATTTTTATAAGCAAAAATTAGGCAAAGATTTAGACATACAAGAACTCGAAAAAGCCGTGATTAGCGAGGGATATTTCATCTATGAACGCAAAGGAAGAACAGAATTTGGCATAGGAACTTCTTGTGTAAATTTGGCCAAAGCCATCCTAGAAGATAGAAAAAGTTTACATCCTGTAAGTGTGGTTTTTGATGATATAGCTTTTTCAATGCCCGCTATCATAGGAAAAGATGGTATAGAAAAGGTTTTTGAATTAAAATTCAATGAAAAAGAAAAAATAAAATTAGAAAATTCAAAACAACAAATCAAAAACGCCATACAAAGCGTAAAAGATAAAATTTAAGCCTTTTTAAAAGGCTTTTTGATTTTGATATAAATTAAACTTGCTAAAATCACAAAAACAATTATAATGATTAAAATTTGAGTTAAATAAGTTTTAATCAACTCTTCATTTTGTCCTATATAATAACCCAAAAATACAAGTATAGCCACCCAAATAGCACTACCAAGTGCAGTAAAAAGTATAAAATTTACAAGTTTCATTTTTACCAAACCTGCAGGCATAGAGATGTACTGACGAATCCCTGGTAAAAGACGACAAGTAAAGGTTGAAAATTCCCCGTGTTTGTTGAAAAATTCTTCAAATTTAGCAAATTTGGCTTCGTTTATACCAAAATACTTACCCCATTTTAATACAAAATTTTTACCCCAAAAAAAGCAAATATAATAATTAATCAAAGCCCCTAAAACAGAACCTAAAGTCCCACTAAGTATACAAAGAGTGATATCAAGTTCGCCTTTATGTGCCAAATATCCAGCAGGTATCATAACAACTTCACTTGGAAAAGGTATAAAACAACTCTCTAAGGTCATTAAGATAATAATACCCAAATACCCCCAAGCACTAGCCGTCTCAACAATAAAAGAAATGATTTCTTGCATGTTAGCCTTATTTGAAGAAAATTTTAAAAAATTGTAGCTTAAAAAATTAAACAGTAAAAAGCGGTTTTACACCGCTTTTTTTATTTACCTGCAACTGAAACTTGATTTGGATTGTCCGCTGCACGAGCGATCATACACTCTTTTAAAACAGCAGCATCAGCTGGATCGCTAACTTTTTTATTAATCCAGCGTTCAACTTGTTTCATTGTTTTTGACTCTGGCTCTGGAGCTTCGTATTTTGCCATCAAACTTGCACAATCAGCCAAAGCAATGATAGGTAATAAACTTGCAAAAAGTATTTTTCTCATCTTTTGCTCCTTAGAATTTTACATTATACATTAACATGATATTATCAGCTCTTGCTTTATCTTTTTTCGCTCCACCAAATGGTAAGCCACGATTACCCCAAATATTTTGGATATTAGTATAACTTAAGCGTAAGAATTGATATCTATCAAGTTGATAAATCACATAAAAATCATGTGCTGTTCCTCTTGTCATTCTTATATTAAGCGGATCGTTGATACTTGGACGGCTCATAGTATACCAGTATCTACTTCCCCAGAAAAACTCATACCCTACTTTTAAAGCCTTGGTAAAATCATAGCGTCCGCCTACATGCACAGCATAACCATCTTTTTCATTAAATTCCAATTGAGATTGTATGGTAGGAATTACACTTAGAGTATGTGCATTTGCTCCGTTAGAATACCCTAAAGATACAAAATAATTAAAATTTGTTCCAAAAGCATTATAGTTTTCAAAATGAATATTTGCTAAAGTTAAATCCCCAAGATTATAAACACCTTGATTTAGAATAGAAGGAATACTAGGCAATGGCAATGCAAAATCAGTCATATGAGCCACATTGAAGATAATAAGATTATTTCCCATACCTTCTATAGGAAGCTCTCCTTCTACTGCAGCATAGTAAAGATTTGCATCAGCATCTTTTTGATCGCTCATCCAGTCTCTTACCTTGCCTTCTTCATCCCATTGATAAGTTTTACCATAAGCTGCACGGATAGCTACTTTATGATCTTGCAAACTTTCAGGTTTATAAGTGATCACTGCTGCATCACCTAGAGCATTAATCGCTAAGGCTGGATAAGTTGATTGTCTTAAAGCATTGTTTCTAAGATTACTTCCTGGGCCATCGGTTCCTGGTTGTCTTCCTACAGTCGCAATCCATTCAGGTGTGATGTAGTAGTCAAGATAAGCTCTATCTACATAAAGTACAGGCCCGCTTGATCTTGTGTTTCTTCCTGCATCTAAGTCATAAGGGCTTCCACTCCAACCCATTTGAGACCAATTTTTAGCCATAGATAAACGACCATAGAATTTGGTTTTATCATTAATATCAGCATTCATATTTAAATGAAGCTCATTCATCCATTTGTTATTAGCACTATAATCTTGTCCGCTAACTTTATAGTTTGTATTTGAAACTGCTGTTGAAAACTCAAGTCCAAATTTAACCTTGCTCAAAGCAGCTTGGAATTCTGTTTCATCGGCTCTATCATTAAGATCAGCAAGTTCAGCTTTTACAGCTTCATTTTGCTTAGCTTGAGCTTCCCTTTCTTTTCTGATTTGTGCAAGTTCAGCTTGAATTTGTGCAAGCTGTTTTTGAAGCTTGGTTATCTCATCATCTGTATTTTTAGCAAAAAGTGAAGATGAAAGAAGACAAGCACTTAAAATAAGTGAAAACTTAGTTTTCATAATCATAACTCCTTGTAATTTTGTTACATTTAGCAAATTAAAATTGTGATTATAGAAAAAAAAGTTTAAAAAAAAATTATACATTAATCATTTTTAGCTAGTCAAACTTATGACTAGCTTTGTAAATATTGCAGTTTTAAAAAAGTTTTAAAATTTTAAATTTTTAAATTTTATCACAAATTTTTATGTCTAAAATTTTATCTCCTTGGCGTATAGAGTCTAAAACTTCTAAACTTTCTTCATCTTTTGGATCAATTTGCCCAAAAACAGTATGAACTCCATCTAAATGAGCTTGAGGGCTGTGACAAATAAAAAATTGAGAGCCACCCGTATCGCGTCCTGCGTGTGCCATAGATAAGGTTCCACGCTCATGTTTATGTTCTTGATCATCACATTCGCAAATGATTTCATATCCAGGCCCACCTATACCATTGCCGTGTGGACAACCCCCTTGTATGACAAAATTTGGGATCACACGATGGAAATTTAAATCTTTATAAAATCCTTCATTAGCCAAAGTAGCAAAATTACAAACCGTTTGTGGAGCCTCATCGCCAAAAAGTTTTAGTTTCATTGTGCCTTTTTCAGTTTCTATAAGAGCAAATTTATATTCGTTTACTTTGCTTGTGTCAATTGTTTTTATCATTATTTCTCCTTAATCTATATTTGTATAAACAGCTTGAACATCATCATCGTCTTCTAACTTATCTAAAAGTTTTTCTATATCGCTAAGCTGTTCTTCGCTAAAGCTTACAGGATTGTTTGGTATATACTCAAGCCCTGCTTTTTTAAGAACTAAACCCTTAGCTTCTATAGCAGAACTTAGCTCACCAAAGGCAGTATAATCACCGCTAATTACTAACTCTTCTTCATTTTGTTCTAATTCTTCAAGCCCTGCATCGATCAAATCAAGTTCTAATTCTTCTAAATCTCCTGCAAATTTTTCAAGATGAAAAACCGCTTTTCTAGTAAACATAAAGCCTAAAGATCCATTTTGCAAAACTTCTCCACCATTTTTACTAAAAATAGCTTTTACATTAGCCACGGTGCGTGTAGGGTTATCGCTCATACATTCAACTATAACCAAAGCTCCATGTGCAGCTTTTCCTTCATAATGAATGTTTTTAATATCTGCGCTATCCTTTCCACTCGCACGCTTAATAGCCGCATCTATATTATCTTTTGGCATATTATTTGCTTTTGCTGTAGCTATAGCACTTCTTAATTTTGGATTCATATCAGGATCAGTGCCACCTTCTTTAGCAGCTACTTGTATGGCTTTAGCAAGCTTAGGAAAAAGCTTACTCATTTTATCCCATCTAGCCTCCTTAGAAGCTCTTCGGTATTCAAACGCTCGTCCCATAAATTCTCACTTTCTTTAAAGATTTTTAAACTTAAAAGTATAAACTAAAAAGGCTAATTAAAGCTTTAAATGGTATGATTTTACCATTTATTTTTGGGGAGAAGCTTTTTGAATATCGCAAAAAAAGAACTTTTTGTTGCTTGGTTTTTCTTGATTGCTGCTATTGTATTTGAAGTTTTAGGTACTAGTTTTTTAAAAATGGAAAATCAAATTTTAGGCTATATATTTATGGCTTTATTTATAGCTTTTTCTTATTTTTTTATGGGCAAGGCGATTAAAAAAATTCAAGTAGGCATAGCCTATGCTGTATGGGAACTTTTAGGGATTATTCTTATACTTTTAGTTTCTTTTATAGTTTTTAAAGAGAGTTTAACCTTAACTCAAATTCTAGGCATTGTTCTTTCTATCGTTGGAATTATCATGATTAATATAGGCGAGGTTAAAGAATAATGTATATTTTTATTATTGTTCTATCGGCATTGTTAGATATCGTAGCAAATTTATTGCTAAAAAAATCAGATGGTTTTAAGAATAAAATTTGGGGCTTAGCTGCGATTGTCAATGCTATACTTGCTTTTTTTCTACTTTCTTTTTCTTTAAAATATGTTCCTTTAAGCATAGCTTACTCAACTTGGGGTGCTATAGGCATCATAGGAACTTGTCTTGGTGGATGGATTTTATATAAAGAAAAATTAAACAAAATAGGAATTTTAGGTATCATTATCGTGATAATAGCAGTATTTTTACTAAACTATTAAAACAGCAAAATGCTGTTTTAATGTTCCATTTTGTTTTTTGCTTCAATACCCATTAAAGAAAATGCGGTTTTAATACTAAGAGCAACCAAAGAAAATAATTTAAGCAAATCATTTTCATTTGCAGAGCCTACAACTTTATTTTCATTGTAGAATTTATGAAAATTTGCAGCTAAATTTTTAAGATAATCAGGAATTTTTTGCAAAGCTCTAGCTTCAAAAGCATCGTTTAAAACAGCCTTTAAATTCAAAGCTTCAAAAAGCAAATTTACGCCATCTTGATTTAAACTTTGTAAATCAGCTTTCATTACATCATCGATTTTTTTACCAGCTTTAGCAAACACTTGATGAATTCTAGCGTGTGCATAGTTGATATAATACACAGGATTAGAACTATCTTCTTTTTGCAAATCACTGATATCAAATTCCAAATGCGTATCGCATTTTTTGCTCAAAAAGATATAACGCAAAGCATCACTTCCTATCTCATCAACCACATCGCTCATCAAGATAAAATTTCCTGCTCTTTTACTCATTTTATAAGGTTCTCCATCTTTAAGTAGGGAAACCATTTGTGCTAAAATAATCTCAAGATTATTAGAGTCAAATCCCAAAAATTCCATCGCAGCTTTCATTCTAGGGATATAACCATGATGATCTGCTCCCCAAATATTAATACACTTTCCATAACCACGACTCATTTTATCTTTATGATAAACAATATCTGCTGCCAAATAAGTCCCGCGTCCATCTTCACGGATAATTACCCTATCTTTTTCATCGCCTTTTTGCGAAGAAGCAAGCCAAATTTTACCTTCTTGCTCGTAAATTCCTTTATGCTCTTTTAAAGATTCTAAAGTTGCATTTAAAGCATCATAATACGATCTTTCGCTTACATAGCTGTCAATTTTAATCTTTGCTTGTTCTAAATTTTGTTTAATCAAAACAAGCATTTTATCTTTTGCCCAATCAGCCAAACTAGGGATATTTTCTTCGCTAAAAAATTCTTTACCAAATTTTTCAAAAGCTTCTTTTGCTAAATCCGCTATATACTCGCCTTTGTAATATTGCTCTGGATATTCAACATTTTCATGAAGTATACTTTCTTTCACACTTAGTAAAATAGAAAGCCCTAGTAAATAAATTTGATTACCCGCATCATTGACATAGTATTCTGTATTAAATTTATAGCCCAAATGTCTTGCAAGTCTTGTTAAGGTGTCTCCAAAAACAGCGCCTCTTGCATGTCCTATGTGTAAAGGCCCAGTAGGATTTGCACTCACATATTCAAGCAAAAAACTTTCTTGTTTTTTTTCTCCTTTAGTAAAATCATTTGGATTTGTTAAAGCCTGATTTGCAAGTTCATTTAAAAAAGTTTTGGAAATTCTAAAATTTAAATACCCATTTACAGCTTCAACTGATTCAAAACAATCATGATTTTGAAATTTGCTCGCTAAGTCGCTAGCGATCAACATAGGGGATTTTTTTAATTCCTTAGCCAGTGAAAAAGCCAAAGGGGTAGCAAAATGTGCTAAATTTTTATCCTTTGGATTTTCAAGCGCAAAATCACACTCTAAAATCTTTTTAATTTCATTAAAAATAATACTTTTCAAAAGACTAAACCTTAAGCTTTTTTTGTTTCGTCTATACTTGCATCAGCATTTGTATTATTAGTTGTGTTTTTATTTTCTTCTATTTTTTGAGTATTTTTTGCTACTTCATCATCATTATTCATTTCATCTTTAAAAGTTTTAATACCTTTACCTAAACCCTTTGCAAGTTCTGGAATTTTTTTTGCTCCAAAAAGCAATACAACAATCAATAAAATAATCAACCAATGACTTGGACTTGACCAACCACCCATTTTATTCTCCTTCATTCCAAATATTTTGAATTTGCCCTAGATTCTGCCCTTTGGTTCTAAATTTATGGGCGATTAAAATCGCTCGCAATGCTTCATAACTTTGCTTTAACTCATCGTTAATGATAAGATAATCATACTCGCTAAGCTCTTTCATTTCATCGCTAGCGTTTTGTAATCTTTTTTCTAGTTGTATTATTGTATCAGTATTTCGCTTAATAAGTCTTTTTTTTAGCTCATCTTTATTTTTTGTAGTAATAAAAACAGAAACAATCTTATCAGTCATTTTTTTTCTGGCTATTTTAAATCCTTGCACATCAATATCAAAAACAACTATTTTTCCATTATCTAAAGCATCTTGGGTGTGCTTTAAAGAAGTACCATAAAAATTTTCATGCACTCTAGCCCATTCTAGAAAATGATCACTATCTATACCCTTTTGAAATTCTTCATGAGATATAAAATGATAATGCACTCCATTTTTTTCACCCTCTCTTGGCTTGCGAGTTGTTGAAGAAATAGAAAAATAAAGCTCATCTTTAAATTCATCAAAAAGTTTTTTTAAAAGAGTTGATTTTCCAGCACCACTAGGACCTGAAATCAACAAAACAAAACCTTGCAATTTCAATCCTCTTTAAAACTAATGTTTATATTTATATTCATATTCATACCCTTAAGAGCAGCTTTTAAGGTATCATCTTTAATACTTGAAGTGATCGCTCCTGCTATGCTTTGGCTAAGCTCATTAACTATCTCTTCGCTATTATCATCTTTAGTTACATCACTTACTATAGGCTCTTCATTTTTTTCTAAGATTTCCTCTCCAAGAGCTTCTTGTATATCACTTTCTTTCAATGTATCAAAATCACTTATATTTAAATTTGGCACAACCACTTCCTCTTCATTTGTTCCTAATTCTTTATCGTCTAAAATTGGTTCATCTTTAAAATCTTCTAAGACCTTGCTACTATTGTCACTATCAATACCATAATCAAGCTCATCAAGTTGAGCTAGTTCTTCTTTGATTTGATCTTGAGTACTCAAATTTGAAGTAAAATCATCCATTTCATCTTGAACATCTTCTTCCACAACAGGAGCAAACTCCTCTAAAACTTCCTCTGATTCTTCATTATCTTTTGCTTGACCTAAAAATTCAGCATCCTCAGGAAGATCATCAAAATCCATTTCTTTTTCTTGCTCTTCAACCACAGGAAGATCATCAAAGTCGCTTATATTAGCTTGTAATTCTTTGTTATCTTCTAAATCTTCATCATTTTTATCATCTAGCTCATCTAAACTAGGCTCAGTATCCAAAGCTGTATGTTCTTGGCTTAAGTCTTCTTTTTCGCTTTCACCATCTTCTAAAGTTAAATCTAAATCAGTTTGAGTGTCTTCTTGAGTCTGTTCTTTAATTGTTTCTTGTTCTAAATTTTGAGTTTCTAAAGTTTTGTTTGCATTATCATCTTGAGATTCGCTAAGCTCTTCTTGCATTTCTAATGTATTTGTTTTAGAATCGTCTAATAATTCTTGCTTTTCTATTTCTTCATTTTTATCATCTTCTTTGATTTCTAAATCTTCATCATTTTTATCATCTAGCTCATCTAAACTAGGCTCAGTATCCAAAGCTGTATGTTCTTGGCTTAAGTCTTCTTTTTCGCTTTCACCATCTTCTAAAGTTAAATCTAAATCAGTTTGAGTGTCTTCTTGAGTCTGTTCTTTAATTGTTTCTTGTTCTAAATTTTGAGTTTCTAAAGTTTTGTTTGCATTATCATCTTGAGCATCATCATCAAAACTCAAATCTTCCATTCCCTCTGAATTTATATCTAAAGAATTTTCATCAGGCAAATCATCTAAATTTAAATTATCTAAAT
This sequence comes from Campylobacter sp. CFSAN093249, assembly GCF_011067895.1. Classification (NCBI taxonomy): domain Bacteria; kingdom Pseudomonadati; phylum Campylobacterota; class Epsilonproteobacteria; order Campylobacterales; family Campylobacteraceae; genus Campylobacter; species Campylobacter sp. CFSAN093249. Next base: position 138,036 of record NZ_JAAMWM010000005.1, on the reverse strand, counting down.
CCAAGCTTATATCAGCATAAGGATTTTCATCATTGCTTAACATTGGCAAATCAATAGATGTATGCTTGTTCGCATCTTTATTATTAAGCAAATTTAAAAAATCTGTAGGTAAAAAAGGTTTTTGTAAAATTTGCGCATCTATATCTTCTACATTTTGATTTCGCGGGGCTAAAAAAATCAATCTATCGCATTTTTCTTTAAGAATTTTTAAAGGTGCTGGAGTATCACTATCTACAACAATCACATCATAATTACCCAAATTTTCACTATAAGCATTAAGTTCTTCAAAATCATAAGACATTTTTTTAGCACTAAGGCTTACAAGTCTTGAAACTACAGGGTTTTCATTTAAAAGTAAAATTTTCATCACTTTAATCCTTAAAAAATAATCGCTATTTTACGATAATTTCATTTATCCTTTCCTTAGGAGAAAAAAAGAGTTTGCATATGAGTAAAAAGTTCTAAAATTAAATTTTTAAAATATTGCATCATAACTAGTAAAATAGCAATCAAAACTACAAAACCTAGAGCTATCTTTATAGGATAGCCAATAACTAAAAGATTAAATTGTGGCATTGTTTTCATCAAAAGTCCAAAAATAACATCGGCTAAAAGTGAAATTCCAAGTATAGGAAAGCTCATGGTAAAACCTATGATGAAAATATTAAACATACCCATATTTAAATAATGCATTAAATTCTCATGCGGATAAAATCCACCTAAACTAATATAACCCAAAGAATGACTTAAAAACAAAAGCATTAAATGATGGCCATCAAAAGCAAGAAAAAACATCAAAGCAAGTAAATTTAAAATTTGTGCCGTAATAGGCATACTCGTTCCAGAACTTGGATCTAATATACTTGCCATAGTAAATCCCATAGTAAAAGCAATCTGCTCACCTGCCATCATAATAATAGCAAAAATAATTTGAAGCATTAATCCTGCTATCATTCCAAAAATCACTTCACTAATAAGCTGTAAAACAAAAAAACTATCTAAATGCAAAGATTCTAATCTAGCCAAAGGATATAAATACATAGTCAAAAATAAAACTATAGTACTTTTTATTACCATAGGAATAGAATTATGTGAAAAAAAAGGAAAAAAAACTATAAGACCACTCATTCTAGCAAGAAGCAACATAAAAGTTACAACATTTTTATCGCCTAAATAATTAACAAATTCCATTGACGTTTATAGTATAAATTTTATCACAAAAACTTGCGAGCTTACTATCGTGAGTTACAAAAAATAAAGCCGCATCATTTTCTTTAACATAAGAAATTAAAAGTTCGATAACATTTTTAGCATTATCAAAATCCAAATTTCCAGTTGCTTCATCAGCAAAAATAATCTTTGGTTTTTTACAAAGCACACGTGCGATACTCACACGCTGTTGTTGTCCGCCGCTAAGCTTTCCTATTTTTTGATGCAAAAGTGTATCAATACCTAACCTTTTTAAAATTTTCTCATCTAAATCTTGACCCGATAAAACACTAGCAAGTTCGATATTTTCTAAAGCTGAAAAACCTTTAAAAAGATAATGTGTCTGAAAAATAATACCAAAATCATAGCGGCGAATTTTTAATCTTTCGTTTTCATCCATCTGATAAAGATTAGAACCTTTAAAAAAAACTTCACCTTTTTTTGGAATTAATAAAGAAGAAAGTATATGCAAAAGAGTAGATTTACCACAACCGCTACTCCCTTGAATAGCAATGCAATCTTTAGTATTTAAAGTAAGATTTAAACCCTCAAAAAGCGGATAATCAAAACTATGGCTTAAATTTTCCGCTCTTAAGAGTTCCATTTTTAACCGTTTTTAAAGTTGTGCAGCAACTTCAGCCGCAAAATCTTCAGTTTTCTTTTCTAAACCTTCACCAACTTCAAAGCAAATAAATTCTACAATTTTAATTTTTCCACCAAATTCTTTTTCTTTTTCGGCAATTACTTGTTCTACAGTTTTTTTGTCATCCAGTACATAAAACTGACCCATTAAAGTAAGTTTGCTATCGAGTTGAGAATTATCGGCTATAAAGCTATTCATTTTACCTGGAATGATATTATCCCAAATTTTTTCAGGTTTACCTTGAGCTTTAAGTTCTTCTTTGATTTTTTCTTCAGCTTCTTTTAAAATTGCATCGCTTAATTGTTTGCGACTTGCAAATTGAGGAATTTTATGTTCAGGTTTATTTGGATCTTTCAGTCTGCGTCTTTCTTCATTTTCTTTTTCAAGTTCAGCAACCAAAGCTTTGTATTCATTTTCAACAAAAGTCATATCCAAATCTTCATAACTTAAATAACTTGGTCTCATTGCTGCAATATGCATACAAATTTGTCTTAACAAATCTCTTGATTTTGAAGCCACTTCAGTGCTATCACAAGCTGCAGCGATCACAACGCCCACACGGCCATTTGTATGGATATAACCATTTACAACGCCGTTAGCACCTGCTTTTAAAGTTGCAAATCTTCTTACAACTAAGTTTTCTCCTATAGTTGCAATTTGACTTTTTAAATATTCTTCAAATTTTACACCATTAATCGTACTTGAGTGAAGCTCTTCCACACTTTGCAAGCTATTGCTTTGAATATGAGCTGTAGTATCTTTTGTTAAAGCGATAAACTGATCATTTTTTGCCACAAAATCTGTTTCGGAATTAATCTCACTTACAGTTGCGCTTGTAAAATCATCACTTACTTTTACACTTACTAAACCTTCTGCAGCAAGTCTATCTGCTTTTTTAGCAGCCTTACCTAAACCTTTTTCTCTTAAAAGTTGTACTGCTTTATCAAAATCTCCATTAGTTTCACTCAAAGCATTTTTACAATCCATCATCCCCGCGCCTGTACTTTCGCGGAGTTCTTTTACCATTGCAGCAGTAATTTCAGCCATTATTCTTGCTCCTCACCGAAGTCTTCTTCGCTCATCGCTTCATCTAAAACTTCTTTTTTCTCTTCATCGGTGATTTCTTTTTCTTCATTTGCTAAAGCTTCGCCATCTTGTTCTCTTAAAGCTTTTCCTTCATTAATCGCTTCAGCCATTTCTTGGCAGAAAAGTTGCACTGAACGAATTGCATCATCATTTCCTGGAATAGGATAAGTTACCAAGTCAGGATCGCAGTTTGTATCTAGTGGAGCTACAACAGGAATTCTTAATCTATTTGCTTCTTGAACAGCAATTTTTTCTTTTACTGTGTCAATAACAAAAATCATATCAGGTTGAGTTTTCATATAACGAATTCCACCTAAATAAGCTAATAATTTTTCTTTTTTTCTTGTAAGCATTAAAGCTTCTTTTTTAGTTAAAAGTTTAATACTTCCATCTTCTTCCATTTTTTCAATTACTTCTAATTTTCTAATTGATTGGCGAATGGTACCAAAATTTGTCATCATACCGCCAAGCCATCTATGATTTACATAAGGCATACCACATTTTTCAGCGTATTCTTTAATCGCTCCACCTGCTTGTTTTTTTGTCCCGACAAAAAGTATAGTTTTTCCTTCGGCAGCAGCGTCACGAACGATATTATAGGTATATCTAAAATATCTTAAAGTTTTTTGTAAATCAATTACATAAATACCTTTTCTCTCGCCAAAAATGAATTTTTTCATCTTTGGATTCCAGCGTCTTGTTTGGTGTCCAAAATGCACACCGCATTCTAATAAATCTCTCATACTAACCATGAGTTTCTCCTTATAAATTTAGCTTTATTCCTCCACATCCCTTAATTTACACAAGCTAAAAAGGATTGATGCGTGTGAAATGAAGCTAATATTTTATCAAATTTAAGTTTAGTTTTTACTTATATATGTAGTCCTTGGTAAGGCTTAGATTATTATTGATTTCTTTTGTGATTAAAAATTGAAACAAATCCACGCTTCCAACACGAAAAGCAGAGGCACAAGAACGAAGGTATAAATCCCACATTCTTATAAATTCTTCATCATATTTTTCCCTTACCTTGTCCAATACTTTGTTAAAATTTTCATCCCATAAATCTAAAGTTTTTGCATAGTGCATTCTTAAACTTTCTGCTAAAAGAAGATGAAAATCCCACTCACTCATAGCACTTACAACCTCTCTTAAAGAAGGTAAATATCCTCCTGGAAAAATATATTTATCTATCCAAGCATTTGTTTTTCCTTCAAACATGGCTAAAATAGAATGTAAAAGCATAGAACCTCCAGGTTTTAACACTTGTTTTACTTTCATGAAATAAAGTCCTAAATTCTCTTTGCCTACATGTTCAAACATACCCACAGAAACAACTTTATCAAAATAATTTTCAAATTCTAAATCTTGATAATTTTGAAGTCTTATTTCTATTTTATCTTCAAGACCAAGTTCTTTTACTCTTTCCTTAGCTTTTTTACACTGCTCCTCTGAAATAGTAATTCCAACAACCTTAACTCCATACTTTTGAGCCGCCATAATAGAAAGCCAACCCCAGCCACAACCTATATCTAAAAGCTTTTCTCCTTCTTTTAAATCAAGTTTTTTAAGAGTATGTTCTATTTTGTTAATTTGAGCTTCATAAAGAGTATTATTAGGCTCTTTAAAATAAGCGCAAGAATAGCTCATAGTATCATCAAGCCAAAGCTTATAAAAATCATTACCTATATCATAATGACTTTTGATATTTTTACTTTCCTGTTTTTGGGCTATTTTACTCAAGATATCCTCTGTATTTTTTAAAAAACGCTTATTTGAAAAATAATACAAAACTTTAGCTATTTCATCATAATCACCTTCTATTTCTAGTTTAGACTCCATATAATGTTTTGCAAAAACTAAACTCGTATCACTAAATAATTTTAAAAAAGGTATTTTTTCTTTGAAAATTAAAGAAAATTTAGCAGGCTGATTACCCACATGAAATTCTTCTTGATCCCAAAATACAATTCTAAAATTTCCATAATTCCATTTTGAAAGAATAAATTTAATCATTTGTTTTTCAAGCATAACATACTCCAACTAATAAAAATTATTATTTGATAGTATCTCTTAATTATGTTTAAAATTTGATAAAATTGAAGAAAAGATAGAATTTTTGCCACAGATATAAAATAGTGGCAAAAATTTTATAATACTAATGTAATTTAGACCAAACAGAACGCTTCCAACCTATAGCAAAAATACTTAAAATTACAAAGAATATCATTACATAAATTCCTGTAGTTTTTCTTTCTTCTTTTTTGCTATCACCCACTTGATCAATATAAGATACAACCTTAGCCTGTGCAGCTTCTGTTAAACCTACTCTTGGCATAGCGGTTCCTGGAAGAAGTTTTTGAGTATTATTAATAAAATCATGTAAATATTGCTCACCACGAGATCTTATCATCATAGAAAGATCAGGTGGAACAGAACCTAAATAAGTTTTTAAATCATTTTGATTTGATGGAGTAAAAAAGCTATCGTATTTCATATCATGACAACGTCCGCAAGCCTCAATAAAAGTTGCTTTATCTTTAGCAAATTTTATATCTTTTTCCATTAAAGCTGCTTTTTGAGCACTATTTTCCATTTTAGCATATTTTGCCTCAACATCTTTCTTAATAGTAGCATCTTCATTGGCTTCAAATTTAACACTCACATCTTTAAGATAAGCAATTACATTGGCTATATTTGCATTTGTAGCTTCTTCACTTTCTCCTGAAGTATCTTTATTGTAAGCTGTCATAATAAAAGCATCACCAAATTTATGATCTACTTTTAAAGCAAGCGCAGGATGCATAATCAAAGCTGCTAAAAATTTTTCATCAAAAATAGCACCAGCTGCACTGAGATCAGGCGGTATTACTCCCATAGAAGAATCAGTAATATTAGCTGCTATTCCATCTTCTTTTACACCATGACATGCAAAACAGTTATTTTCAAAAAATTCTTTACCTTTTTTTGCATCACCCTTAGCAAAATCGATCTTTGCAACATCTGCCCAAAGTGTTTCAACCTTGCTTAATTCTTCTTTTGCTTTTTCAAGTTCTTTGTTTGCACTCTCTATTCTTTTAGCATCTCCTGAAGCTTGTGCATCTTTTAGAGCTAATTCTTTAGCTTCAACTATACCTTTTGCAAAAGTAGTATCTTCAACAGCAAAATCAAAATTTGCAGGAGCAACATGAGGCTTCATCACTGAATGAGCATAAGGCTCTACCCCCCAATATACAAGTGCAGTAAAAACTACTACAACTAAAAATATTTTTATTTCTCTCATTGTTTAGCTCCTTTTCTCTCCATAATAGTAATAACCGGTAAAACTACAATAAGTAAAAGTAAAAATACTATAGAAGCGTAAAATCCTACCCAAGCATTTACACCTGTTGGAGGTAATTTTCCATAAACAGTTAAAACAATTAAATCAATAAGCAATATCCAAAACCAAATGAAAAATAAAGGTCTTTCATGAGCTGGTTTTACCACATCACTTCTATCAAGCCAAGGAAGTAAGAAGAAAATCACTTGAGCAATACCAAATGCAGCCAAACCTATATCAAAAGCTTTAATACCTGCAATATCAAAGAAAAATCCTCTTAAAACTTCATAACTCCATAAGAAATACCACTCAGGATAAATATGAGCTGGTGTTTTAAGCGCATTAGCTGGATCAAAATTAATTGGATCCATTGCAAATTCAAATTTAAAACAGACCAAATAAAAGAAGAAAATCATAAAAAAGCTTATATACATAAAATCTTTTGATAAAAATCCTGGCCAAAAAGGAATCACTTTAGAACCCTTTGTGTCACCTGCCATGTATTTTTCAGCCTCTAAATCAAAGTCAAGTTCTTCAGAAATTTCATTATTAACATGAGGAATTCTTAAAGAATAGAAGTGAAATGCTATAATAGCAATGATAACTATAGGAAGCAAGCACACATGAAGCATAAAAAATCTTGTTAAAGTTGGATCAGAAACCGCATAATCTCCACGAATCCAAATCACAAGTTCAGGGCCAATAAATGGTATCCCTCCAAAAAGATTAGTGATTACTTGAGCTGCCCAATAACTCATTTGTCCCCAAGGAAGCATATACCCACTAAAAGCTTCAGCAGAAAATACAACAAACAAAAGCATACCGCTAACCCAAATCATCTCACGACCTTTTTTATAAGAACCGTAATAAATTCCTGTTAGCATATGTATGTATATAATCAAAAATACAACAGAAGCGGCAACACCATGCATGTGACGCCAAAGCCATCCATAGTCCACCTCTTGCATAATAGTCTTATTCACACTATCAAAAGCAAGTGCAGTATCTGGTTTATAATACATCACAAGTAAAAGTCCTGTAACAAAAAGCACTGCAAAAAGAGTGGTTAAAATAACCCCCATTGCCCAAAGAAAGTTAATTTGCTTTGGTATCCAATACTTTACCATTAAAACATCAAGCAGTTTATGTACCGCAAGTCTTTGATCAAGCCAATCTACAAGACCATTAGCTTTTCTAATTTGTGCCATCTTAAGCCTCCGCTATCATTTTTTTATATTCAGAACCCTCTTCACCTAAAACAAGCTTGGTTCCATCAATTTTAAAAGGAGGAATTTCAAGAGGCTTTGGAGGAGGTCCAAAGACATTTTTTCCACTTGTGTCAAATTCTCCACCATGACAGGCGCATTTAAACAATTGCTCACTTGGTTGGTAAGCAGGTATACAACCCAAATGTGTACAAAGTCCTATAACCACAGTATAAGCTGCGTTATCTACCACAACATCACGTTTTTCATCTTTTGGCATACTCGCATCTTTTTTTAATATAAAAATAGGCTTTTTACGCCATTCTATAGTTCTAAGCTCTCCATCTTGCATTCCTGATAAATCTACTGTAGTAAAACCTGCAGCTTTAACACTTGGAAGCGGATCCCAAGTTTTTTTCATCGCAACAAGTGAGAAAACACCGCCTACAGCAGCTACGCTTCCAAATGCAAAGCCCATAAAGCTTCGTCTACTCTCAGATGTAGCCATAACTTGCTCCTTTCGATTTTATTTTTTAACCAAGTTAAAAGTTTATCGAAATTAAAATAAATTTTTTCTTTGTTTAACAAGTTTTGATATTTAGACAATAAGAGCAAAAAGAGAAAAAACAAGCACAGGTAAAGTTATCAAAAAGCCAAATTTACAATATTGCCAAAAAGAAATATTAATGCCTTTTCTAGCCAAAACTCCAAGCCAAAGCAAAGTTGCTAAAGAACCTATTGGCGTAAGTTTTGGACCTATATTTACACCTAAAAGATGTGCATAAATCATCAAAGAATCAAAAGAAAAATTCTCAAAATATTCTTTTAATGCCAAATCTCCGATTAAAACCATAGGCAAATTATTAAACACAGAAGATCCAAAAGCTGAAATCAAAGCCACACCAAAAATTCCACTCTTATCTTGCATCAAAAAAGCATAGCTTTTAACCAAAATTTCACTCACACCTATTTTATGTAAAGCAAAAACCACCATATAAAGCCCAAAACTAAAAAGCAAAACTCCATAAGGTGCTTCAAAAAGAATTTTAATACTTTTTTTACCTTGAATTTTTAAAATAATAAGCCAAAAAATTCCCGCCCAAAGCAAAGCAAAAAAACTTATTTTAATATTAAAAATTTCACCTATAAAAAAACTGATAACAAAAAGAAATAAAAATACTATGCAAAGAAAAAACAATTTCAATGAAATTTGCTCTTTTTTGATTAATTTAAATTCAAGCCTTTTAGGTAAAACTCTCACATAAAGCACAAAAACCGTAACTATAGTAGAAAGCAAAACAAAAAAATTTGGCAAAAACATATTTTTAGCAAATTCTAAAAATTCTATCTTAAAATAATTTGCTGTGATGATATTGGTTAAATTTGAAATAACCAAAGCGTTTGAACTTGCATCACATAAAAAAGAAAGGCTAAGTAAAAAAGAACTTAAAATAAAAGCATGATTTTTACAATCTTTAAGAGTTGAAAATAAAGCTATAATAATAGGTGTAATGATTAAAATCGCTCCATCGTTAGCAAAAAATGCAGAAAGAAAAAATACAAAAATCAACAAAAATAACATCATTTTTTTTGTACTGATATAAATTTTTTCTTGATTTTTCTCTCTAGAAAAATACAAAATTTTACTCGCAATAAAATCAAAAAATCCCAAAGCTTCCAAGCTAAAAGAAAGGATAATCAACCCAACCAAAGTTAAAGAACTATCCCAAACCAAAGAAAAAACAAAACAAGCATCTTTAAAATCTACCAATTGAAAAATAAAAACAAAAAAAGCCCCCAAGCTAGAAAATACCCAAATAGGTAAATTCCATGGACGCCAAAAAAGTAAAACTAAAGTAGATAAAAAAATAAAAAAAGCAAGCATTTAAGCTTTTTTCTTTTGCATTTTGATATAAATTTGCAAAATATCCAACGCTGCAGGAGTGATTCCACTGATTTGACTTGCAGCAAAAATGGTTGGAGGTTTATGATGATTAAGCTTTTCTACAACCTCATTACTCAAACCACTTACACTTTTAAAATCAAAATTTTCAGGAATTTTAAGCTCACTAAGATTTTTCATTTTTTCTACTTGAGCTTTTTGCATACTAATGTAATGATAATACTTTGCCTCATTTAAAATCTCTCTTAAGGAGTAATGATCCATGGTTTCAAATACAGGGTCAAGTTTTTTTAATTTTTCTATATCAAAACTTGCTCTTGCAACAATTTTTTGAAGATTGACTATAGAAGAAATTTTATCTTCTCCTAAACTCTCTAAAAAAGCATTATTTTGGTTGTTAGGCGTAAATTCTTTAGAAAGTAAAAATTCAAGTCCTTTTTGAAGATTGTTTGCGATATTTTGTATATAAGTAAAATCTTGCTCGCTTAAAAACCCTAAATCATAGCCATATTTTCCAAGTCTAAGTATAGCATTTTCTTCCCTTAAAAGCAGTCTAAATTCCGCTCTTGAAGTAAACATTCTATAAGGTTCTTTTGTGCCTTTTACTACCAAATCATCGATTAAAACTCCTATATAAGCTTCATCACGCCTTAAAATCAAAGGCTCTTTCATATCTATGCTTAAGCTTGCATTGATTCCCGCCATAAAGCCTTGTGCTGCAGCCTCTTCATAACCTGTAGTTCCATTAATCTGTCCTGCACAATAAAGATTTTTAATCTTTTTAAGTTCTAAAGTATGCTTAAGTTCAGTTGGCTCTATATAGTCATATTCTATAGCATAACCAAAACGGGTTATTTTAGCATTTTCAAAACCCTTTACAGAACGCAACATTTGAGTTTGTACTTCATAAGGTAAAGAAGTAGAAAAACCATTGATATAATACTCCGTCGCATCGATAGTTTGAGGCTCTATAAAAAGATGATGGCTTTCTTTGTCGCTAAAACGATTGATCTTATCTTCTATAGAAGGACAATACCTTGGCCCCACACCTTCAATCTGTCCTGTAAAAAGCGGAGCACGATAAAAATTATTCTTAATAATCTCATGTGTAGTTGTATTAGTGCGTGCGATATAACAAGGAAGTTGAGTAGGATTGAAATTTCTTGAACGAAAACTAAAAGCTTTAGGATTTATATCACCATCTTGAATTTCAAGCACGCTAAAATCAATGCTTTTTGCATCCACTCTTGGGCAAGTTCCTGTTTTTAAACGTCCCATTTTTAAACCCAAAGTTTGCAGATAATTTCCTAAATTTACCGAAGCAAGCTCCCCTACCCTTCCTGCTTGAAGTTTATTTTCACCTACATGAATAAGTCCATTTAAAAAAGTTCCTGTTGTTAGGATGACTTTTTTGGCAAAATATATATTTTCTAAATTTGTTTTTACGCCTTTAACTTCATCATTTTCTACGATTAAAACACTCGCTTGTTCTTGAGAAATTTCTAAATTTGGAAGTTTTAAAAGTTTATTACGTGCAATGATACGGTATTTATCCATATCAATTTGCGCCCTACTTCCTTGAACGGCTACACCCTTACTTTCATTTAAAATGCGAAATTGTATCCCTGCTTCATCGGTGATTTCACCCATAAGACCACCCATGGCATCAAGTTCTTTTACCAAATGCCCTTTAGCAAGTCCACCTATGGCTGGATTACAACTTGCCGCTCCTATTTGCTCAATCAATGTAGTTAAAAGTAAGGTTTTTTTACCCATTCTAGCAGCAGCAGCACTTGCTTCAACACCTGCATGTCCACCACCTATAACAATGACATCAAACATATTTTGCCTTGAAAAATGTGAATTTTTAAAAGAAAGATTATATAATATTTAGACTTAAAACAAACTCGTTTTAAGTCTAACAAAAATTTATTTAGCTTCTTGAAGAGAAAAGATTAGCTCATTATAAGTTTTATCTGCATCTTTGCAGAAATTTTTAAGCATCTCAACACCCTTATTTAAGCCTTGTTGCTGTTCTGCTCTTAAAAGATCGCTATAAAGACTTTCTATTGTAGAAATAGCGCTTTTATTTGGCATACGACGAACGGAATAATAGCCTATGATATTATTATTAACATCTATTGATGGGGTTACATTTGCAAAAACCCAATAGTAATTGTTATCTTTGGTTTTATTTTTTACGTAAGCAAAAATTTCTTTGCCTTCTTTCATATAATCCCATAAATATTTAAAAACAGTTTTTGGCATCTCTTCATGTCTTACTATGTTATGAGGTTTATTTAAAACTTCACCCATGGTATAACCTGCATACTTTAAAAAATCATCATTTGCATAAACTATTTTACCTTTTAAATCTGTTTTAGAAGTAATTAAACTATCTTCTTGTAAAAAAATTTCTCTTGACATTTTCCCACCCTCTTAATTTATATTTTTAATTTTGCTAAGATTTCAGCACTTCTTTGCTCTAGTGATTTAATATCATTTACAATCGCATCATAAGCTTTTTGATCGATATAATCTTGACTTGATTCTTCTATTGCTTTTTTAGCGTTATCTTTTATAAATTCTTTAGCTAATTTTAACTCAGTTTCAGAACTAAGCTCATTAATAACACCTTGAGCTCTCTCATCTTGACAAAGATTAGAAATTGGATCTACACTTTCAAGATTGAAATTTTGAGCCCCATTTAAATTTAAATATATATTTGATTTATAAAGAATATGATCGATTTTAACCACAGACAAAATCAATCTCTTTGCAAAGGATCCAAAATTAACACCAAGAGCACTACTATTTTCTTCTAGACGTTTAAAAGCTTGAGAAAATTTATTAATTCTTTCTTCAGATTCACTAACAATGTTAAAAACTTGCTCACTGCCACTTTGGATATTTACAAAATCTTGTTGCATAGTCTGAATTGCAATAGAAATTTCGCTTGTAGATCTTTGAGTTCTTTCTGCTAACTTTCTAACTTCATCAGCCACAACCGCAAAGCCCCTACCATGCTCTCCTGCACGCGCAGCTTCAATAGCAGCATTTAAAGCTAGAAGATTGGTTTGATCGGCTATATCGCGTATTACTTCAACCACTGAAGTGATATTTTGTGAATTAGCCACAAAAGTTTGTACTGTCTCCTTGCTCGAATTTACAACATCCATTAAGGAACCCATAGCACTTTGAAGAGAATCCACCTCTGAACCATTTTCTGTAGCTGTATGAGAAATGGCATCCACTGTATCATATACATTTTTCATCATGCTAATATCTTGATTTAATGAGCTAGAAATTTGAGACATGTCTTTATTTTGATTTCCAAGGCTTAAATCCATTAAAGTTCTTGATAAAGCATTTTTAAAAGTAGATCTTGCTGTCACTTCTATGTTTGCTAAAGCTTTATTTATAAATTCGATATTATGAGCAAAAATTCCTTTTAAACCTTCAGGCAAAGCCTTGCGATAAAATTCACCTTTTTGAGAACAAGAAATAGAAGTATTAATTTCCCTTAAGTAAGCTTCTAGCCCATCAATAGTATTGTTAAGATTATCTGCTATTTCGGCTAATTTTTTGCTTTTTGTTTTTACATAGATAATTCTATTGTCAAAATTTCCTTCTTTTAACTCTCTACAAAGAACCAAAAGTTTATCTATCATTATTTGCTCATCTTTGTGTTGTCTAAGCAAATAAATCATTAAAACAGCGATTAAAACAAAAATTATCGCTCCAACAAAAATATGAATAAAAATGACACCTAAAACACCGATAACACTTAGAAAAATAGTTGATAATAATCCATTTTTCACCATAAATTTACCCCTTTTATTGAAAATTTTTTGAAATCATAAATCAAAACAATACTTTAATAATATATTACTTTAATTTTTAGGCGAAAATTATACAATAAAAAAGATTAAATATATCTTATTTAGTTATTTTCTTGTAAGTTAAAAATAAGTTCATTATAAGTCATTTTATAAGAACTTACAATATCCATTAAAGCTGAAACTCCAGCATTAATGCCTGATTTTTGCTCTTTTTCAAGTAAAATTTTATAAACTTCTTCAATTATAGAAAGAGATTTTCTATTGGGTGCACGACGAACAGAATAATAATTGATGATATCTCCATTAGCATCAAATGAAGCACTTACATTTGCAAAAACCCAGTAAAAATTACCATCTTTGGATTTATTTTTCACAAATGCAAAAATTTCATCTCCTTTTTGAATATAATCCCAAAGACATTTAAATACAGTGCGTGGCATATCTTCATGTCTTACTATATTATGAGATTTATATAAAAGCTCATCGACTTTATAACCTGCGTATTTTAAAAAGTCATTATTGGCATAAATGATATTCCCCTTAAGATCTGTTTTAGAAGTAATTAAAGCATTTTCAGACAAAACTATTTCTTTCATAATTTAAAACATCCCAATAAAACAAATAAATCAAAAATAGAATTATTACCAATAATAAATAACAAAAAGCAAACTGAATTACAAAATTATAAAATTTTCAAAAATATTTTAAATTTTATAATGCAAATAATGAGAAATTTTGTAACGTTTATATAAAAAATTATCATATCATATAAAAGAAAGTATTTCTAGATTTGTTTTTTTGTTAAAATTTACGATACACATTGTTAAAATTATATTTTACAAAGATCAAAAGGAGTGAATAAACTTGGAAACTTTAAGTCAAACTTTAGCTGAAAGAAAACCGCCTTTATATAAATGTATTATCAAAAGTCTTGGATTTTGGGTGATTATAGGCATTATTACAGGTATTGTACTTGGCTATACAGATAAAGAATTAGCCATTGCTAGCAAACCAGGAGTTGATTATTTTATAGGTGCTTTAAAGGTTCTTATAGGCCCTATTATTTTTGTTACTTTGGTTTTGGGCATCATTAGTCTTGAAAGTTTAAAAAAAGTAGGTAGCATTGGTGCTAAAGCGGTTATTTACTTTGAAGTTGTAAGTACTTTAGCACTTGCTATAGGTATTTTTATGGCAAATGTTATGCAACCAGGCCATGGAATGAATCTTGATCCAAGTCAACTTGATACAAAAAGCGTTCAAAAATACATTTCTCAAACCACAGAAGTAAGTGCGAGCTCTGAGATTATGCATATTTTAAAAGATGCTATGCCTACTGATATTATCACACCTTTTACAGAAGGAAAAACCATACAAGTTTTAGTTATTGCTATAATTACTGCTTTGATTATTTCTTTAATGAGAATAGAAGACAAACAGGCAATTCAAAGAGTTTTTGAAGTGGTACAAAATTTTGTTTTTAAAATTCTACAAATCATTATGTATTTTAGTCCTATTGCCGCCTTTTCAGCAATGGCTGTACTCATAGCTCAATACGGAATTGGCTCTTTGATCAACTTAGCATATTTACTTTTAGTAATGCTGATTTCATGTCTTGTTTTTATATTTGGAATCTTAGGTCTGATTTGTTATTTTGCAAAAGTAAATATCTTCAAATTTATGAGATTTATCTCAAGAGAAGTATTGATCGTTTTTGCAACCAGTTCAAGCGAGTCTGCACTTGCTCCTTTAATGAGAAAACTAGAAAAAGCAGGGCTTTCTAAAGCAACAGTCGGACTTGTTTTACCAACGGGATATAGTTTTAATCTTGATTGTACAAATATTTATCTAGCTATGAGCTTAATCTTTCTAGCACAAGCCTTCAATGTAAATTTAAGTTTAGCACACGAAATCAGCATTTTAATAGTATTAATGATAGCTTCAAAAGGTGCAGTGGGTGTAACTGGATCAGGTTTTATAGTGCTTGGAAGTACGCTTGCAGCTTTAGGAAATATGGAAATTTCTGAAGCAAATGCAACCTTAGCACAAGTTCTACCAGTAGCTGCTATAGGTGTTCTTTTAGGTGTTGACAAATTTATGTCTGAAATGAGAGCGGTTGGAAATCTTTGTGGAAATTCAGTAGCAGCCTTAATCGTTGCCATCTGGGATAAACAAATTGATTGGGAAAAATTCCGCTATGCTATGGATAATCCAGAAAAATTTCATAATGCTGGAATGAACTAGTGAGTTCTTTGGAGGAAATCATATCGATTAACCTCCTCTAAAGTATTATCTTTTTTCCTAAATTGTTTTAAAAAACTTTCATTGAAATTAAAACTAAATCCAACTTGAACAACAGTATCATCAACAGTCTCTCTTGCACTATAATCACGACGCAATAAATTTAAACTAAATACACTATAAGGAGAGTAAGATACTTGATAATTAGTTTTATCATTATCCTTACTTATATCAAAAGCAAAAGCGGTATAAGTTGGAATTACAAAACTCATTCCAAGCTGTAAATTTTTTTCTGCTTCATTGGGTATATAATAATTACTATAAGCCTTTATAAATTTACTATAACCAAACTCTGTACCAAAGCTTTTAGTATCTTTTTGTTCTTTTTGTTTATCAATAAAACCATTAACTCCAAATAAAAAATCATCTTTTTCATAACGATTGATTAAACCCCCTGAGTAATTATAATTATCTTGAGCCACAAAAAGTTCTTTTTGAAAAAGCAAAGAATTATTCTCCCCCTCATAAAGAGAACTTAAATTTTTAACCTGCGCGTTTTCGTTTTGAAAATCTAAATTCCCATCTGTTTTATCTATACCATTATTATTTTCTAAAGTTTTTGAAAGTAAGCTATCAAAAGTGCTTTTAAAATCCACATTCTCTTCTTGAATTTTTGGAGCTTCTTTGGTATTTTTATAATCAAAGTGCTCCCAAGAATTTTGATTATTATTTTTTGCTAAAGCCTCTGTAAGTTCATCGGCATTGAGTAAAGAAAACAATGCTATTATATAAAAAATACCCCTCATTATTCTTATATTCCTTATTATTTCTTGTTTGAGTATTTATTATAAAAAAATAATATAAATAAAAATTCCACAAAGACTAAAAAATAAAATTAGCAAATTTAAAGTAAATAAGTGTATAATTAAAATAAAAAAGGGTTATTAATGCAAAAAGACAACCTCATAGCTTTTGTTATTTTTATTATCAGTACTATCGCATTTGTTATTTGGGGATTTGGTTATATTTCGCAACATCAATTGATTCTTTTTATTCTTGCTTCTATATTTGGCATTTTTATGGCATTTAATATAGGTGGAAATGATGTAGCCAATTCTTTTGGAACAAGCGTTGGCGCAAAAACAGTAACCATTAAACAAGCTTTAATTATAGCAGCTGTTTTTGAGCTAAGCGGGGCAATCTTCGCAGGCGCAGAAGTTACTAAGACCATACGCAGCGGTATTGTTATTTTTCCAAATTCTTTAGATCCTATGCTTTTTGTTATCATTATGCTTGCTGCACTTTTAAGCTCTGGGGTTTGGATTTTTATTGCAACCAAGAAAGGCTTACCTGTATCAACCACACACAGTATAGTTGGTGGGATTGTAGGTGCTAGCATTATGATGGGGCTTTTAAAATTTGATGGAATCCAAACACTCTCTATGGTTAAATGGAGTGAAATTTTAAGAATAGCTATTTCTTGGGTAGCTTCGCCTCTTTTAGGGGGTATTGTAGCTTATATTATTTATTCATATATTGATAAGAAAATTTTAAAACCATCAGAAAAACTAAATGATGATTTGAAAAATATCAAAAAAGAAAGAAAAAAATTCAAAGAAGAATATTTTTTAAATTTAAAAACAAAATCCCAAGAAGAACAAATCAAAGAACTTTCCGCTATAGCTTTGGATGAAGAAGAACAAGAAAATAATTTCTATAGAAATAAAATGAAGGAATTTAAGGATCAAGAAAAAGATATAGATATTTACTCTATTTTAAAAACTCATATGCCAATCATTGCTTGTATTGCTGCTGCTATCATTTCGGCAATGTTTTTATTTAAAGGTTTAAATAATGTTAGCACTTTGGATATTTTACAAAACTTTTGGATTATCGGAATTATAGGAACTATAAGTTATGTTGTAACATTTGCTATAGTCAAAATCGTTAAAAAAACAGAACTTAATAAAACTACTGATAGAATTTTCTCATGGTTTCAAATATTTACAGCCTCTAGTTTTGCATTTTCACACGGAGCCAATGATATAGCCAATGCTATAGGTCCTTTTGCAGCGATTTTAGATGTCTTAAAAAACGGCACAATTAACGCGACTTCTCCTGTACCTTTTGCTGCTTTAGCTATGTTTGGAGTTGCTCTAGTTGTAGGACTTTGGTTTTTAGGTAAAGAAGTGATTACTACAGTGGGTTCAAAACTTGCAACCATACGGCCTACTACTGGATTTTCTGCAGAACTTGGTGCAAGCATAGTTATACTCTTAGCTACACAATTTGGAATTCCTGTTAGCTCCACCCATATACTCATAGGTGCTATCTTGGGTATAGGAGTGTATAATAAAAACGCAAATTGGATTATGATGAAGCCTATAGGATTGGCTTGGATTATCACTTTACCAGCCGCTGGTATTATGGCAGCACTTGTATTTTTAGGATTTAAACTATCTTTAGGAATTTAAGTAAAGCTTATTTTTCTAAAATATTTTTTCCTTTAATTATATGCATTTTAATCTTTCCAAAAAGTTTATCCTCAGAATAAAGAGAACTTTTTGGAGCAAAAATTTCTTCATTCTCATCAAAAAGAACTAGATTAGCTTCTTTGCCAACTTCTATAACTCCACTATTTAAACCTAAAAATTCACTAGGATTTTTACTTGTAAATTGACAAAGCTCTTGCCAATTTAAAAATCCTTCTTTGATTAAAAAAGTATAACAAAGACTTATAAATTCGCATACGCTATGAATTCCAAAAGCCGCTTCATCAAAAGCTAAATCTTTTAAAGAAATTGATTTTGCACTATGTAGGGAAGTTAAAAACCTAATCTTTCCTTCTTTTAAAGCCTCTCTTAAAGCCAAAACATCTTCTTTGCTTCTTAAAGGCGGCATAAGTTTCGCAGCCGTATTAAAATCTTCACAAGCACTATCATCTTTGATAAGATGATGAATGCTTACAAGTTTTAAATCCTTTTCATCTAATAATACTAAAGAATCTTTCAAACTTAAAAGATCAAAAATAACTTTATTTTTATAAAATTTAGCCAATTCTTTCATTTTAGCTATCTGGCTAGTTTCAGCGATTTTACTCATGCCTATAAGCCCTAGCTCAAAACTCATTTCACAATCATTCATCACTCCATTATCATCAAAATCCTTATCATAACAACGCACAAAAATTGGAGAGTCTTTCATAAAAGCATATTGCGAGCTTACTTTTAAAGTATTTGCATCCAAAGAACTATCAAGCTCTAAAGCACAAGCACCTTTATTTAAAAGAGTAGCTAAATTTTTAAGTTTACCGTTTGTATCCTTAACCCGCACACTTGAAAAAAATTGCATCTTTCTTTGAGCTAAATTTTGTAAAAATAAAGCAAAACTTTCTTCATCAAAATCCATGCAATCACGCAAAACTATACTAGAAATTCCTCCTTTTAGACACTCATTTTCCAAAAGCTCTAAATTAGCTAAAGAAAATTTATCGTTTTTTAAACTCACACACAAATCCACAAAAGATGGAAGTAAAGTCATACCTTTAGCATCTAAAATTTCTTCACCTTGTAAATTAGAACCAATATTGGTAATTTTTCCTTCTTTAACCTCTATATCTTGTAAAGAATCTCCATAAATTTTTGCATTTTTAATTATCATGATTTTTCCTTAATCATTTTGCTTTAATAAATTCTGCGTTGCTTCTTGCACGCTTTTACCCTTAAAAATTGCCACTACTTCATTTACAATAGGTGTATAAATTCCTTTCATTTTTGCTAGTTTTTCTATAGCATAAGCAGTTTTTACACCTTCTGCTACTTCATTAAGTTCGGCTAAAATACTATCTAATTTTTGATTTTGCGCCAGTTTTAAACCCACTCTATAATTTCTTGATAAAACACTCGTTGCAGTTAAAAACAAATCCCCTGCCCCACTCAATCCTAAAAAAGTTTCTTCTTTAGTGCCAAAAAATTTACCAAAACGATGCATTTCTATAAGTCCTCTTGAAATCAGTGCTGCTCTTGCATTATTACCAAGTTTTAACCCATCACTAATCCCACTTGCAATTGCTAAAACATTCTTATAAGCACCACAAATTTCAGCACCACGAACATCATTATCAATATAAGTTTTAATAAAATCAGGGAAAAAACTTGCAAATTTTTTACAAAGCTCTTGATTTATCCCACTAATCATCAAAGCAGTAGGAAGTTTTTGCATCACTTCAGCAGCAAAAGAAGGACCGCTTAAAACACAAAAATTTTCTTTTGGTACAAAATCTAAAAAAATTTCATCTAAAAATTGACAACTTTGATCTTCTATGCCTTTTGAAGCAATTAAAATTTTTTGTCCCTTGTTGATGAAATTTTCTTTAAGCCAAGCACGCATCCCTTGAGAACTTAAAGCAAAAACAAGATATTCACATTCTAAAGCTTCTTTTATGCTAACAAAATCTTCTAAATCACGCTGATGCAAAGAACTGATAAAACAATTGTGATTTTCTTTTAAGGCTAGATGTAAAGCACTGCCCCATTTTCCCGCACCAATAACCGCTATACGCATCAACCAAGCTTTGTTTTTAAAATTTCATTTACTTTTGCAGGATTAAAAGCTCCTTTGCCTTCTTTCATGGTTTGACCTACAAAGAATCCAAAAAGCTTCTCTTTACCACTTTTATACTCTGCAACCTTATCGGCATTTGCATTTAAAATTTGTTCAATCACCGCTTCTATGGCTGAGTCATCACTTACTTGTTTAAGTCCTAGCTTTTCTATAGCTTCATCAATTTCCACGCTAGTATTTTCAAATACAAAAGCCAAAACATCTTTAGCCGCTTTTGCACTGATAGTGCCATCTTCTATGCGTTTAATTAAAACTCCAAGCTTTTGAGCATCTACGGGAGAATTTTCTATAGTCAATTCTCCTTTTAAAAGTCCCATAAGTTCAGTATTTAACCAATTTACACAAAGTTTAGGATTTAAATTTTGAGAAATAAGACTTTCAAAAAAACGACTCATTTCTAAAGAACTGATTAAAACCTCAGCATCACTTTCTTTTATACCAAGCTCGTCTATAAAGCGTGCTTTCTTCTCATCAGGAAGTTCAGGGATTTTAATATCCAAAAACTCATCTTTTAATAAAACAGGCAATAAATCAGGATCAGGAAAATAGCGATATTCTGCCGCTTCTTCTTTGCCACGCATACTTCTTGTAACTAAATTTGTCGTATCAAAAAGTCTAGTTTCTTGAACTACTTCTTGTTCGTAAGTTCCATCTTCCCAAGCCTCACTTTGTCTTTTTACCTCATATTCTATAGCTTTTTGGATAAAACGAAAAGAATTAAGATTTTTAATCTCTACTCTAGTATAAAGTTTTGTATCGCCCTTAGGTCTTATACTAACATTTGCATCGCATCTAAAACTTCCTTCTTGCATATTTGCATCTGAAATGTCTAAAAAGCGTATAATAGAATGAAGTTTTTTAAGATAAGCTACTGCCTCATCGCTACTTCTAAGCTCAGGTTCGCTGACAATCTCAAGCAAAGGAGTTCCTGCACGATTTAAGTCCACTTTAGAAAAATTATTTTCGTGGATATTTTTACCTGCATCTTCTTCTAAGTGTGCTCTTGTAATACCTATGCGTTTATTTTCACCCTTTACATTGATAAAAAGCTCACCCTTTTCTACTATAGGGATATCAAATTGTGAAATTTGATAGGCTTTAGGTAAATCTGGATAAAAATAATTCTTACGATTAAAAACACTTTTTTTATTAATTGTTGCATTGACAGCTTTTCCAAAAGCTATAGCTTTTTTTACAGCCTCTTCATTTAAAACAGGCAAAGCTCCTGGTAAGGCCAAACAAGTGGGACAAACATTGGTATTTGGAGCTTCTCCAAAAGAAGTTGCACATGAGCAAAAGATTTTTGTTTTTGTATTTAACTGAGTATGAACTTCAAGACCTATAACTACTTCAAACATAAAATTTCCTTGAATTTTTAAATGTTTTATTTTATCTTTTTTTCTTTTAGAAAGGCTTTAAATATTAACTTTAAATGCTATAATTCTTAGACAATTTATATTTAAGGAGTTAAAATGCCATTATTAGACAGCTTTAAAGTTGACCATACTAAAATGCCAGCTCCTGCTGTGCGTTTAGCTAAAGTTATGAAAACACCTAAGGGCGATGATATTAGCGTGTTTGATTTGCGTTTTTGCATACCAAATAAAGACATTATGAGCGAAAAAGGTACTCATACCTTAGAACATTTATTTGCAGGATTTATGAGAGATCATTTAAATTCAAATTCAGTTGAAATTATTGATATTTCACCTATGGGTTGTCGCACGGGTTTTTATATGAGTTTAATTGGAACACCAGATGAAAAAAGTGTTGCTAAAGCTTGGAAAGCAGCTATGAAAGATGTTTTAAGCGTAAGCGATCAAAGCAAAATTCCTGAACTTAATATCTATCAATGCGGAACTTGCGCAATGCATTCTTTAGATGAAGCCAAACAAATTGCCCAAAAGGTTTTAAATCTAGGTATTAGCATAATGAATAACAAAGAATTAAAACTCGAGAATGCTTAAAAAGAATCTTTATTTTTTAAACGATTAAGCTTTAATTAATATATTTTTATATATGATTTTGAAATTTTATTATTTTAAAAGGAGAAAAAATGAAACTGATGTGCGAGATGTGTAGTATCTAGTGCGTCCTTTGGCTTAACATTATGTTTCCAAAGGTCCAAAAAGTGGATAAGGAGATATAATGTGTAAGAAAGTCAAAAAAGTTTATTTTTTCAAAATACTCATTTAAAATCTTAACTTACAAAAATTTCTCTAATAAAATTTAATTCAAAATATCTTCTTATCCTTAATTTTAATTTAAGGAGCAAAAATGAATTTACCTATACTTGATTTACAAGCTTATGAAAAAGATAAAAGCACTTTTCTTAAAAATTTAAGAGAAATTGCTTCTAAAATAGGTTTTTTTTATCTTATCAATACCAGTATAGATAAAAATTTAAACGAGAAATTATTCAAACTTGGCAAAGAATTTTTTAATCTTTCTAGAAGTTCGAAAGAGCTTATTTCTATGGTACATTCTCCTCAATTTAGAGGTTATACTAGCGAAGGTTTTGAATACACAGCAGGAACTAAGGATTATAGAGAACAACTGGATATAGGCACAGAAAGAGATGCTTTAAACTGGAATTTAAACTCACCCTTATGGCAAAGACTAGAAGGTCCTAATCTTTGGCCTAGTGAAATTCCAGAACTTAAAAAAACTTTCTTAACTTGGCACAAACAAACCAAAAAAGCTTGTTTAAAGCTTTTAAAAACCTTTGCTCAAGCTCTTGATCTACCTAGCAATGCTTTTGATAAACTTTATGGAGAAAATTCTTACGAACATTGTAAAATCATACATTATCCAAAAAGCTCAAAAAATATCACTCAAGGCGTAGGTTCACATAAAGATGGTGGGCTTATCACTTTTGTTTTTCAAGAAAAACAAAGTGGACTTGAAGCTTTTATAGATGGTAAATGGCTTAGTATACCCCCGCTTGAAAATAGCGTTGTAGTTAATATAGGAGAATTTTTAGAACTAGCTACCAATGGCTATTTAAAAGCTACTATTCACCGCGTGAATTTAAGCCCAAAAGAACGCTTTAGCATAGCTTATTTTCTTGGAGTGCAACTTGATAAGGATATACCTATTTTTAAGTTAAATCCAGAGCTTGCCAAAGAAAGCAAAGGTGTGGATACTGATCCTAAAAATCCACTTTTAAGAAATGTTGCAAGTAATTATTTTAAAAGAATGATACGCTCTCATCCTGATGTAGCAAGTATTTATCATAGTGACTTGATAGAAAAATTTAGTTTTGCATAAAGGAGAAAAAATGACTTTATTTACTAAAGCTTTTTGCGTCGCTACTCTTTTTACCGGTTTTGCATGGGCAAATGAAGAACTTAAAGTTGGCTCTTCTATAACACCTCATGCAGATATTTTAAGATTTATAAAATCAGCACTTCAAAAACAAGGTTATGATTTAAAAATTTATGAATTTAATGATGGGGTAATCCCTAATGTAATGGTTGAAAATGGTGAGTTAGATGCTAATTATTTTCAGCATGAACCTTATTTAAAAGAATTCAATCAAAGGCAAGGCACCCATCTTGTAAAAGTTGCCAGTATCCATATAGAACCTATGGCAGTGTATTCAAAAAAATATAAAGAATTTAACCCAGAGGAAGGACAAAGCATTTCTATACCCAATAATCCTACAAATGAAAGCCGTGCTTTACGCATTGTAGCAAGCAAAGGACTTATAGAAGTTAAGGATAATGAGCTCATCACTCCTTTAGATATCACTAAAAATCCTAAGAAGCTTAAATTTGTAGAGTTAAAAGACGCTCAACTTACAAGGAGTTTAAATGATGTAGATTATTCTCTTATTAATAGCAATTTTGCTATTTTAGCAGGTTTAAACCCTGTAAAAGATGGGCTTTATACAGAAAGTAAATATAGTGAATATGGCAATATCATCGCCGTTAAAGAAGGTAATGAAAACCTTCCTAAAATCAAAGCCCTAGTAAAGGCCTTGCAAAGCGATGAAGTTAAAAAATTTATAGAAGAAAAATATCAGGGTGCTTTAATCCCTACATTTTAAGGAGAACAAATATGAAAAATTCAATCATTTCTTACCCAAGAATAGGTGCAAATAGAGAATTAAAATTTGCTATTGAAAAATACTTTAAAAACCAAAGTTCTAAAGAGGAGCTTTTAAAGAGTGCTAAGGATTTAAGGATTAGACACTGGCAAGAAATTCAAAAAGCTGGCATTGATTTTATCCCTAGTAATGATTTTTCACTTTATGATAATGTCTTAGATGCAGCTGTGCTTTTTAACATTGTTCATACAAAGTATAAAAATTTAAATTTAGATGCTTTAGATGAATACTTTGCTCAAAGTCGAGGTTATCAAGGAGAAAATGGAGATGTTACAGCCTTAGCAATGAAAAAATGGTTCAATACAAATTATCATTATTTGGTGCCTGAGTGCGATAATGCTGATATTATAGCTTTAACAGGGGATAAAATTTTTAAAGAATATCTCGAAGCTAAAGAGCTTGGCATAGAAAGCAAGCCTGTTTTAATAGGCATTTTCACACTTTTTAAGCTCATTGCCTTTAAAGATGAAAAAACTCAAAAACTCGCCAAAGAAAAGCTTTTAAACGCTTACATAGAGCTTTTTGATAAACTAAATGAACTTAAAGTGACATGGCTTGAACTTGATGAGCCTTATTTGGTTTATGATTTAAGCAAGGAAGATATCGCTTTGTTTGAAGAATTTTACCAAGAACTTTTAAATCACAAAAAAGATCTTAAAATTTTACTTCAAAGCTATTTTGGAGACTTAAGAGATATTTATCCTAAACTTTTAGAAAGCAAATTTGATGCTTTGGGTCTTGATTTTATCGAAGGTAAACAAAGCTTAGCCTTAGTTCAAAAATACGGCTTTGCTAAAGATAAAATCCTTTTTGCAGGTCTTATTAATGGCAAAAATATCTATACTAATGATTATGCTAAAAGCCTAAAGCTTATTAAAGAGCTTCAAAAATATACACAAAATATCATCTTAAACACTTCTTGCTCACTTTTACATGTGCCTTATAGCACTGAATTTGAAAGCAAATTAGATTCAAACTATCTTAAACTTTTTTCCTTTGCCAAAGAAAAACTTCAAGAACTTAAAGATTTAAAAGAAATTCTAAATTCTAGCGAAGAAAATCCGCTCTTTAGAGCCAATCAAGAGCTTTTTAAAAATATCCCAGAGCGTTTAGATGAAAAAGTCAAAGCAAGGCTTAAGGCTTTAAAAAAAGAAGATTTTACCAGAACGCCTAGTTTTAAAGAACGCGCCTTAATCCAAAAAGAATTTTTAAAACTCCCTCTTTTACCAACCACAACCATAGGTTCGTTTCCTCAAAGTGCTGATGTAAGATCTAATCGCCTTGCCTTTAAGCAAGAAAAAATTTCAGCTCAAAACTACACTGAATTTAACCAACAAAAAATCAAAGAATGCATACAAATTCAAGAAGAAATAGGACTTGATGTTTTAGTGCATGGAGAATTTGAAAGAAATGATATGGTGGAGTATTTTGGAGAGAATTTAAAGGGCTTTTTATTTACTCAAAATGGCTGGGTTCAAAGCTATGGCACAAGGTGCGTTAAGCCTCCTGTAATTTGGGGTGATGTATCACGCACAAAGCCTATTACCTTAGCTTGGTCTAAATTTGCACAAAGTTTAAGTCAAAAAATCGTAAAAGGTATGCTAACTGGACCTGTAACCATACTTAATTGGTCCTTTCCAAGAGAAGACATCAGTCTAAAAGAAAGCACTGAGCAAATTGCCTTAGCTATAAGAGATGAAGTATTAGATCTTGAAAATGCAGGTATAAAAATCATACAAATTGATGAAGCGGCTTTGCGTGAAAAACTACCTTTAAGAAAAAGTGATTGGCATAGTGAGTATTTAGATTGGGCTATTCCTGCTTTTAATCTTGTGCATAGCGGGGTAAAAGCTAAAACTCAAATTCACACTCATATGTGTTATAGTGAATTTAGTGATATCTTAAAAGAAATTGACGCTATGGATGCTGATGTGATTTCTTTTGAAGCTTCAAGATCAAACTTAAGTCTTTTAGATACCCTAAAAGCTATTCATTTTAAAACTGAAGTAGGACCAGGAGTTTATGATATACATAGCCCTAGAGTTCCAAGCATAGAAGAGCTAAGCTTAACCATAGAAAAAATTTTAAACAAATTACCTAAAGAGCAAATTTGGATCAATCCAGACTGCGGACTTAAAACAAGGGCTTATGAAGAAGTTATAGCCTCTCTTAAAAATTTAGTTACGGCTACGCAAAAAATACGAGAACAATTATAAGGAGTTTTCATGTGCAGTTTTTCTTTTGAAGTTTTTCCACCAAGAAAGGATGAAAATATCAAAAATCTTCATGCTATCTTAGATGATTTAGGGCAATTAAGTCCTAATTTTATCAGCGTAACCTTTGGAGCTGGAAGCTCTATTAACTCACAAAATACTTTAGAAGTTGCAAGCTTAATCCAGGAAGAATATCAAATTCCTAGCATAGTACATTTACCTTGCATCCATTCTAGTAAAGAAAAAATCACTCAGATACTTCAAAAATGCAAAGAAAAAAATCTTAATCAAATTCTTGCCCTAAGAGGCGATATATGTGAAAATTTAAAAAAAAGCAAAGATTTTTCTTATGCTAGTGATTTAATTTCTTTTATAAAAAAACAAGAATACTTTGAAATTTATGCCGCATGCTATCCCGAAAAACATAATGAATCTAAAAATTTCATCGAGGATATACACCATCTTAAAACTAAGGTAAATGCAGGAACAGATAAGCTCATTACTCAACTTTTTTACGATAATGAAGATTTTTATACTTTTAAACAAAATTGTGCTTTAGCAGGTATTGACATACCTATTTACGCAGGTATTATGCCTATTACTAACAAAAGACAGGTTTTAAAAATTTCTCAACTTTGCGGAGCTAAAATCCCTCCTAAATTTGTTAAAATTTTAGAAAAATATGAAAATAATACTTTGGCTTTAGAAGATGCAGGTATCGCGTATGCTTGCGATCAAATTGTCGATTTAATCACAAGTGGCGTAGATGGAATTCATCTTTATACTATGAATAAATCCAAAGCGGCTATTAAAATTTATGAAGCTGTAAAGCATTTGCTTAAAGAAGAGCTTCATGCTTAGAAAATAAACTATTTTTTGCTTTTATCTTAACTTATTTTCATTTTTTAGCTTATGGTTTTCTATAAGTAAAACAAAAATTAAAGATAAAAGCAAACCTGGTATAATACCCAAGCAAAGATAGAAAAAAGAATTATATTTAAAAAAGAAGAAAAGTGCACCAAAAAGCATTAAAGCTAAAGATGCACCTTTGAAAAATTCTAAAATATAGATCAATGACCTTCCTCAACAACAGTTGCACCCGCTAAATATACATAAGTTAAAATCATAAAAATAAAAGCTTGTAAAAATGCCATAAAAGTTAAAAGCACATAAGCAGGAAGTGGAGCTATATAAGGAACTAAAGCTAAAATTACCATCAAAAATAAATCGTCACCTTTAATATTTCCAAACAAACGGAAGGACAAAGAAACCACACGAGAAAGATGAGAGACTATCTCTATAGGAAACATCAAAGGAGCTAAAAGTTTAATAGGTCCCATGAAATGAGCAAAATACTTTACAAAACCTTGCGCCCTAATACCCTCAAAATGATAATATACAAAAACTATAATAGCCAAGGACAAAGTCAAATTTAAACTTGCAGTTGGAGAGTGAAAACCAGGTATTATGCCTATAATATTACTAAAAAACACTATAATCCCCAAAGTTGCAACCAAAGGAAGATATTTTCTTGCACCTTTTTCACTTCCCATGGTATCTCTACCCATAGATAAAACTCCCTCTAAAAAAGCCTCGCCTAAATTTTGCATACCGCGTGGAACAAGTTGCATAGAACGAGTAGCCATCATAGCCACTATAACAGCAATTAAAGCTACCAAACCTATGTGAAAAAAATAAGAAAAAGTATGACTTGCATCAAGCAAAGAGCTAAATAAAAATAAATCTTTCATGGTTTCCTCAAAAATTTTATTCTAAACTCGGAATTTTAGCAAAATCTTACTTATATTTTAATGAAAATTTACATCCATTCTAAAACTTGTGAAAGTTCTTTAGCAACAAAACACTTAAGCCCTATATCTTCCAAAGGCTTAGAAGGAACAATGGCATTTTTAAATTTTTGCATTTTAGCTTCTTTTAAACGCGTATCAAGGCTAAAAACCTCTCTAATTTCTCCATTTAAACTAAGCTCCCCTATAAAAATACTATCTTTGCTCAAAGGGCGATTTTTAAAACTTGAAATAATAGCTGCAACCACAGCCAAATCCGCAGCAGTTTCACTTACTTTTACTCCGCCGCTAATATTTACAAATACATCATAATGCCCTAAAGGAATTTCAAGTTTTCTTTCAAGCAAAGCCAAAAGCATATCTAAGCGATTTTTTTCATACCCTGTAGCGCTGCGTTTTGGATAAGAACTTTCACACACTAAAGCTTGAACTTCTAAAACCAAAGCACGAGATCCTTCCATCACAACACCTAAAGCACTTCCTGAAATAGCCTTTCCACGAGTAAAAAAACGATTTGCCAAATCTTTTGCACTGATCAAACCCTTAGTAGTCATCTCAAAAATACCTACTTCATTCGTTCCACCAAAACGATTTTTAAAGCCTCTTAAAAGTCTAATTTCTTTAGTGGCATCTCCTTCAAAATAAAGCACCACATCCACCATATGTTCAAGAACCCTAGGTCCTGCTATAGCACCTTCTTTAGTAATGTGCCCTATGATAAAAGTACTGATATTATAAGCCTTGCTAACACGCATAAGTTCAAAAGTAATCTCACGCACCTGAGTGATGCTTCCTGCTGCTGAAGTGACTTTATTTGAATATAGAGTTTGTATAGAATCAATGATAAGAATACTATAATCCTTTTTGTGTAATTCTTCTAAAATATTTTCAAGGCAAAGTTCAGTAAGTAAAAATAAATTCGGAGTATTAGCCTCAAGGCGATCAGCTCTTAATTTAATCTGAGCTTTACTTTCTTCGCCACTGACATAAAGCACTTTTTTACCCTGTTTGGCTAAATTTGAAGCAATTTTTAACAAAAGCGTAGATTTTCCCACACCTGGACTTCCGCCTATAAGCACTAAAGAACCTTCAACAAGCCCTCCGCCTAAAACCAAATCAAGCTCATTATCATCTGTGCTGTATCTTGTAAAATGTTCTAATTCCACATCTTCAATACAAACAGCTTCACTTGTTTTCATACTAACTTGCGCAAGCTCTTTTAAAACTTTAATTTGCTCAGCTTTTAATTCTACAAAACTATCCCAAGCTCCACAATCAGGACATTTTCCAAGCCATTTGCTTTGTTGATTTCCACAAGCTTGACATTCAAAAAGTGCTTTATTTTTTGCCATTATTCAAAAATAGGATCTAATAAAGTATCTAAATAAGCACTTGCATTAAATTCTTGCAAATCCGTCATTTGCTCACCCACGCCTACATAAAAAATAGGAAGCTCAAGCTCTCTTGCTATACTAAAAAGTGCACCCCCTTTAGCTGTCCCATCAAGCTTTGTGATAATCACACCATCAAGTTTTACAAGCTCATTAAAAGCTTTAGCTTGTAAAATTCCAGCATTTCCCTGTGTTCCATCTAAAACTAAAATTTTTCTATGGGGTGCACCTTCTAAAGCTTTGTTTGAAATTCTCACAATTTTTTCAAGCTCATGGGCTAAATTTTTTTGATTTTGCAAACGCCCTGCTGTATCGATAATAACTCTATCAAAATCCTTTGCTTTTGCTTTAGAAATGGTATCAAAAGCAACCGCTGAAGGATCATGCCCTTGTGCAGTTAAAACTATATCTACATCCACTTTTTGCGCCCAAAGTTTTAATTGTTCAATCGCACCTGCTCTAAAAGTATCACACGCTCCTAAAATCACTTTTTGATTTTGGTTTTTATATAAATAAGCAAGTTTGGCAATACTTGTTGTTTTTCCTGCTCCATTTACTCCTAAAATAAGCTCTACAAAAGGTTTTTCTTGATTGGTTTCTTTTTTTTCATAAAGAAAATAAGAACCCATAACACGCTTTAAATCTTCTTTTTTTACTTCATTTTGAGGTGGTAAATAATAAATTATCTCTTCAACTATTTCATAACTTACATCTGCTTCAAGCAAAATTTCTTCAAGCAAATCTTTGGTTATCTTTTTATTCTCTCCTTTAATCCCAACAATATTTTCAAGAGTTTTTGCAAGTCCTTTTTTAAAAAAATTAAACATTAAAGTATAGCCTTTTGTATATCAATTTCTAGCATTTCTTCAGGAATAAGCCCTAAATACTGATTAATCAATTTAGAATGCTTGTTGTAAAGAAACATGGTAGGAATTCCATTTACCCCACCTAAAGCTTTAGCTAAAAGATAGTTATTTTCACCATTAGCGACTTTATAAGATATTTTATGCTGTTCTATAAATTTTTGAATCTCATCGTTAGATTTATCTTCTAATAAAACCCCAACTATATTAAAATCATTATTATACTTTTCTTGTAATTTATTAAGATGAGGGATTTCAGCAATGCAAGGGGTACACCAAGTGGTAAAAAATACAAACAAAGTTGCCTTATCTTCATCGTTGAAATTTAAAACGGCATTTTCTTTTTTAATTGAAATTGATCCTCCATCAATCAAATTAAGTTTAAAATTCATATCATCACTTTGATTTATACTTGCCTCGGTGCTTAAATTTACATCATTTTGCTGCTTTTCTTTATCATTGCTACAAGCAACAAACAAACAAGATATTGCCACTAGTAAAAGTATTTTTTTAATCTTCATTATTTATCAATCCTTTATTCTTCTTTATAAAAATGCTAAAATTATAACATACATAAGATAATATTTTTTTAAAGGCATATTAATGGAAAAAACAGATTTTAGGGCATTGCAAAAAATACGCCTTTTCAAACATTCAAAACTAAATTTCAAACAAGATTATAAAATATTTAAAGAATGTCTTAAAATAATAAAACTATTTAAAGCTAAAAATATTTTAATTTTTATTCCTTTGCATTATGAACCAAACTTAATAAAATTTCGCCATATTCTTAATAAAAATTACAAACTTTTTGTTCCATTTATGCAAGATAAAAGTTTAAAAATTGTAAAATTAAGATTGCCTTTTATTAAAAAAAGGTTTGGGGTTTTAGAGCCTATAGATTCTTTTTTTAAAGCAAAAATTGATTTAGCTATTGTGCCTGTAATTGGCGTCGATAAAAATTTAAAAAGAATAGGACATGGGCAAGGTTTTTATGATAGATTTTTTGAAAATTTAAATTACAAACCTCATATAATATTTGTCCAAAGTATAGATGCTTTAAGTCAAAATAATCTAACACAAAAGCATGATATTTCAGGAAAATTATACATAAACCCTTATAAAAAATATTACAAGAAAGAAAGAAAAAATGATAGAATCACTTATCGCACTTATAGCCGCTATAGTCGGACTCGGTATAGGATATTTAGTTGCAAAAAAAATCAATGATGCCAAATATGAAATTTTCGTAGAACAAGCCAAAGCTAAAGCCAAAGCTATAGAATACGAAGCGGAGCTTATTTTAAAAGATGCAAAAAATTCAATTCTTAATGCAGAATTAGAAGTTAAAAAAAAATACGAAGAAAAAACTCACAAAATTCAAAAAGATTTTAATCAAAAATTTGATGATCTTTCTAAAAAAGAACAAAAACTTCAGCAAGAAGAAGAAAAACTAAAAGAAGATAAAGAATACCTTTGCAAGTCACAAAGACACATTCAAAACTTACAATCTGATGTTGATAAATTAAAAAATAAATATCAAGAAAAACTTGACGATGTTTTAAAAATTTTAGAACATTCGACAGGACTTACACAAAATGAAGCCAAAGAAATCATTCTTAAAAAAGTAGAAGAAAATTCTCGCGAGCAAATTGCACATATAGTAAGAAAATATGAAGAAGAAGCAAAAAATGAAGCTAAAAGAAAAGCTAATTTCATCATTGCTCAAGCTACTTCTCGTTTTGCAGGTGAATTTGCAGCTGAAAGACTTATCAATGTTATTAACATTAAAAACGATGAACTTAAAGGACGTATCATTGGTAAAGAAGGGCGCAATGTTAAAACCTTGGAAATGGTTTTAGGTGTTGATATTATCATCGATGATACACCAGGTGCTATTATAGTAAGTTGTTTTAATCTTTATCGCCGTGCTATTGCTACAAAAGTTATAGAACTTTTAGTTGAAGATGGCAGAATTCAACCCGCGCGCATAGAAGAAATTCACGAAAAAGTGTGTAAAGAATTTGATAGTGCCATTCTAGAAGAAGGCGAAACCATAGTTATGGATCTAGGTTTAAATAAAATACACCCTGAAATTGTAAAACTCATAGGAAAACTCAAATACCGAGCAAGCTATGGACAAAACGCTTTAGCACATTCTTTGGAAGTGGCTCACCTTGCAGGAATCATTGCTGCTGAGTGTGGTGGAGATGAGAATTTAGCACGTCGTGCGGGAATTTTACATGATATAGGAAAAGCATTAACCCATGATTTTGAAGGATCTCATGTGGATTTAGGTGCAGAACTTTGCAAACGCTATAAAGAGCATCCTGTAGTAATCAATGCTATTTACGCACATCATGGACACGAAGAAGCTACAAGCATAGAATCAGCAGCTGTTTGTGCAGCAGATACTTTAAGTGCTGCACGACCTGGAGCTAGAAGAGAAGTGTTAGAAGCTTTCTTAAAAAGAGTCAGTGAGCTAGAAGATATCGCTAAAAGTAAAGAAGGAATTAAAAATGCCTATGCAATCAATGCCGGAAGAGAAATTCGCGTCATAGCCAATGCTCAGCTTGTTAATGATGATGAAAGTGTACTTTTAGCTAAGGAAATAGCAGCTGAAATTCAAGAAAAAATGCAATATCCTGGTGAAATTAAAGTCAATGTTATACGTGAACTTAGAGCTGTAGAATACGCTAAATAAGGTTTATTATGCAAGATATGATTGATACTTTAATAAAATATGGTTATATTGTTTTATTCTTTTACTCTTTAGGGGGCGGGATGGTTGGAATTTTAGCTGCAGGAGTTTTAAGTTCTCAAGGAAAAATGGATCTTAGTTTTTGCATTGCTCTTGCTTTTATTGCTAATACCATAGGTTCAACTTTGCTTTTTATACTTGGAAAATATTACAAAAAAGACATTATGCCTTATTTTAAAAAACACCGACGCAAGATAGCCCTTGCTATGATAAAAACAAAACAACATGGAATTATTTTACTTGTAACTCAAAAATTTATTTATGGTTTAAAAACTTTCATTCCCATAGCTGCAGGTATGGCAAAATATAATTTTATTAAATTTTTTATTATCAATACTCTAGCTAGTTTGGCATGGGCTATTGTTCTAGGTTTTGCTGCTTATACTTTTGGGTATGTTATTGAAGCAATTTTTGATAAACTGAGTTTATATCCTTATGCTGCTCCTTTATTTTTATTATTTTTAGCCGGAATAATTTGGCTTTATTTAAGTAAATTTTCTAAAAAATAATGTCTCTATGGAATTCTTTTTCTTACTCTTTTAAAGAATTTCATTATTTATTTTTCTCTGTTGTTGTTATTTTTATTTTTAATATCCTTTTAGAATATAATAATTTTTTAAACTTTAAAAACCAAAAACATTACCTTATAGACAACGCTCTATTAACGCACCAATATATAAAATATAATAAAAAAAATAAAAAATACTGGGTTTTAAAGTTACAAACTGAAAACTTCACTTTTTATACTACAAGTTTTAAGGATTTAAATTTAAGCAAGAATCAATTTTTAAGCCTTAGAATTATCACCCATAATATTAACTTTAAAGACTATCTGAGTAAAAGTTTTTACGCACCTTCTTATGATTTTGAAAAATTAAAAGAAAAAGAATACAATCCCATTATATCTTACTTCTTAAATCAACATACAAATGAAAAGATTAAAGAATTTTATGGTGCTTTATTTTTTGCACTGCCCATATCTTTAGAGCTTAGAAACGATGTAAATTACTACGGTATAGCACACCTTATAGCAATTAGCGGTTATCACATAGGCTTACTTTTTAGTTTAATTTTCTTTATTTTAGCTCCAATTTATAGTTTTTTCCAAAAAAGATATTTTCCTTA
Organism: Campylobacter sp. CFSAN093249; assembly: GCF_011067895.1. Taxonomy (NCBI): domain Bacteria; kingdom Pseudomonadati; phylum Campylobacterota; class Epsilonproteobacteria; order Campylobacterales; family Campylobacteraceae; genus Campylobacter; species Campylobacter sp. CFSAN093249. The sequence continues at coordinate 103,693 of NZ_JAAMWM010000005.1, read as the reverse complement.
TAGAAATTTACGTTTAGATTTAAGTATTTTAATTTTTGCACTACTTTTAGCTTATGCTTGTTTAATAGGATTTGTCCCTTCTTTTGTGCGCTCCTTGATTATGGCTTTTTGGGTTTTTTATCTATTGTGTAAAAATATAAAAATCATTAATTTCGTTACGCTTTTTTGTAGTATTTTATTGTGCATTTCTCTTTACCCTAGACTTTTATTTAGTATTGGATTTTTATTTTCTATTTTAGGTGTTTTTTATATTTTTTTATATATGCATCATTTTGCAAATAAATTTAATAATCTTATAAATATTATTTTGCTTAATATTTGGACTTTTTTTGCTATGGTTTTACCTGTGCTTTATTTTTTTCCACTTATAAGCTACCAACAAATTTTAAGTATTATTTTGAGTGGAATTTTTGTAATATTTTATCCTTTAGTATTATTTTTGCATCTTATAAACTATGGAGATTTGCTCAATTTTATCTTAGATGAATTTTTTAAATTTAAAATTTATGGAACTAATATCCATATCCCATTTTGGATTTTTATAAGTTATCTTATTGCTTCTTTAATCTCTGTGCGATTTAAATATCTAGCTTTTCTTTGTATTTTTGCGAATTTTATTCCCTTCATTATGATTGTGATTTAGAAAATAATAGAGTTTAAGCCCAAAAAGATAAATAATCCAAGAAATATAAATCCAAATAAAAAAGAATAAAATAGTAGAAAAAGATCCATAAACGCTAGCGTATGTTTTATTATATACCACGTAATATACAAATAAATTTTTTCCTATATACCAAATAGTACCCGCTCCAAAAGATACTAAAGCTAAACTTTTAAGAGTTCCCTTATGAACAGAACTTGAATAAGATATAAAAAATAAACCCCAAATAATTACAAAGGGTAAAATTTCAAAAAAATTAAACCCTATTTTATAATCATCTAAAGTTTGTTGGATAAAACCTGAAATATAAAAACTAAGCCCAAGCCCCAAAGGAACAAGAGTTAAAAGAGTCCAATAAGAACTAATACTTTGCCAAAGTCCTTTAGGTTCATTTTTAGTAATGCGATTGATTACAAAATCATAGCCTGAAAAAAAAGCTAAAGAAGTAAATGCCATAGCAATAAGACCTACAATACCCAAATTTACACTATTTTTTAAAAAAGTATCGATGTAGGTAGCAACAACATCTTGTTGCGTTGGTATTAAAAAAGCAAAAATTACTTGCTTTGCTTTTTCATAATAAGCTTTAAAACTGGAAATTTGCGTAAAAACAGAAAAACATACAAATAAAATAGGTATTAAAGATAATACAGTATAAAAACTAAGCGCTGCTGCATAATTTAAAATTTCCTTATCACGCAAATTTAGTAAAATAGTAAAAAAATTTTTCACCTTCTAAAGTCCCATTTTAAAAGGATTTAGTATATTATTTGGATCAAAAGCTTTTTTAATATTTCTCATTAAATTCATTTCGGCTTCAGAAAAAGCTAAATTCATAAAAGGTGCCTTAGAGAGTCCGATACCATGCTCTCCGCTTAAAGTTCCTCCAAGTTTCACTATTAATTTAAAAATCTCTTCCACAGCTTCATAGCCTTTTTTCACCTGCTCTTTATCATTTTTATCAGGAACCATAACATTAGTATGCACATTTCCATCCCCTGTATGTCCAAAACAAGGAATTTTAAAACCATATTTTTTAGAAATCTCATCTATACCTTCAAGTAAAGTAGGTAGTTTAGAACGCGGAACTGTAATATCTTCATTAAGTTTTAAAGTTCCATACATGGCAATGCTTTGAGAACAATTTCTTCTAGCAAACCAAATATCTGCGGTTTCTTGTTCATCTTTTGCTATTTTAAATTCGCTAGCGCCAGCTTCTAAAAAATAATATTCTAAATTTCTTAAATCCTCATCAATAGCCTCTTTAACATTACCATCCACATCAGCAATCAAAATAGCTCCAGCTTCTATAGGCAAACCTTTATTAAATTTGCTCTCAACCGCTCTAATGCTAAGATTGTCTAAAAATTCCATAGATACAGGACTTACACCGCTAGCAAGACTTTTGTAAACCGCATTCATAGCACTTTTTACACTTGGAAAAATAGCAAAAGCAGTTTTTTTAAATTTAGGCAAAGGTATTAATTTTAAAGTAAGCTCACTTAAAACTGCCAAAGAACCTTCACTAGCGATTAAAATTCCTGCCAAATTATAACCTGCTACATCTTTAATAGTGCGTTTCCCTGCACGAATGATTTCTCCGCTAGGCAAAACAGCCCTTAAAGCCATCACATAATCTTTTGTAATGCCATATTTTGCAGCTCTCATTCCCCCAGCATTTTCGCTTACATTACCCCCTAAGCTTGAATACTCCATGCTAGCAGGGTCAGGTGGGTAAAAAAGTCCATATTTAGCCACTTCTTTTTGTAAATGTATATTAATAACCCCAGGTTGCACAACAGCCACTAAATTTTCAAGATCAATTTCTAAAATTTTATTCATATGCTTTTCAAAAGCAAGTACCACCCCGCCATTAACAGCTAAAGCACCTCCTGTAAAACCAGATCCTGAGCCTCGAGGTATGACTATGATATTATTTTCATTGCAAAATTTTAAAATTTGAGCAATATCTTCTTCATTTCTTGGAAAAAGAACCCCATCAGGTAAATAATGTTTTTTTGTCGCATCATAGCTATAAGCTCTTTTGTGAATTTCATCAAAATAAGCGTTTTCTTCTCCTAAAAATCGTTTAAAATATTGTTCAAATTCTTTTTTCATGTTTATTGCACCTTAGGAAGATTAATCAAAGCATCATAATACCTATAATAATTTCCTATTTCTTGAGAGTTAAAATCAAAAAAATTACTTTTATATCCACCTATACGAGAATAAAAAGGAACCTGAACGCTAGTTGGCTTGCTTATAGGCACTTCATAAAGCTTATTAAAATCTTGACAATCCACAACTTCTGCATGATTTTCCAAAGCCACAACCAAAATGCCGACCGCATTATCATCACAAAATTGCCTAAAATCTGAACGCTTAGGAGAAAGAGTAGCCGTTCTAATTAATTGTGCTCCAAAAATATCAATATGGGTAAAATATATCTGCGGAAATTCTCTAACAAGTTCATTATAAGTTTGTTCATCAGGAGCAATTACCAATCCTCTATCATAAAGAAAATTTAAAACAACCTCATCACCTACTTTAGGTAAAACATTTGGTAAAGGCAAAGCATCTTGCTTAAGAGCTGAAAAAACACTAAATTCTAATTTTGCCAAACCATTTTTTTTATCTATAACACTTGCTCTAGCGATGATACTTTGCGAATTGCTAAAATGTTGCACTACTACGCCACTTGAATAAAGTTTTATATCATCACTATCTTTAATATAACCATAAATATCATCAACTTTTACAAGTTCACTTTTTATAGGTTTTAAATCAAATCCAACCGCAAAGAGGCTAAGGTTTAAAGCTAAAAAACACACTATAGTTTTAAACAAATTTGCTCCTTAAATAAAAATTTATAGAATTATAATCCTTTTTTGTTAAGCAATTGTAAGAAAAATAAAGTAAAATATAGCTTTCAAATTTCAAAATTCTTTTAAAAATTAAGGTTATCTCATGAAAAAATTATTGCTTTTATTTATTTTTGTTGTTCAAAGTTTTGCAGCTTTAAGTGTTGAAGAGCTAACTTGGGATAATGGAGATACCTTGCTTAAATTCTTACAAAGAAATTCCATACCTATGTCGCTTTATTATGGACTTGATAGAGAAGATCAAGAACTTGCTTCTGATATAGCCTATAAAATAAAATATCAAGTTTTAAAAGATGAAAACAACAACATAGAACAAGTTTTAATTCCAATTAGTGATGATTTACAAATTCATATCTATAAAGATAAAGATGGACAATACACTCTTGCTTTTACTCCTGTATCTTATCAAAAAGAAGATAGAATTTTACATTTAACCATTAAAAGCTCTGCTTATCAAGATGTCTATGAAGAAAGTGGTAGCAGTACTTTAGCTCGTGCTATGGTTCGTGCTTTTCGAGGAAGTATAAATTTTCGCAATATCCAAAAAGGTGATGAAGTAACCCTATATTATGAACAAAAAAGACGCATGGGTAAACTTTGGGGTGATATAAATATAAAAATGGCAATGGTAGAAATCAATAAAAGCGCTAGAGAAGTCTTTTCTTATAATGATATATTCTATGATCGTGATGGCAAAGAATTAGAATCTTTTTTACTTACAAAACCTGTGAATTACACTAGAATTTCTTCTCCTTTTACAACAGCAAGATATCATCCTATATTAAAACGCTATCGTGCCCATCTTGGTATAGACTATGCTGCACCTACTGGAACTCCTGTGAAAAGTGCTGGCAAAGGAGTAGTAACCTTTATAGGCACAAAAGGTGGTTATGGAAATGTAATTCAAATCAAGCATGACTCAGGTTATATGACTTTATATGCTCATCTTAGTCGTTTTGCAAAAATTAAAAACGGACAAAAGGTAAATCAAGGACAAGTAATTGCATATGTTGGTTCAACAGGTATGAGCACAGGGCCTCATTTGCATTTTGGAGTATATTTAAATAATAAAGCTATAAATCCTGCATCTGTTGTAAAAATCGCCAAATCAGAACTTAGTGGAAAAGCAAAAGAGAATTTTAAACATATCATAGCTGGATACGAGCAGGTTGTTAAAGAAGCCCTAGCCTCGAATCAACCTAATCCCCCAAAAGAAGAAGATTTTGAAAACTATATAGAATTTTAATTACTCAACAACGCTTTATCTTTTGCATTGATTAAAGAATTTAGAAGAGTTGCAAGCTCTTCTTTTTCTTTTTCACTAATTTCACAAAAATCTGCATCAATTAATTGTTTCACCAAAGCTTCATTTAACAAATCCCCATCGCCAAATTCTCTAGCTTTTTGAATGATTTTTAACACTCTTAAATCTTTTCTTTCATACATTTTAATCCTTTAAATAAACCACACTCACAAAACGCTTAGGTGTTTTATCGCGACGATAAGAAAAAAAACTCTCATCATCAAAACTACAAATTCCACAATCTTTAATATTTTCAATGCCTAAATTTTGAGCTTGAAATTTTACCAAGGCTTTTAAATCAAGTTTATTATCTTGAACAAATTCTTTAAATTCTTTTTTAGCAAATTCTAAAATTTCTCCATCTATTTCATAATTTTTAGCACAAATTCCAGGTAAAATAAAAAGATGAAATTTATTCTTATCTAAATGTGAATTTTGCATAGTAATTTGATCAACGCATTCTTTTAGGATATTTTCAAAGCTTCCTTTTCTACCTGAATGCAAAGCTGCTATAATGCCACTTTCATGATATAAGATCAAAGGCAGACAATCCGCACTTAAGACACAAAGAGCAGTATTTTTTTCTTTACTTATAAGTCCATCACAACTGAGATTTTTTAAATTTTCATCATAAATGATAACTTTATGAGAGTGAATTTGATCCATAAAAACACATTTTTCAATATCTTTAAAACCTAAATGAGAAAATAAATTCTCATTATGAATTTTAGCCCTAAAAACATTATAATCCTTATCAAAAGCACAAAAAATACCGACTTTATCATTTTCTAATAAAGATAAGAAATTCTTTCCACTTCTTCCCATGATAATCCTTTGTTTTTACCTTGTAATTGTGCATAAATATAACGAGCAAGCAAATCGCTTTCTATATTTATTTTTCTACCTACTTGATAGTCCTTAAAAAGCGTTTCTTTAAAAGTAATAGGAATAATAGTAAGCCTAATACCATTTTTTAAAATTTCATTGATAGTAAGGCTTACCCCATCAACAGCTATACTTCCTTTTTCTGCCATAAATTTCATAGCTTCTTTAGGTAAAGTTATATGAAAATCCACTCCATTTTCATCCTTTTGAATCTTTTCAAGTATACCAATAAAATCAATATGCCCTTGCATAAGATGTCCATCGATTTTATCGCCATATCTTAAAGCAGGTTCTATATGAACTTTATCTTTTAAATTCTCTATAGCTATATGAGTGCGACTTTCGCGAGAAAGTTCCACTTCAAAACCTCCCTCATAAAGTTTTGTCACACTCAAACAAGCTCCATTTACAGCTATACTATCGCCAAGATTTGGACGATGCTTAGCTGTTAAACTTAAAGTATTGTTTTGATAAGATTGAACTTTGGCAATTTCTCTTATGAGTCCATTAAACATTTTTTACCTTAGAAAATCTTATTTAATAATTTATTTACCGCTTTATCCACTTTATTGCCTGTATTTTTAGCACCATCACTCACGCCGCCACCTACTACATTTTTAATAGAATTTAAAACACTTCCTGCATTTAAATTTACTTTAGGATTTTTTGTAGTTCCTGTAATACTTCCTTTAAAATTAGCTCTATCGAGTTTAATATCAAAAGGCAAATTTAAAGCTCCACTTTTAGAATTTAAAGCTCCTGATTGTACTAAAATATAAGAACGATCTGCTTGCATATTAAGATCAAGCTTGATATTTTCTTTTTTAATCAAAGCTTTAGCATTAGCAGTACGATAAACATCATCTGTAATATCTTTTAATGTTAAAATTTTTAAAGCATTGGTAATAAGATTTGGTTTTAATTTACCCTCTTTCATATCCAAATTAACCTCGCCTTCTTCGCTTAAAAGATTGTAATTTGCCTTCATGTCCGCCTTACCTTGATAAATATCCATAAAATCCAAACTCTGAGCTAGACTACTTAAATCCACTCCGTTTAAATCAGCAAGTAAAAGGTTATCTTTAAATGTGCTTTGAAGTTTTCCTTCAAATAAATTTGGACTATTTACAACAAAATTTAAACTCTTATCAAAACCTACCTTTCCATTAAATTCTGCCTTACCTTTAAGTTTTCTATCTAACAAAAAGCCTAGTTTTGAAAAATCATTTATCTTTAAATTAAAATCCGAATTTAAAAGCATCTTACTTATATCAAAACTTCCTTGTAGTTTTGTAAGATCAGCTAAAGATGAATTTAAAACAGAATCAAATTGAGCGATATTGTTTTTAAAATTAATTTTGGTATTTAAATCATAACTTGTATTGTTTGGAAAATTTTTATTTAAAATTTTACTTAAAGTTGCAGCATTTAAAATGCCTTTAGCCTCTAAATTTGCTTTACCATTAAGGTTGTTAAAATCGATATTATCTAAATTAACTTTTGCATTAACAACCCCACTGGCATAATTTGGCATACCTGCTATAACAAAAAGTTTAGATAAATCAAGTTTATCAATGTTCAAATCAAGTTTTTTACCATTTGAATCAGCTTTGATTACGCCATCTGCCAAATTTGCATTTGCATTTAAATTTTGTATTTGAGTACCTATAATATAAGCTTTTGCATTAAGATCTGCCTTACCTTGTAATTTTTGTCCCGCTATAGCACTAAACTGAGACAAATCATCAATAAAAGCATTTAAATCTGTATTTAACTCACTATTTTTTAAATTATAAGTTCCTTGAAGTTTTTTGATATTAAGTAAATTTGAAGCAAGTAAAGCATTGTAAGAAATATTACTATTTTTTGCATTTGCTTTAGCATCAAGACTAAAAATTGTATTTGGAAGTTCTATTTTAGCAATTTTTTTAAGCTCATTGGTGTTAATCTTTGCATTGTTTATTTTTGCCTCAAGATCGAAATTAGAAAAATCCAAATCCGCATTTAAAAGTTTAGCATTTAAATTTCCAGAAACTAAAGCTCCATATCCTGCAAGAGCTAATAATTTTTCCAAACTTGCTTCATTAATATCTGCAAAAATTTTATTATTTTTCAAACTTGCCTTTACCTCTCCACCAAGTCCGATAACTTGAGCATTTAAACTTGATAAGGCATTATTTACAACACTTGTTTCGCCTATCACTCCCAAACTACCATTTAATCTAGTTTTTGTAAGTTTTTCAAGCTTTGCAAGAGAAGGAATATTTAAATTAAAATCAGTACTTAAAATATTCTTACTCATATCATAAAGAGTTTTTTGGGTTTGTAAGTTAAGATAATCATTGTAAATTTTACTTACAGCATAAATCTTATCTTCTTTAACATTGGCTAAAATTTCTGCTTTAGGATTAGAATTTAAAGGCAAGTCTAAAGAAAAATCTTTTTTTATCGCCTCGTAGTTTATATAGCTTGTATCAAGTTTTATGATAATATTTCCATCAGGTTTTAAATTCTGTGCTGAAATTTTTGCCTGAGCATTTAAAAAACCTTTAGCATAACTAGGATAAGATAAAAGATGAAGTATTTCTTCTATCTTAAGATTTTTTGCATCTAAATTTAAAGCGATAGGGCTGTAATTATACATTCTCGCATTTAAAAGTACATTTGAACCTAGTAAGTAACCCCTTCCATCTAAAATAAAATCACTTGCCTTGCCTTGAATTTTACCGCCAAAAGAAAGGTTTTGATTTAAATTTAAACCTAAATTTTTAGCATAATTTTGCTTTAAAGAAATAAGATAGTCAAGATCAAATCCAAGCTTAAAAGGACTCAAAGCTCCCTTGAGATTGAAATCTGCCATATTTGCAATATTTGCTTGCAGTTCAAGACTTGAAAAACGCAAATTAAAACGCGTGATATTTACATCTAATCCCGCATTTTCTTTGATCTTTTTTTGTGCTATATTTGCCACTATATTATTACCAAAACTTGTAAAAAGTATGGTACAAAGAGCGATTAAAAGCACAACAACAAAAGCTACAATGCCATAAAAAATCTTTTTCATTTTTATCCTTTAGTTTATTTTATAAAATAACTTTAGTCTATAAAACTAAACTTTTATAAATATTTTAATTTAAAGTATTGACAAAATTCATTTTTTATAGTATGATATTATCACTCTAAATTAAAGAGTGCTAAAATCAATATTTTTAAGGATGGACAAAAATGAATTTTCAACCTTTAGGAAAGCGTGTTCTAGTTAAACGCGTAGAAGAAACTAAAACAACAGCCTCAGGCATAATTATACCAGATAATGCTAAAGAAAAGCCTTTAATGGGTGAAGTAGTAGCAGTAAGTAAAGAAATCACTGATATTGCAAATGGTGATAAAATCGTGTTTGCTAAATACGGTGGAACAGAAATTAAACTTGATAATAATGAATATTTAGTTTTAAATTTAGATGATATCTTAGGAATTTTAAAATAATTTATAAAAAAGGATAAAAAATGGCAAAAGAAATTATTTTTTCAGATGAAGCAAGAAATAAACTTTACGAGGGCGTTAAAAAACTTAATGACGCAGTAAAAGTAACTATGGGGCCAAGAGGACGCAATGTTTTAATCCAAAAAAGCTTTGGTGCTCCAAGCATTACTAAAGATGGCGTAAGTGTTGCTAAAGAAGTAGAGCTTAAAGATAGTCTTGAAAATATGGGTGCTTCACTCGTAAGAGAAGTAGCGAGTAAAACAGCTGATCAAGCAGGCGATGGAACAACTACTGCAACGGTTTTAGCTCATGCAATTTTCAAAGAAGGTTTAAGAAATATCACAGCAGGTGCAAATCCTATCGAGGTAAAACGCGGTATGGATAAAGCTTGCGAAGCTATAGTAGCAGAACTTAAAAAACTTTCTCGCGAAGTAAAAGATAAAAAAGAAATTGCACAAGTTGCTACAATCTCAGCCAATTCTGATGAAAAAATCGGAAATTTAATCGCTGATGCTATGGAAAAAGTGGGTAAAGATGGTGTTATCACTGTTGAAGAGGCAAAATCAATCAATGATGAATTAAATGTAGTTGAAGGTATGCAATTTGACAGAGGCTATTTAAGCCCTTATTTTATCACTAATGCAGAAAAAATGACAGTAGAGCTTTCAAGCCCTTATATCTTGCTTTTTGATAAAAAAATTGCAAATTTAAAAGATTTATTACCGGTTTTAGAACAAATTCAAAAAACAGGCAAACCACTTTTAATTATCGCTGAAGATATTGAAGGTGAAGCACTTGCAACTTTGGTTGTAAATAAACTTCGCGGTGTTCTTAATATTTCAGCCGTAAAAGCTCCAGGTTTTGGCGATAGAAGAAAAGCTATGCTTGAAGATATAGCGATTTTAACAGGCGGAGAAGTGATTTCTGAAGAACTTGGAAGAACTCTTGAAAGTGCGACCATACAAGATCTTGGACAAGCTTCTAGCGTAATCATCGATAAAGACAATACAACCATAGTAAATGGCGCAGGTGAAAAAGCAAATATTGATGCAAGGGTAAATCAAATCAAAGCACAAATTGCTGAAACAACTTCAGATTATGACAGAGAAAAATTACAAGAAAGACTTGCAAAATTAAGTGGCGGTGTTGCAGTTATTAAAGTAGGTGCAGCAACTGAAACTGAAATGAAAGAGAAAAAAGATCGCGTTGATGATGCTTTAAGTGCTACTAAAGCAGCAGTTGAAGAAGGTATAGTAATTGGTGGTGGTGCAGCGCTTATCAAAGCAAAAGCTAAAATCAAACTTGATCTACAGGGTGATGAAGCAATTGGCGCAGCTATCGTTGAAAGAGCTTTAAGAGCACCTTTAAGACAAATTGCCGAAAATGCAGGATTTGATGCAGGTGTGGTTGTAAATAGCGTAGAAAATGCTAAAGATGAAAACACAGGATTTGATGCTGCAAAAGGCGAATATGTTAATATGCTTGAAAGTGGAATTATCGATCCTGTTAAAGTAGAAAGAGTGGCTTTACTCAATGCAGTTTCTGTAGCTAGTATGCTTTTAACCACAGAAGCAACAATTAGTGAAATTAAAGAAGATAAACCTGCTATGCCAGATATGAGCGGTATGGGAGGAATGGGTGGCATGGGCGGAATGATGTAATATCTGCTCTAACCTCTTATCAGCAAGGATTTTCCTTGCTGATTACCAATTTAATTTAAAAACACTCCCTTGATTTTCTACAGATTCGCAAATAATCTTAATGTCATTATCATCACAAACTTTTTTTACCAAAGAAAGCCCTATACCAAATCCTCCTTGATCGGTATTAAATCTTGTATATCTATCAAAAATATGATTTAAATTTGATTTTGAAATTCCACAACCTGTATCCGCAATACTTAAAAAATTGGCTTTTAAAATTATAGAAATTACTCCACCTTTTTTATTGTATTTAATAGCATTGCTTATAAGATTATCAATCAATTTAGAAATTTGACTTTTAGGAGCAAAAATATTTGCTTGATTTAAATCAAGCTTTAGTGTAATTTTTTTTTGCTCAAAAAATACTTTAAAATATTCCAATCTTTCTTCAAGTAGTATTCTTAAATCAAATTTTTGTTTTTCTGTTTCTAAGGTATTAGGGAAATTATAAAAAACAAGATCAGAATACACTTGAGACAAACTTTTTGCAGCAAGCTTAATCCTTGTAAATTTAGCATTATCTCCTAAATTTTGATGCTCAAGTTGTTCTATACTCATCAAAATAACACTTAATGGGGTATTGAGTTCATGAGTTGAATCTTTAATAAAACGATTTAGTGTGCTGATTTTATCCTCCAAAGGCTTTAGAGCAATTTTTACTAAAATATAAGATATTAAACCCAATATGCAAAAAGCCATAATAGCAAAACCAAAAACTTTCGTTCTAATCCAAAAAAGATCTTTGCCAACATCTTCACCCTGTATTAAAATTTGCAAACCATCGTTAGTATTTACTTCTTCATTGCTAGCATGTCTTAAAAAATAATGATCTGCACTCATAGGAGCAAGGAAAAAAACCTTATTATCACAAATACCTCTACCTTCTTTAAGCTCAATTTTTGCTTTTCTTAAATCAAAATCTATATTACTAAAAACAATCTTTTTAGCATCAAATATAGCAAATTTTAGTGCTGTGCTTTGAGCAATATTTTTTGCACTTATATCTATAGGGGTAAAACGAGAATTTAAGATGCTTATAACAATGTTTCTATGATTTTCTCTCAAAGTGGCACCCTTTAAAACAACTAATTCTTCATATAATTTTTGATACCATAATGCAAAAAAAATAGTTAAAAAAATACCTGTAGTTGTTAGGTAGATTAATAAAATTTGCCTAATGACTTTTTTAGCCATAGCAATATCCCCTGCCTCTTTGGTTTATAATTTTTTCTTTTCCTAAAATTTTACGTAAATTTTTTACATAAGCTCTTAAACTTAGCTCACTAGGCTCCTCATCATAATCCCAAAGTTCTTCAAAAATTCTCTCTGTGCTTAAAAAGTTGTTTTTATTTTTAAGCAATAAAGACAAAAGTTTAATCTCTTTACTCGGCAAAGCCAAAGCTTTATTATTATGATAAAGAATTTGTGTAGTAAATTCGAACCTAAGTCCATCCCCTAAATCTTCAAAATCTTCATTTTTATGTGAAAAAGCTCTTTTAAGCAAAGCTTTAACCCTGATAGATAACTCGGCAAGTTCAAAAGGTTTTTTTATATAATCATCACAACCTGCGTCAAAGCCTTGTTTTAAATCGTTTGTTGTGTTTAAAGAAGTCATGAAAATTGCTGGAGTTTGCTTTCCGCTTTTTCTTAATTCTTTAAGTAATGAAAATCCATCTCCTAAAGGAACTTTTACATCTAAAATCCAAAGATCAAAATATCTTTCATAAGCCATATCTAAAGCTTCTTGCGCATTATCGCATAAAAATACTTCATATCCCTCATCGTTTAAAAACTCTTCAATGATCTCACTCAAGCTCAAATCATCTTCTAAAAGTAAAATTTTAGCAGCCATAATTTAAATCTTTCTAACTTCAAATCTCTTAAATATATATCATTGTATCAAAATTCTTATCAATTATTTAATAAAATTTCATTTTTATTTAATTTATTTTTATCTATAATCCTTTTATACAAATAAATTTTTCCTTAAGGAGTTAAAATGCTTCCAAAATGGGATAACAGCTATAGTGTGCACAATGCTAAAATTGATGAGCAGCATAAAAAGCTTTTTAAACTTGCTGCAAAAGTTGAAGTTGTATCAGATAGATCTGTAAGTAAAAATGAAGTCAAAGAACTTTTGGCTGAATTTTTTAATTATATGAAAGATCACTTTAATGATGAAGAAAAATACATGCAGCTAATAGGCTATCCAAATTTAGAAGAACATCGAAAAATACATAAAGAAATCATCCAAACCATGATTAATTTAATCAAAGATATCAAATCAACCAATGATCTTAAAGAAAAACTTTATATAGTGGCTAAAAAGTGGCTTTTAGAACACATACTATATGAAGACATGAAAGTTGAAAAATGGAGAAGTTCTTCTTTGTCTACAGATGATGGTGGCGATGTTAGCTTTGAAGCAGCAGAAGATGAAGATAATGAGCATCCACAATTTTATCTTTATACCTGTAATTGTCCTGGTAAAATTCACGATGTTCCTTATAGCATTCATCAAAAAATAGAATTACAAGGTCATAAATTTACTTGTAAAACTTGTAAACAAGCTATAAAATTTTACAAAAAATATTCTTAAGGAGGATAAAATGAAACGCAATGTAAAAACTTATTCTTTTAGAATGCCTTTAGAGCTTAAGGAGCGTTTGGATAATTTAAGTAAAAATCTTTCTAAACCAAAATCAACCATAGTAAAAGAAGCCATAGAGGCTTATCTTAATGAAGTTGAAGATTTTTCTTTTGCTGTTAATGCCCTAGAAGAACTTAAAGATGGGGATTATCAAAAGGCAAGTAAAAAAATAGATAAAATTGTCAAAAATCTTAAACAAACAAAATAAAAAACTTTATCACAATTTTTTTTGTGATAAAGACTTATTAATTTTTTATATTAAAATACATTTATGAATATTAAAAATGGAGTTAAAAAAGTGGCTCCGGATGTAGGATTCGAACCTACGACCAATCGGTTAACAGCCGACTACTCTACCGCTGAGCTAATCCGGAATATTTAAAAGTAAAATGTGATTATAGTGAAATTAAAAAACTTTGTCAAGGGTTTTTTCACAAAAATGCATTTTTTATGTAAAAAAATTAATTTACTCCTTAACAATAACACTTTTTAAATTTCTAAAATAAAACAAATTTACCCCATCTTCATATAAATAATCAAGCTTCATTCCATGTGTTTCTAAAATAGTATTTACAATATAAAGCCCTAATCCAAAACTTGATTTTTGTTTTGATCCTTGAGTAAAAGCTTGAGTATAGTATTCTAAAGTATTGTTAAGCTCAGGACCACGATTTTTAAAACAAATATAATCATCTATAATATCAATTTGCACAAACCCATCTTCAGAATGTTTAATACCATTATCTATCATATTTTTAATCGCCGTAGTAAAAAGTTTAAAATCCACATTTACAAAAAAACTTTCTTCCATAAAAATACGTATATTGCTATCATCTCGCATTGCAATTTCTTTGGCTTCATCTAAAACATCTAAAATATTGTATTTTTTTCTATTTATAAAAGCAGCCCCTGAAGTAATTTGCTCAATAGCAGCAAATTCATTAATTAAAATTTCAAGTCTAGTAAAAACCCCATTTAAGCGCTCTTTATATTTATTATCTTCTATCATTTCTAAAGTTAAGAGCCCTTTAGTAATAGGAGTTTTGAGTTCATGCATAATATTTCTTAAAAAAAACTGACGAGATTGGTTTAACTTTCGAATTTGAACAATAGCTTGATAAAAAGCTTCACTTACTTGTGAAATTTCATCCACCCCAGTACTTACATCTTCTATATCACCAAGCTTTCCTTGGGCAAATTTATCAATTTGTTTTTTAAGTCTTTTAAGTGGTTTTAATTTTTTAAATATATAAATATAAAGCAATACAAGAATACAAATCACAGCTACAGCTATAGCTTTGATAATAAAATACCTATAGGTTTGATAATCTTGATCCTTATAAAGATAAACCTTTCCATCATAAATAATATTTAAATACACCTGTCTATTATAAGAAATAATCTCGATTAAGCCATTGTTAACCTCAACCCTAGCTAAAACATCACCTCTAAAAAGAATTTTACGGATCTGCTTTGCTTCTGTTATCTCATCCATTTTATTATAATTTTTTGTCTGCTCTTCAAATTCTTTTTCACTGATAACTCCTGCAAAATTTAAGAGCCTTGCATTAGCTATCAAAGAATATTTTGTGTTTAATTCTCTAGTATAATTTTGCTGATCATATTCTATAAGCCACAAAAAGCCAAGTATAACACTAACCCCAGCAAAAATAAAAATAAAAGTTATAGTATAAAAAATCGAAGATTTATTCATTGAGTAAGCTTATAACCTATTCCACGTATAGAGTGAATATATTTTGGAGTTTTTGGATCATCTCCCATCTTTTGACGAATTCTACTGATAATAACATCTATACTTTTATTACTAGAATCCTCACTAATAGAAGAACAATTATAAACAAGCTCTTCACGACTTACCACTCCACCCTCTTTTTTAATCAAATAGCTTAAAATATCAAATTCAGCATTAGTTAAAGTAAGCTCTTGTCCTTTCATGGTAATAATATGCTTATATTGATCATAAACAAGATCTTTTACACTTTTTGCTATGGCGCTTTTTGTATTTGAAATACGTCTTAAATGACTTTTAATGCGTGCTTGTAATTCTTTTGGATTATAAGGTTTTGGTAGGTAATCATCTGCTCCAAGCTCTAAAGCATTAACCTTATCTGTAATATCATGTCTTGCGCTTGAAACAATAATAGGCGTATCATACTTTTTACGAATCTCTTCACACACTTCAAGCCCATCAAGCCCTGGCAAAGAAAGGTCTAAAATGATAAGCTGATATTCTTTTAATGCAAGCTTAGAAAGACCTATATAAGGTTCATGAGCTATATCAACTTTCATATCAAATTTTTCCAAATATTCAGCTGTAATTTCTGCTAATTCTAAATCATCTTCTATCATAAGAATATTTGTCATAGTTTTCCTTTATTTTAAACTTAATTTTAATTTTAAACTAAAATTTATAACGAAAGGAAAATCCTTCCGTTATTTTTATTTAAGCACAAGCAAAGTCGCAAAACCATTGCGATATACCCAAACTTTGGTAAATTCTTTTTTATTAACTTGTTTTAAAGCTTGTTCTAAATCTTTTAAATTTTTAATTTCACTTTGTCCAACACCTATGATAATATCACCCTCTTGGAAACCAGAATTTTTTCCTTTGCTCTTTTCTTTAACACTATCAACCAAAACACCATTAACATCTTTTGGAATTTGCAAACGATCCTTAAGTCTTGGATCTAAATTTCTCAAACTCAAACCATCAATCAAATCGCTTTGTACGCCTTTAGGATTTTCTTTTTCACCTTTAAGAATAAAACTTGCTTGCTTATTTTCTCCATCTCTTTCGTAACTTAATGAAATTTTTTGACCAATCTCTAAAGTTCCTATATAATTTTTAAGATCAATAGGACTTTTTATAACCTTATCATTAACTTTAGTAACTAAATCTCCACGCTTAAGCCCTGCTTCATCAGCACTTGAACCTTTTTGAACATCAGTGATTAAAGCTCCTTCTTGATTTTTGTAAGCTTTTTTAGTATCACCTTGCAAAGCTAAAATAGTCACACCTAAAAATCCTCTATCAATCTTGCCTTTTTCAATAAGTTTTTTAGCTATATCTTTAACCATATTTGAAGGTATGGCAAAACCTATGCCATTATTTCCACCACCACGAGAAAGAATAGCTGAATTAATACCTACTAAATATCCGCGACTATCCACCAAAGCTCCACCTGAATTTCCTGGATTGATAGAAGCATCTGTTTGTATAAAATTTTCATATTGATTTAAACCTATATTGTCTTTATTTAAAGCAGATATTATCCCACTTGTAACACTAAAACCAACTCCAAAAGGATTTCCAAGTGCAAAAACAACATCTCCTTCCATTAAATCATCAGAATTTGTAAAAGTAATAGCTGAAAGATTATTAGCCTCTATTTTTATAACAGCCAAATCTGTTTTTGGATCTTTACCTATAAGTTTTGCTTTATATTCTATGTCGCTTCCTGGTAAATTCACTGTAATCGTATCAGCATCATCTACAACGTGATTATTTGTTACTATATAACCATCTTTTGAAATAATCACCCCTGATCCCAAAGAACTCACCACTTCTTTATCATTTTTTCCTTTTCTTTGAGAAAAATCAAAATCAAAAAATTGTTTAAAATAAGGATCATTAAAAAAATCATCCAAAGGGCTTGGACGATTTGCTCTTGTAATAGTTTTTGAGGTGGAAATATTAACCACTGATTTTTTTGCATCTTTAATAGAATCATGATAAGAAAGCACTGCATTTCCAGCAGCAGGATTCACACGATTAGCCGTTGCAGTCGATTCGTTAAAATTAATACTTGCAGCAAATAAAGCACTTGCTAAACTTAATGATAAAAAAATCTTTTTCATTTCATTTCCTTTTGTTCTTAAAGATAAATTATCTCGTAAAATATTTTACTGTCTTCATAGTATAAAACCGAAAATTTACAAAATTGTAAATAAAACCTTGAGTGATAAAAATTTATAAAACTTGATTGACTTAGGCTAAAGTTTATGTTATAATTTAATCCTCTATATAATCAAGTAAAAATTTTTAAGGAAATATAACATGAATAGTTTATACGAAACTCTTGGAGTTAGCAAAAACGCTAGTGCAGATGAAATAAAAAAAGCTTACCGTCGCCTAGCTAGAAAATATCATCCTGATATCAACAAAGAAAAAGGTGCTGAAGAAAAATTTAAAGAAATTAATGCTGCTTATGAAATTTTAAGTGACGAAAAAAAACGAGCTCAGTATGATCAATACGGCGATTCTATGTTTGGTGGACAAAGTTTTCATGATTTTTCAAGAAATACTGGTGGGGTAAATTTGGACGATATTTTAAAAGATCTCTTTGGAGGAGGCTTTGGTGGACGCTCAAGAGGGGGTTTTAACGGCTTTTCTTCAAAAGGCTTTAGCAGTGGTTTTGGAGGATTTGGAGGTTTTGAAGAAGAAATTTTAGACAGCAATCTAGAGCTTCACATTCCTTTCGAAAAAGCTGTTAAAGGCGGGGAACATAGTTTTAATTTTCAAGGCGAAACCATTAAATTTAAAATTCCACATGGTATAAAAGAAGGCGAGAAACTAAGAATTCGCTCTAAAGGAAAACAAAGCAGAAATGGAGCTAGAGGAGATTTAATCATTATTGTAAAAATAGAAGAAAGTCCTATTTACACAAGAGAAGATGATGATTTATATCAAAAGGTTGATATTTCTTTAAAAACTGCACTTTTTGGTGGAAAAATAAATATAAAAACACTCAAAGAAGGCAAGGAAGAAGCAACAATTAACATAACGCCTAATTCAAAAAATAACCAAAAAATTCGTTTAAAAGGTTATGGTGTGCAAAATAGAAAAAGTGATATTTATGGGGATATGTATTTGATTTTAAATGTTGTTTTGCCAAATTTAGATACCCTTGATGAAAAATTTATAGAACTCTTAAAAGAAAAATTACCTTAAAGAAAGGAATAAAATATGGAACAGCATTATGATGAACCTGTATATTTAATCAGTGTTGTGGCTAAAGTTTTAAGCATACATCCACAAACCTTAAGGCAATACGAAAGAGAAGGATTGATAGAGCCAAGTAGAACCGATGGCAAAATAAGACTTTATTCTCAAAGAGATATTGACCGTATTAAACTTATATTGCGTTTAACAAGAGACATGGGAATCAATCTTGCTGGAGTAGATGTTATCTTAAAATTGAAAAACCAACTTCACGAATTTGAAAATTTAATTGATGAACTACGCTTAGAATTAAGCAAACAACAAGATAAAGAAGCGGCTAGTAAAGCCGTTGTTAAGCATAAAAATAGCTTTGATTTGATTTTTTATGAGAAAAAATAAAAAATAATGGATAATTTTTTAGAAATTTTTTTAATCACCGTTGCTATAGCTATAGTTTTAAATGTCATATTTAAAAAATTTGAAATTCCAACTATCATTGGATATATAGCTGCTGGAGAAATCATTTCTGAAATTTATCATTTAAGTGGCAAAGGCGAAATCACTCATATAGCCGAATTTGGTATAGTGTTTTTAATGTTTACCATAGGGCTTGAATTTTCTTTTAAGCATTTAATGGCAATGAAACAAGAAGTTTTTTTAAACGGCTCTTTGCAGATGCTTACTTGTGGCTTTGTTTTTATGTTACTTGCTATAGGAATTTTAGGACTTGGAGATAAAAGCGCTACTATAGTAGGCTTTGCACTAGCGCTTTCTTCAACCGCAGTGGTGCTTAAAATTTTAAATGATAATGGCGATATAAATGAGCAATATGGTAGAAAAGCATTGGGAATTTTGCTTTTTCAAGATATAGCCGTTATTCCTTTGCTTTTGCTTGTAGATATTTTTTCATCCAACAATCAAAACATAGAAAAACTCCTTTTTACCACTTTAATTTCAGCACTTATTTTAATCACTTTATTATTTTTCATAGGTAAATATCTAGTGGATAGAATTTTTAGACTCATTATCCACACTTCTTCTCAGGAAATTTTTATTAGTACTGTTTTATTTATGGTTATTGGAGCAAGTTTTTTAGCAAATTATTTTGGATTTTCTTATTCTTTGGGTGCTTTTATAGCAGGTGCTTTGATAGCAGAAACAAAATATAAACACAAAATAGAAGCGGACTTGATCCCATTTAGAGATTTGCTTTTAGGGCTTTTTTTCATAACTGTAGGCATGCAAATTCAACTTGATGTAGTGGCACAAAATTGGTTTTTAATCATAGTTTTAACCCTTCTTGTAATGGCTTTAAAATTTGGCATAGTTTTTGGCTTTTTATTTCTTTACACCAAAAAAAGAGTAGCGCTTAAAACAGCTTTTGCCATAGCTCAAATTGGCGAATTCGCCCTAGCAATTTTTTCTCTTTTACAAGCAAAAAATATGCTTGATATCAAAACTTCACAAATTTTAATTGTTGTTTCTATTTTAACCATGATTATCACGCCTTTTATTTTAAACAATATAAGAAAAATTACCAATGTTGTAGAAGATATAGCACTTAATACCAACGCTGTGCAAAATATTGACAGCAATATCAAGCTGAAAAATCATCTTGTTGTTTTTGGCTATGGACGCTTAGGACAAGAAGTCGTACAAAAAATCAAAAACACAGGCGTACCTTATCTTGTTTTAGAAAGTGATTTAAATTTAGTAGAACTTGGAGTTAGTCGAGGTGAAAATGTCGTTTTTGCCAATGCTGCTCAAGAAGAAACCTTAAAAATTGCCAATATAGAAGAATGTGCCGTAGCTATTATCACAGTTACAAATGAAGCTAAACTTGAAATTTTATGTCAAGTGCTAGCTAATTATCCAAAACCTATAGACACCATCATTCATGTAAATGGAACTTTAAAAAAGATGCTTTTTTCTAGCATAGATGAAAATATACGCATCATTCGCTCTGAAAAAGTAATCGCTAGAAATTTAGTTCAAGAAGCGCTAGAATGCCGCATTCACAAAAATACCTAAGGAAGAATTTTGACAAAAAATGAAGAAAAAGCCTTACGCGTAAAATACCTAAGAAATCTTGAAAAATTTTTCAATGGCGCTATATCTGCACTTAAAAAAGAAGATTTTGATAAAACTAAATTTGAAGAAAGAATGTTAAAAAATGCTAAATTTTTTGAAAAAAATCCCGCGGTAAATCTTAACTCAACCTATGCAAAAAATCTTGAATTTTTTGTCAATGCTTGTTTAGATTTTTCCAAAGAAAAAAACGAGCTTTTAAATCTTGCCAATGCTTTAGATAAGCAAAAAAAACAAGGTGAGAAAAAAGAAAAACATAAAAATTATTTAAAGGATTATGAATGATTAATGTATTTTTTGATATGGATGGAACTTTAATCGATAGTGCAAATGCCATTTCTTGTGCAGTCAATGAAATAAGACAGGATTTAAACCTAGCCCCACTTTCAAGAGAAATCATTATGCAAACCATCAATACTCCCAATATTGACTGGGCAAAAGAACTTTACAATATAGAAAATTTCCATCATTCTAGTTTTAAAGAAGGCTATGAAAAATATTTTGTCAAGCACTATGAACAAAGCGTGGTGCTTTTTGAAGGAGTAAAAGAACTTTTAGAATTTTTAAAAAGCAAAAATTGTTTTTTAGCTATTGCTACTAACGCCCCGCAAAGCTCACTTTCAAACATACTTAAAAAACACGATATCATTCCTTATTTTGATAAAATTTTAGGCGTAAGTTTAGGCATAGAACCCAAACCTCATCCTATGATGCTAGAGCTTTTAAAAAGCGAGGCTCCATATAAAACAAGCGTTTTTATAGGAGATAGTCAAAAAGATAAAGAATGTGCTAAAAATGCTAATTTGCCTTATTTTCATGCCAAATGGTATCAAAAAAATTTAAAAGAAAATGAATTTAGCAACGCTAGTGAACTTAAAGGCTTTTTGCAAAAGTATTTATAAGTTTTTTAATGAAATTTTAGTTAAAATTAGAAATAAATTTTAAAAAGAGTAAATTATGAGTGAATTATTAATAGAAATTGGTACAGAAGAATTACCTGCTATTCCTTTGCTAAAAGAATTAGCTAATATAGAAAAAAAATGGAGCAATGTTTTAGAAGAATACCGCTTGGTAAGTGATTTTAAATTTTATTATACTCCGCGTCGTTTAGTTTTTTTTCATGAAAATTTTGCAGACAAACAAGAAGATAGCTTTGCTGAATTTATAGGAGCACCTAAAAATGTTGCTTATAAAGATGGAGTTTTAACTCCTGCGGGACAAAGCTTCCTGCAAAAAGCAAGGATCAGTGAAAATGAACTCTCTTTTAAAGAAATCAAAGGCAAGGAAGTTTTGTACCATCAAAAAGCTATTAAAGGTTTGCAAAGTCAAGAAATTTTAGGAGAAATGGTAGAAAAATTTCTAAAAAGTCTTAGTTTTGGCAAAAGTATGCGCTGGGGTGCAAATTCTTTTGAATTCATCCGTGCGATCCGTTCTATAGCTTGCATTTTAAATGATGAACTTGTTAATTTTCAAAGCTATGGAGTAAAAAGTACTAAAAAAACTTTCATTCACAGAAGCGTAAGTTATGATTTGCAAGATTTTAACAATGCAAAAGAATATTTTGAACTACTAGAAAAAAACTATATCATCCTTGATCCAATCAAAAGAAAGGAAAAAATACTTGAGCAATTTAAACTCATAGAAAGTCAAAAAAATATACAAATTGGAGAAGATGAAGAGCTTTTAGCTGAAGTAGTTGCTATCACAGAATATCCTAATGCACTTTTAGGAAGTTTTGAAGAAGAATTTTTAGAAATTCCTAGCGAAGTAATCATCACTTCAATGAGAGAAAATCAACGTTATTTTGCAGTTTTTAACGATAAAGGCTTAAGTAATCATTTTATAGTAGTAAGTAATGCAGTATGTAAGGATTATTCAAAAATCATACATGGAAATGAAAGAGTTTTGCGTGCAAGACTTAGCGATGCAATGTTTTTTTATCAAAATGATTTACAAAATGGCTTAAAACCCGAAAAACTTGCCAAAATGACCTATCTTGAAGGTTTAGGCACAATGCAAGATAAAAGTTTAAGAGAGATTAAAATTGCTGAAATTTTATGTCAAATGCTCCATAATGATAAAATCGAAAATATCAGCACAGCACTAAAATACGCCAAAGCAGACTTAGCCACACAAATGGTTTATGAATTTACTGATTTGCAAGGCATTATGGGAAGTTATTATGCGCAAAAAATGGGCTTAGATTATCAAATTTGCTTAGCCATCAAAGAACAATATCTTCCTAATTCCGAACAAGCTCCACTTCCAAGTACAGAATTTTCAAGCATAGTAGCCCTTGCAAACAAGCTTGATACCCTTATAGGACTTTTTAGCATAGGAAAAATTCCAAGCGGAACAAAGGATCCTTATGCCTTAAGAAGAGCTGCCAATGGGATCATTAAAATTGCTTTAAATTTAAATAAAGAATTTGATATCCAAATTTTATTAGAAAAACTTTCAAATCATTATAAAAGCTTTGATATGCAAATTTTAAAAGATTTTATTTTTGAAAGACTTTATACTTTTTATACAGTCAATGCTTCTTTTGTAAAAGCGGTTTTAAGCTCACAAAATACAGATCTTATCCATATCAATCAAAGCGTAAATGCTCTTATAAAACTTAGCAAAAAAGATAATTTTAATGAAAATTTTGCAACCTTTAAAAGACTAGCCAATATCGCCACTAAAAATCCTCATAAAGTTGATGAAAGTCTTTTTGTTCAAGAAGCAGAAAGTAAACTTTACAAAGCTTTTCAAGAAAAAACTAAAGCCAACTCTTTACAAGAAAAACTTGAAAATCTTTTTGCACTTAAGCCTTTTATTGATGAGTTTTTTAATCAAGTGATGATTAATGCTGAAGATGAAAAACTTAAAAATAATCGCCAAGCTTTGGTTTATGAAATTTATGCGGAGTTTTTAAAAATCGCCGATCTTAAAGAGTTAAGCTTATGAAAGCCTTATGGCTTTTTTTAAGCCTTACTCTTTGGCTTTTTGGAGCTCAAAATTTAGAACTCATCAAAGGTCAAGCTTTATTTTTGGAGCTAGATAAGAAAGATTTTTTATCTTTAAAAAATAATGGTAAAAATATTCCCACTTTTACACATCCTAAAAATCAAGAAAAAGTTCTAGCTATTTTTTCCTTACCTTACAAAAATCCCCCGCAAAATACAAAACTTATCGCATTTTATAAAGATAAAAAAGAAGAAATTTTCATAAAAACTTTAGAAGGTAATTATAAAAGTGAAAAATTGCAAGTTGAAAACAAAAAGATTTTTCCACCAAAAACCATACAAGAACGCATCACTAAAGAATTAAAAGAAGCCAATGCGATTTATAGTTCTTATACTCCAAAAGCTTTATTTAACGGTGCTTTTAATATACCTTTAAATTCTTTTATCACAAGTGATTTTGGCAAAGCAAGAACTTTTAATGAAAAAGTAGCAAGTTATCATAGCGGAACGGACTTTAGAGCTGCCACAGGAACACCTATTTATGCAGCCAATTCAGGTGTAGTAAAAATTGCAAAAGATCGTTATTTCGCAGGAAATTCAGTAGTCATTGATCATGGTTTTGGAATTTATTCACAATATTATCATCTTTCTAAAATCGATGTTAAAATAGGACAAAAGATAAAAAAAGGTGAATTTATAGGACTTAGCGGGGCTACAGGTAGGGTAAGTGGGCCGCATTTGCATTTTGGAATTTTAGCTGGAGGCAAACAAGTTGATCCTTTGGATTTTGTATCCAAATTTAATGCTATTTTTCAATGAAATTTAGTGACTTTTTCCATGCTTGGCTCCATGAAAGCTATTATAAAAATGCTGTAAGTATAGGAAAAAACGGAGATTTTTTTACTGCTGTAAGCGTAGGAAATCTTTTTGGCACACTTTTAGCCAAGCATTTTTTAAATTTAATAGATAAAAAAATTTTACAACTCCCTTTAGAACTTGTAGAAATAGGCGCTAATGAAGGATATTTAAGTCGTGATTTTTTAGCCGCTTTGCTTGAATTAAGACCTGAAATTTTTTCTCAAATTTCTTTTTTCGTCATAGAACCGCATGAAAAATTAAGAACTTTACAAAAAAAGACTTTAGAAGGAGTGGAATTTACTCACAAAAATAGTCTTAAAGAATGCCATTTTAAGAACGCTTTTTTCTTTTGCAATGAACTTTTTGATAGTTTTGCTTGCGAACTTATAGATCATGATAAAATGGCATTTGTAGAAAATTTTAAACTTATTTTTAAAAATATGGATGAAAATTTAATCACAAAATGCAAAGCTTTAAATCTTAAAAAAGGTGAACTCAGTTTAGAGCTTGAAAATTTTTTTAAAGATTTAAACCAAACTTGTGAGAGATTTATATTTGCGGGATTTGACTATGGAACTTTAAATCCACAAAGTTTTAGCTTAAGAATCTATCAAAAGCACGAAGTTTTTAGCCCTTTTAAAGTATCTTTAAAAAATTTTTTCTGCAAAAGCGATCTAACTTATAATGTCAATTTTACTCATCTTCAAAAACTCATCAAAGAATATGATTTTAAACCTTTAGCTTTTAAAAAACAAAGTCTTGCTTTAATGGATTTTGGTTTTGAAGATTTATTAGAATACACAAAAAATAAAAACATTAAAACTTACGAAAGTTTTTTATCTCAAGCTAAAATTTTATTTTTTAATTTTGATGAAAAATTTCATTTTTTCGAATTTCAAAAAAACTAAAATTTTATATTTTTCATACTCGCTAAACAAACCCCCTCCCTTAAACCCTCATCAATGACTAGAAGTTTATGTTTATCAAACAAAGCATAAAACAGCAAACAACCTGCACTCAAATAATTTTTTCTCATCGCGCCTACTTCTTTTATAGCCTTTTTTTCTTCCATATGAAAAAGTTTAATAGCATAATTTAAAAAATCCTTATGGTAAAGTTTTTTACCATTTACTTTAGTTGCTTCATACTTTTCATAGCTTATATTTTGTTTTAATGCGCTAAGTGTGGTAGGAACTCCGGAATTTAAAACCACCGTTTTAGCCCCTAAAGAACGAAGTTCCTTTTTAATCATAGCCACCTCATCAAAAGCCCTAAAAGCTAGATGCTTTAAATAGGGATTTGCAATTAAAAAATGAATTTTAAGTTTTTTATCTTTAATATTTATGATAAATTTAGGATATTTTTTTATTAATTTTTTATAAGAAATACAAGATTTATAATAAGAATGGTAATTTTTTTCATAAAAACTAATAATACCAAAATCAAAACTTTTAAAACTTTTTCCAAAAGAAAGCTCACAAGAAGCCCCTCCTAAATCACAATACGCAAACTCTCCCCAAATTTTAAGCCTTCTTAAACCTGATTGCATACCTAAAACACTGATCTTAGCTTCACTTTTGGCATCTATAAGCTTAAAATCAATCCCAAATTCTTTTTTTAAATGGGCAAAAATTTCATTTGTATTGCTTGCCTTTCTAAAAGCTGCAGTCGCTACAGCTCTCGCTTTGCTTAAATCTTGCTCTTTAGCTAAAATACTCAAAGTATTTTTTAATCTTTGTATGGCTTCTTTAGAAATTTCTCCACTTTGATTTAGATTTTTCGCTGCCCCAATAACAAATTCATATTCTTTTAATTTATTTAATTTTTCATCCATTTGTACTGCTCTTAAAGTATTTGAACCAAGATCTATACCTAACATGACTTTCCTTATTTGATTTTATAGTATAATAGCAAAAAAGTTCTAAAGGAAAAATATGCTTTTAGGTGTAAATATCGATCATATTGCAGTGTTAAGACAAGCTAGAATGGTAAATGATCCTGATCTTTTAGAAGCTGCTTTTATAGTAGCTAGACACGGAGATCAAATCACTTTGCATGTAAGAGAAGATCGCCGTCATGCTCAGGATTTTGACTTGGAAAATATTATAAAATTTTGCAAAAGCCCTATCAATTTAGAATGTGCTTTAAATGATGAAATTTTAAATTTAGCTCTTAAACTCAAACCTCACCGCGTTACTTTAGTGCCTGAAAAAAGAGAAGAGCTTACTACAGAAGGGGGGCTTTGTTTAAATCATGCTAAATTAAGACAAAGCATAGAAAAACTTCAAAATGCAAACATTGAAGTTTCACTTTTTATTAATCCTAGTTTAGAAGATATAGAAAAATCAAAAATTTTAAAAGCCCAATTCATAGAGCTTCATACAGGACATTATGCGAATTTGCACAACGCACTTTTTAGTAATATCTCTCATACTGCTTTTGCCTTAAAAGAACTCAATCAAGATAAAAAAACCTTGCAAGCTCAATTTGAAAAAGAATTACAAAATTTAGAACTCTGTGCCAAAAAAGGCCTAGAACTTGGCTTAAAAGTAGCCGCGGGACATGGTTTAAATTACAAAAATGTAAAACCCGTAGTAAAAATTAAAGAAATTTGCGAGCTAAATATAGGACAAAGCATTGTAGCAAGATCTGTATTTACAGGACTTCAAAACGCTATTTTGGAAATGAAAGAACTTATTAAAAGATGAAAAAACTAGCCATTAGTATAGGCGATATAAACGGCATAGGACTTGAAATTTTAGTGCGTTCTCATGAAGAACTAAGCAAAATCTGCACACCTTTTTATTTTATCCACGAAAGCTTGCTTGATAAAGCTTCAAAACTTTTAAATTTAAAACTTTTTAATGCAAAAATCGTAGCTTTTAAAGATGGAAAAGACTATGAGTTTAATTTTGTAAAAAAAGAAAATTCTCTTGAAATTTACTCTTTCTACCTTCCTTTAGGCTTTAAAGTGGATGAAAATTTTGAAATCAAAGCCGGAGAAATAGATACAAAAAGTGGACTTTATGGTTTTTTAAGTTTTAAGGCGGCAAGTTATTTTGTCTATGAAAAACACGCCCATGCCTTGCTTACTCTACCTATACACAAAAAAGCTTGGGAAGATGCAGGACTTAAATACAAAGGACACACCGATGCTTTAAGGGATTTTTTTAAAAAAAATGCCATTATGATGTTAGGTTGCAAAGAACTTTTTGTAGGGCTTTTTAGCGAACATATACCTTTAGCTAAGGTGAGTAAAAAAATCACTTTTAAAAATTTAAGTATCTTTTTAAAAGATTTTTACAAAGAAACACATTTTAAAAAAATGGGGCTTTTAGGTTTTAATCCTCACGCTGGAGATTATGGAGTTATAGGTGGAGAAGAAGAAAAGATCATGGAAAAAGCTATAGCCTTTGTTAATGCCTTTTTACACTCTAAAAAAGATGAAAAATTTTTCAAAAAAGCCTTAAAAGATGAAAATTTACAAAAAGAATTGCTTTTAAATTTTAAAGGCAGGGGCGTTTATCTACCCTATCCTTTAGTGGCTGATACAGCTTTTACTAAGACTGGTTTAAAAAACTGCAATCGTTTAGTGGCTATGTATCACGATCTTGCCCTTGCTCCTTTAAAGGCCTTGTATTTTGATAAAAGCATCAATGTAAGTTTAAATTTACCTATCATACGCGTTAGCGTTGATCATGGCACGGCCTTTGATAAGGCCTATAAAAATGCTAAAATCAACACTAAAAGTTATTTTGAAGCGGCTAAATTTGCAATCAATTTACATTCTAAAGCTTAAATTTAGCCCTAGAATCAATCAAATCTTCTTTAGCTAAGCTGTCTATAAAATCTTGCAAATCTTTATTGGTATTTAAACTTTGAGTGAGTAAATTTTCATATTTATCAACTTTATTTTTAAAAATTTGCTCTAAAACTTCTTTAGTCTTTGTATCTTTTTTTGCTCTTTGCATAAGTTCTAATAAAACCTTAATATAAGCTTCTTGCATGCAATCACTTGCATTGAGTAAAGATAAAATAGGATTTTCCCCTGCTTTTGTATTTTGCATATTTTTTATACAAATTTTTCTTTCTTTAAGCATCTTTTTTGAAATGGCTTTAAAATCTTTTTTCATCTTTTTATCTGCTTTTTTTGAAATATTTTGATATAAACTACTATAGATGTTATCTACTAAAGCAAGTTTTTTATTATCAAATTCATTACGCACACCAATTTTATTGCATATCATAAGTTCATCATCACTTTTGCCATCATATTTGATTTTAGAGCAATCAAAACTAGGTTTTACTTCATCTTTATAAATAAGCTCATCAAAACTCAAAGCCCCTAAACTCGCCAAACTTAAACCAAGCAATAAAATAATTTTTTTCATTATTTACCTTTAAAATTTTTATTTTATTTTAACAAAAATATTTTGAATTTTTTAAGGAAATTAAGCCTTTATTTTATTATAATGCGTTTTTATTTTTTATAAGGAACTTAAAATGCAAAATTACAAAAAAGCTCTTTTTGCACTAGCTCTTAGTGCTTTTTGTATGGGCGTAACTGAATTTGTTATGGCAGGAGTTTTGGTTGATGTTGAAGCGTATTTTAGCGTAGATGCAAAAACCGCGGGCTATCTTACAACCTTATATGCTATAGGTGTTGTTATAGGTGCTCCTCTTATCACCATACCTTTAAGTCGTTTTCATAGACATACACAACTTTTAATCAATCTTGGAATTTTTGCTTTAGCAAATTTCATCATCTTTTTTAGCCAAAATTTCTATCTTACTGCTTTTGCACGCTTTATAGCAGGAACACAACATGGGGTATTTTTTGTCATTGCCACCTTAGCTGTAAGTGCTATAACTCCAGATGATAAAAAATCAAGTGCTCTAGCTATAATGGTCACAGGGCTTACTGTAGCCTTAGTTACTGGAGTGCCGCTTGGAACTTTTATAGGGCATTATTTTGGCTTTAAATTTATCTTTTTACTCATTTTTATCATTACAAGTCTAGCATTTTTTGGAGTATGGCATATGATGCCCAAAAATTTACATCCTAGCCCAACCAGTCTTAAAAATCTAATCCCTGCTTTTTCTCATCAAAATTTGTTAAAAACTTATACTATAACCATTTGTAGTTGTGGGGCTCAATTTGTTCTTTATACTTATTTGCAAAAAATACTTGTAGAAATAAGCGGTTTTAAAGTCCAAGATACAGCTTATATCTTGCTTTTATATGGAATTTGTGCAATTTGTGGGAATTTATGGGGCGGAAAAATAGTAGATAAAAAAGGTGCTATTTTTTCTTTGCGTCTTATTTTAAGCATACAAGTTCTAGTATTTTTAAGTGTATTTCTCACCATGCATTCTAAAATTTTAATCATTTTTAGCGTAGCTTTGATAGGATTTTTTGCCTTTTCAACCATACCTGCACTAAAAATGCTTAGCATTACTAAAGCTAAACGCCATACTTATAAAGTCATAGACAGTACAGTAAGTGTGAATGAAGCAGCTTTTAATGTAGGCATAGCTTTAGCAAGTTTTTTAGGTGGGATTGTTTTAGCAAGATTGGGTATAGAATTTAATGCTTTATTTTCAGCACTTTTTGTAAGCCCTGCTTTGATTTTTGCCTTGCTTTTTGCCAAAGATAAATTAAATTATAAAAAATTTCAAAGAAAAAGTTTTACAAAGGTATAAATTGGAATAGAAATTGCTTGCTTATTTAATGTAAAGTTAAATAAAGGAGGAGAAAATGGTAGTAGATAATACTCAAAAAACATCAAATGCTATCTTTAGCACCACAACTAAAGTTAAAGAAAAAAATACTTCGGCAGATGAATTTCAAGCCACATTAAATGAAGTAAAAAACAAAGAAGAAAAGGAAGATAAAAAAACAAACTCAAGCAAATTTACTAACGAAGACATTGATCTTGGTGCTGTTAGAGAAGATTTTAGATCTTATGCTTGGCAAAAAATGAGAGAAGATCAATACAAAAAAAATGAGGAGACTTTGCTAAATAAGCTTTTTACTACAATTGACGCAGGAAATGCCACAAACAATACAAAGGCTTAATATACAAATCAATCAAAACTCAAACTACATAAACGAGAATTCCAATAATTCTCGTAAAATTTCTAATAACTCTGGATAAAATGAAAAAATTTATTATTTCCTCTATATGAAGAAAATATAGAAAAATTGACCAATTTAATTTATCAAATTCTGTTATAATTTTGCTAAAAACAAAGGAAAATAATGATTTTTATCGATGCTTGCTTTAAAAAACCTACACCCTACACCCCTATTTGGATGATGCGTCAAGCAGGAAGGTATTTGCCAGAATATATGGAAGTAAGAAAACAAGCGGGTGATTTTCTCTCTTTATGCAAAGACTATAAAAAAGCTTCTGAAGTTTCTTTACAGCCTATTGATATTTTAGATGTAGATGCAGCAATCATTTTTTCAGATATCTTAGTTGTTCCTCTTGAAATGGGTATGAATTTACGTTTTGAAAAAGGAGAAGGGCCTGTTTTTGATAATCCTATTTCAACCCTAGAAGATTTAGAAAAACTTGACGATCAAAATGCACATAAAAAATTAAATTATGTCTATGATGCCTTAAAGCTTACAAGAGAAAAATTATCTCAAAACAAGGCTTTAATAGGATTTTGCGGAAGCCCTTGGACTATAGCTACCTATATGATAGAAGGAAGTGGAAGTAAAAATTATGCAAAGTGTAAAAAAATGCTTTATCAAAACCCAGAACTTTTACATAAAATTCTAAACAAACTAACTCAAGTTTTAAAACTTTATTTAGAAGAGCAAATTAAAGCAGGTGCTAATGCTATACAAATTTTTGATAGCTGGGCAAGTGCTTTAGAATATGATAAGTTTTTTGAATTCTCTTTTAATTATATGCTTGAAATTTCAAATTTTATTAAAAGCAAATACCCAAATATACCTGTAATTTTATTCCCTAAAGGCATTAGCGGTTATTTGGATAGAATCGATGGTAATTTTGATGTTTTTGGAGTTGATTGGAGCACTCCGCTTGATTTAGCGCGTGATAAACTATCGCACAAATACACTCTTCAAGGCAACATGGAACCTTGTAGACTTTATGATAAAAATGCCATCAAAGAAGGAGTCGGAAAAATACTAAAAACCATGCAAAATAAAGCTCATATTTTCAACTTAGGACATGGGATCTTGCCTGATATTCCTGTTGAAAATGCAAAATATTTTATCAAGCTTGTACAAGAAAGTTCAGCTAAATGAAAATACTCTTTGGTCCTGTTAGCTCAAGGCGTTTTGGAAGATCTTTGGGTATAGATTTAAGCCCTAGTAAAAAACAATGCAATTTTGATTGTGTTTATTGCGAGCTTGATCCAAAAAAAGCCCAAGAAAAACAGGATGAAATTATCAGCATAGATAAAATTATCTCCGAAGTTAAAGTTATGCTTGAAAAAAATGTTGAATTTGATTTTCTTACCCTTACTGCCAACGGAGAGCCTAGTCTTTATCCTTATTTAAATGAGCTTATTTTATCTTTACGCAGCATTGCTAAAGATAAAAAATTGCTTATTTTAAGCAATGGTACAGCTGTATTAGATGAAGACAAATTTAATGCTTTGCTAAAACTAGATGTGGTCAAATTTAGCCTAGATAGTGCAGTTACTAAAACTTTTTATCGTATTGATAGAGCTTTAAAAAACATTGACTTAGAAAAAATGATAGAAAAAATGGCAGATTTTAGAGCTAGGTTTAATGGAGATTTGATTATGGAAATTCTAGTTGTTAAAGATCTTAATGACAACGAAGAAGAATTTGAAGCACTTAATCAAGCTTTAAAAAAAATCATGCCTTTAAGAGTTGATCTAAGCACCATAGATAGACCTCCTGCTTATGCTGTTAAAAAAGTAAGCGAAGAAAAACTTTTAGAACTTTCTAAACTTATAGATTCTACTCCCGTACTCTTAGCCAAAAGACATTATGAAGGTGAAAAACTAAGCTTCAATGAAGAAGAATTATTAAAAATGCTTCATTTGCGCTCACAAAGCGAAATAGACATTGAAGTGAAATTTGATGAACAATCCAAAACTCTCTTAAATCAACTTATCAAAGAAAAAAAGGTAAAAATTCTCGATTTAGCTGGAGTTAAATTTTATAAAGTTTAGGCCTTTGGCAAATACTTTCTAAGTAAAGTTATAAGATCATTTCTACTTACATCACTTAAAACTTCGCTCACACAATCAAAATCCCTAACTTTTTCCTTTGAAAAAAAGATGATATGGCTTTGTGGATGCTGTTTTTTATAAGCACTTAGCAAATTTCTCATTTGCTCAAGATCAAATTTAATTAATTCATAATCAAGTAAAATCAAACGATAAGTCTCCTTGCTTAATTCTTGTTTTAATTGACTAAAAGAATTTATACATATATTTTTATCACATTGTTTTTCTATTATATTAAAAAACAAGGTTGCATCAAAATCATTTTGTTTAAAAAGCAATACATTATTTTGATAAGGGGTTTTAAATTTTAAAGTGCAAACCTTATCAAGCTTGTTTTGCAAAATATTTTCAAGATCTTTTTTTTCAAAAGGTAAAGTTAAAAAATACTCATAATGTGTATTTTTATGCCGACCCATCACTATAAAATCATAATTTTTCTTTACATTTTTATTGAAAATTTTATCCTTGATAAAAATCAAATGAAAGTCATTAACATCAAAACTTAAATTTTTAAAACAAGTGCTTTCTATGCCAAAATACGAAAGTAAATTTGCAAGTAAAAAATTCTCAAGCTCATCATTATTAACTATGGCCACACTTGCTTCAAATTGCAAAACCTTTCCATGAGATGTTCCTATAATGCTTTTATGATGCTCTAAAGCCTCATTTAATTCTAATCTAATTTGATCTTTTTGAGAATTTAAGGCATTTAAAATCAAAGAATTAATTTCTTTATTATACCCTTCATTTAAGCAACGCATTGCATTAGATATATTTACAAGCTGATATAAATTTTCCTCCAATAAATGCAAATATCTATCTTTTTCATGGGATATTTTAGTTAAATTTTGGCTCGTAGTTTCAAATTTTTCCTTTAACAAATCAAGCGCACTATCAACATCAATCTTTTTTTGAAAATTTAAAAAATCATTTTGCATGCAAAAAATTTTTTGATATATTTTGTTTATATTTCTATTTTGCCTAAAAGCAAAAATAAAAAGTGTTAAAGATAAAACAAAAATGCTAGAAAACATACCTATTTTCAGTTGTTCAGTAACACTATCAAGCTTTGAGATATCAATACTTAAATACGCTAAAATTAGATTAAAAATAAAAATTATCCCTGCTAATATCAAATCAATTTTCCTTTATCTTTTGCGCCGCTTTCCTGCCTACAAGCATTGTAAGATCTTTAAAATCAGCCTTATATATAGATTCAAAATTTCCATAATACGCTAAAAGTTTTTGTATAACCCCTGAACTAAGTCCTAAATTTGCAAGCTTAGAACTTTTCAAGTCCTGTTTTTTCTTAGTATTTTGATGAAAGCTGATAGCAAAACGGTGTGCTTCATCTCTTAATTTCTGTAAGAATTGTAGTTTTTTATCGTTAATGCTTAGACTAAATTCTCCTTTTAAGGAATGAATTTTATCCTTAGCACCCCCTTTAGCTCTATGTGCTTTTGCATCGATTTTTTCTTTTGAAATAGCTAAAATATCGATATTTGCCCCACTACTTACAATGATTTCTTTAGCCAAATCAAGCAAAGCCTTTCCCCCATCTATAAGCCATAAATCAGGAGGAGGTATTTTATCAAAGTCCAAAGCCCTACGCGTTAAAACTTCACGCATTTGATCATAGTCATTTTTATGTTTTAAATGAAATTTTCTATATTTTGACTTATCCCAAGAATTTATTCTATAAGTTACCATAGCTCCAACATTTGCCACGCCTTGCAAATGAGAATTGTCAAAAATTTCTATATCATTTGGTAAATTTTCAAGCTCAAAATAAAACTTTAATTCTTTTTGTATAGTAAAATCATGATTTTTTTGCTCTTTTTCTATATTTAAAAGGGCATTTTGAAAAGCCAAATCACAAATTCTTCTTTTTTCTCCTATTTTAGGGATTTTAATACTGATTTTTTTATCAAACCTTTGGCTTAAAATTTCTTCTAAAAGCACTCTATCTTCAAATTCTTCATAAACATAAATAACATTTGCAAGCAAAGGAATATCCATGCTAAAATTTTCTAAAATCAGTTGCTTATAAATTTCATTTTGATCCCATTGTATATCATTTCTTATAGGAGTAATCTTAGAATTTGCACTGATAATTTTTCCATTTTGCACCACAAAACGCAAGGTTGAAAGCACGGAATTTTTAAAAGCTAAAGCAAATACTTCAAAATCTTCTAATTTCGCAATATCTATTTCAACCTTAACTTCCAAATCTTTAATCATTGCAATCTGATCTCTTACTTTAGCTGCTTCTTCGTAATTTTCATTTTGTGCTAAAACAAGCATTTGTTTTTCTAAGTTTTTAAGCAAAACACTAGGATTTAAAAGTGCGTGTATAGCCTCATCTAAAATTTCAAGGTATTTTTCCCTGCTGATGAGTTTATCACAAGGTGCAAGACAACGAGAAATTTGATAAAAAATACAAGGGGATTTACAACTTGCTTTTTGCTTTAAAGGATAGTATAAATAAAGCGCATCTAAAAGCTCTCTAGCGCCTTTAAAAAAAGGGCCAAAATATTTAATTTTGCTTTTTTTTACTAATTTTCTAGTGATCTCAAAGCGTGGAAATTCTTCTTCAAAATCCACATAAATATAAGGATAAGTTTTATCATCTCTTAGCAAAATATTATATTTTGGATGCAGTTGTTTGATAAAAGAATTTTCTAAAATCAAAGCATCAGCCTCTGAATTAGTAGCAATAAATTCCAAATGCACTGTTTCTTCAATCATTTTTTGAATTCTTAAAGAATTTCTTGGATTTGCATGTAAATTTGGAGTAAAGGCAAAATAAGATTTGACACGATTTTTAAGATTTTTAGCCTTGCCTACATATAAAAGCTTTCCTTCTTGATTAAAATATTGATACACTCCAGCACTATTGGGAAGAGTTTTTAACTCATTTTCTAAATTCTCTTTAATCAAGATTAGAACCTTTTTTTATAAGCTCTCTTAAATCTTCAAATTTCTTAAATAATTTTTTATCTTCAAAGCAATTTTTAAATTCACCCTTAGAAAGCTCCAAATAAGAATTTTTAGAGAGTTTTTCATCATTTTTGTTTTTATTTACCGTATAAGTGTATTTTTGAGAAAAGATTTTTATATCTTTTATATCAACAAATCCGCTTAAAGGATATTTTTGTCCATATGCTTTTATGAGAAATTTAATATAAATTTTGCTATCATCATGATTTAATTCTTGATAAGCTGCTGGATGTAAGGTTATTATATTTAAAATATGATTTTTTACATAAATTTTAGCAATCAAACGTTGCTTAGCAAGCGGAAAAGAACTTAAAAAATCTTTGCAAAAAAATAAGGTTTTTAAAGGCTTATAATGAGGTTTATCCATCAATTCATTAATAACAGCACTAGCGTTTTTAGTCATCTTAATATTATTTCTTTTTCCCATAAGATGATTTTAGCATTTCTTTTCTTAATTTTCTTCTGTGCTTGCGGATATAAAGGCAACCCTCAATACACAAGCTATGAACAAAATGGTTCGGTAAAAACCATTAAAAAATACGAACAATTACATAGGTGGTAAATAATGAAAAAAGCAGATATTTTAGTTTTAGACTTTGGCTCTCAATACACTCAGCTTATAGCAAGACGCTTAAGGGAACAAGGAGTTTATGCAGAAATTTTACCTTTTAATGTAAGCTTGGCTGATATTAAGGCGAAAGAACCAAAAGGTATTATTTTAAGCGGAGGTCCAGCAAGCGTATATGCAACTGATGCGTATTTTTGCGATAAAGGCATATTTGACTTAAATCTACCTATTCTTGGAATTTGTTATGGTATGCAACTCATGGCACATCATTACAAAGCTACAGTAGCACCTGCAGGACATAAAGAATACGGCAAAGCAAACATAGAAGTTAAAAAAGATAGCGCTTTATTTAAAAATCTTCCAAAAAAACAAACCGTTTGGATGAGTCATTCTGATAAAGTAGAAAATTTACCTCAAGGTTTTGAAGTTTTAGCCACAAGTGAAAATAGCCCTTTTTGTGTTTTTGGAAATGAGGATAAAAAATTCTTTGCTCTACAATTTCACCCAGAAGTACAACACAGCGAATTTGGCAAAAATATCTTAAAAAATTTTGCTAAATACGCTTGCAATTGTGAAAGTGTTTGGAATATGGGTTCTTTTGCAAAAACTCAAGCAGAAAAAATCCGCGAAGAAGTAGGCAATGATAAAGTGCTTTGTGCTGTAAGTGGCGGAGTAGATAGTAGCGTAGTTGCTGCACTTTTAGCTAGCGCTATAAAAGAGCAAGTTATAGTAGTTTTTGTAGATAATGGACTTTTAAGAAGTGAAGAAAAGGAACAAGTTGAATTTATGTTTAAAAACACTTTAGGCATCGATCTCATCAGCATTGATGCAAGTGAAATTTTCTTAAGTCGCTTAGCTAATGTCACAGATCCTGAACAAAAAAGAAAAATCATAGGAAATACCTTTATAGAAGTTTTTGAAGAAGAAGCAAAAAAACATAAAGATGTAAAATATCTTGCCCAAGGCACACTTTATACTGATATCATAGAAAGTTCTGTTGTAGGTGCAAGCAAAACCATTAAAAGCCATCATAATGTAGGGGGCTTACCTGAAAAAATGAATCTTAAACTCATAGAGCCTTTAAAAGAAATTTTTAAAGATGAAGTGCGTGCCTTAGGACTTGAGCTTGGACTTAGCAAAGAAGTAGTTTATCGTCATCCTTTCCCTGGGCCAGGTCTTGCTATACGCATTATGGGAGAAGTAAATCGCGCTAGCTTAGAACTATTACGCAAGGCTGATGTAATTTTACTTGAGGAACTTAAAAGTACAGGTTGGTATGATAAAACTTGGCAAGCATTTTGCGTACTTTTAAATGTTAAAAGCGTTGGAGTTATGGGGGATAACCGCACTTATGATAATGCAGTTTGTATACGCGTTGTAGATGCAAGTGATGGTATGACAGCTACCTTCTCGCATTTACCTTACGAAATTTTAGAAAACATAAGTCGCCGTATCATCAATGAAGTAGAAGGTATAAATCGCGTTGTTTATGATATCTCAAGCAAACCACCTGCAACTATAGAATGGGAATAATCCATTTTTTTCTAGCTCTTATTTTTAATATAAAATTTTTATAAAAATAAGGCTGGAATTTATTTAAGAAATTTCAAGGAAGAAATATGCATGGAAAAATAGCTATTTATATGGATTCTACAGGACGTGGAACCGTTACAAACTCAGCAAATACCTTTTTTGACTTTAATCGCCAAATTTGGAATGATAAAAAAAGTATGCCAAGTGTTGGTATGCTTGTGGAATTTAGAACTCTTTCTAGCGAAAAAAAAGCAGAAGACGGCAAACTCGTTCAAACAAGCAAAACCATAACAGGTATAAAACCTTCAAAATTTCAAGAATTCAAAGAAGGGGATTTTATCACTGAGCATGATTTTTGGAAAACTGATAATGATGATGAATTAGAAGACTTGCAAAACTCAAGAAGAAGTGCTTATATAACAGAACTCTATAGAACAACAGACTTTGACACTATAGAAAAAATTCCTCTTTCTTTTACTATACCTCAAGCTATACAAAAATATTTTGCCCATGAAATTTTATCCGTAGAAACGCTTCAAGCCAATCTACAAGATGAAAAGGAAATTCCTTGTATACTTGATTATCTTATACTTAAAAGATTTTTATTTAAAGCTTATGATACTTTAATTTTTATGGATAATAGCATAGACCAAACCCAATTTAGCGCATTAAAAAGCATCATGATGCATTTAGAGAATTCATACAAGCAAATGATGGCTGATCAAAAACCAAATATCACTAAAATTTTTAACGAAACTTTTTTATCTTTGCAGTGTCATTACCAAGCTTTAGTAGCCACCATAGATACAAGAAAAAATCGTCTAGCCTCACTTGAAGCACAAATGAAAACTTTACAATCTGAAATAAATCTTAAAAGCAATGCGACCGATGCAGACCCTGAAAAACTTAAAGCACGACAAGAAAGATTGGCTAAACTACAAAAAGAAGCAGAATACTACAGAACAACACTAAAAAGACTTGATGCTATAAGGGAAGATTTTTATAAGAAAAATTACAATATTTTCGAAAATGCTTTTAAACTTTCACGAGAAAAACTCTTTAAAAAAATTGTCACAGGTTTAAATCTATGTGCAACCATAATGGATGTCAAAATTTGGCACTTATCTTTAAAATCATCAGGGGTTAAAAATTCTTATTTTACTATGAGTAATATAGAAAATTCTTTCTGTTCTCTTTCTTTTGCAGAACATTACTTAAGTCGCTTAAATAAATCCGCTCTAAATCCTTTTGATCAAAAACTTTTAGTGTATATTCAAAAAATCACAAAAGAACAAAGAAAAAAATTTTTAGTTGTCACATCGGATTTAGATTTATTATGCAAATTAAAAATTGAAAACTTTTCACAAAATCCGTATTATTTAGTAAAATACGCACCTAAAAAAGTAAATTATCAATCTTTAATGCGTGATAACACCTTTGATATAGTCTATATTGATGAAAAACATGTTTGGGAAAATGTTGCCGATATTATTTTACAAGGAAAGCATTTTGACAAATCAGGAAAAACCAAATTTAAACTGATTTAAGACATAGAAATTTAAGCTAAATTAAGTTATAATTTCCTTGCCTAAACAGTTTGTAGTATTTAAAGTGATCCAACACATTTTTATTAACTGCGATTGTGTGATTTACCGTGTTCTGTGGCATCGTTTGAGCTTTGAAAAAAGTGAGAAGTTGCAGCCTTTAAAAATTACCTAGCGGTTTTCTTTGACTTTTTGGGGTCAATCTTTGTTAAACGGCTGTTTGGGTTTAAAAGGAGATATAAATGAAAATAATGATTTTGGGTAGTGGTGCAAGAGAATATTCTATTGCTTTAGCCTTAAGAAGAGTAGACAAAAATTTAGAGTTTTATTTTGCTCCTGGAAATGGCGCTACCGAAAGTCTTGGAACAAATTTAAACCTAAAAGATCCAGTAGTTTTAGCAACCTATGCAAAAGAAAAAGGTTTTGATCTTTGTATAGTAGGAAGTGAAAGTTTTTTAGCTGAAGGGGTTGTAGATATTTTTAAACAACAAGGACTTGCTATTTTTGGGCCAAGTAAAGCTGCTGCAATGCTTGAAACCTCAAAATCTTTTATGAAAAGCTTTCTTAAAAAATACCGTATCAAAACAGCCAAATTTTTAAACACAAATGACATTGAAAAAGCAAAAAATTTTATATATAGTTTAACCCCTCCTATAGTAGTAAAAGCCGATGGACTTTGTGCAGGAAAAGGTGTTATCATAGCTAAAACTCATGAAGAAGCCATAGAAGAAACAGCTAAAATGCTGAGCGGAGAAAGCTTTGGAGATGCTGGAAAACTCGTTGTAATTGAAGAATTTTTAGATGGTTATGAATTAAGCATTTTTGCAGTATGTGATGGCAATGATTTTGTTTTACTTCCTGCAGCACAAGATCACAAAAAATTACTCGATAATGATCAAGGGCCAAATACTGGTGGAATGGGTGCTTACGCTCCTAGCTCTTTGGCGAATGAAAGCTTGCTTAGAAAAGTTCAAAAAGATATTATTTTACCAACTTTAGCAGGTATGAAAAAAGAAGGAGCGGAATTTTGTGGTGTTTTATTTATAGGTGCTATGATCGTTGGAAATAAACCTTACGTATTAGAATTTAACGTTCGCTTTGGCGATCCTGAATGTGAAGTTTTAATGCCTTTAATCGAAGATCCTTTAGAGCTTATTTTAGCTGCTACTCAAAGACGCTTAAGACACTCAAAAATCAAAATCAAAAAAGAATTTGCAGTAGGGGTTGTATGCGCAAGTGAAAACTATCCTTACAAAAGTTCACCAAAAAGTGAAATTACCGTAAATAACATTCCTGAAAACTCTCATATTTCTTATGCTGGAGTAAGCCTAGAAGATGGCAAATTAATGGCTGATGGTGGAAGAGTTTTAGTTTGCGTTGGCACAGGAAAAAGTATAGAAGAAGCGCAAAAAAATGCTTATAAACTTTGTGATAATGTAAATTTCAAAGGAAAACAATACAGAAAAGACATCGCTCATCAGGTTCTGAAATGAAAGAAAATTTACAAGACCGCTTAGAGCGTGAAAATCTAAAAATAGCAAGTTTTGGAAAAAGAGTTCTAGCTTTTTTAATCGATGATA
Source organism: Campylobacter sp. CFSAN093249 (assembly GCF_011067895.1). Classification (NCBI taxonomy): domain Bacteria; kingdom Pseudomonadati; phylum Campylobacterota; class Epsilonproteobacteria; order Campylobacterales; family Campylobacteraceae; genus Campylobacter; species Campylobacter sp. CFSAN093249. The sequence goes on along the minus strand of NZ_JAAMWM010000005.1, from coordinate 62,800 downwards.
TGGTTATTTCTTTGATTGTGTTTATCATTTTTTATGATCGTCTAATCCAAGCAAAAGATTTATTTGAAACAACTCAAATTGTAGGAAATTTTTACCTTGGCTTCATCTTGCTTCATTTTAGTTATCAAGCAATTTTTACTTATCTTTATGGGGCAAGTTTGGGAAAAATATTATGCAAAATTATCATCTTGGATGAAAATCTTCTTGATAAACCCAATCTCATTCAAAGTTGCATCAGGTCTGCCGTAAGACAAGTTAGTGCTATGGCGTTTATGCTTGGATTTGCTTGGGCTTTAAGCAATGATTTACGCAAAGCTTGGGAGGATTATCTAGCAAGGACAATAGTAGTCGATGTGGCGTAAATTTTCCCTATTGCTAGGAACTAGCATAGCTTTAAATGCAGCACAAGTTGATATTTACGCTCTTGATGCAAAAAAAGAAGGTGATATTCTTACTGCGAACAATGATGTTATTATTTTTTCTGATTTTTATTTCATCACTGCCAATAAAGCAATTTACAATGAAAAAACCGGAGATGTTGAGCTTTTTGGCGATGTTAACATCCTAAGGGGACAAAACGAAAGATCACATTCTGATTATGCTAAAATCAACCTAAATTCCAATCAAGCCGATTTTAGTAATTTTTTCTTTTCCAATAACAATCTTGAAGTATGGTTTCAAAGCAAAACAAGCCATCTAAATGATAAAGTCTTTGAAAGCAAAGTTTCAGCAGTTTCAAGCTGCAATGTTGAAGATCCTGATTGGGAAATTCGTTTTTCAAAAGGCTGGCTTAACCGGGAAACCAATTTTGTTCATCTTTACAATGCAAGATTATATGTTAAAAATACCCCAGTTTTTTATCTACCTTATTTTGGATTTAGCGCTGATACTCATAGACAAAGCGGGCTTTTAATCCCAAAAATCGTTTTAAAAAGTAGCGAAGGCTTATACTATGAACAACCTATTTATATAGCCACTCAAGAAAATTGGGATTTAGAACTTGATCCACAAATTCGAACAAACCGTGGTTTTGGACTTTATTCTACTTTAAGATTTCTTGATTCTCCATATTCAACAGGAGAATTAAATTTTGGTGCTTTTAGGGAAAATAGCTCCTATTTTCACGATGAAAATTTGAAAAATCAAACCCACTATGGAATAGAACTAAAATACTCAAGAGATGATTTAATCAAATCTTTACTCAGTGATAATTTTCAAGAAGGTCTATGGATAGATGCAACCTATCTCAACGATGTGGATTATTTAAATTTAGGAAGTAGGGATTATCGAGATCTTAACTCGCTTGTAACCTCCAAAATCAATTATTTTTTAGCTGATGAAAACAATTTTTACGGAGCTTATGCAAGATATTATATCGACACATCTAAACTTAGCAACAATACAACCTTACAAGAATATCCAAGCTTTCAATATCATAGATTTTTAAATAACCTTTTTGATGAACGCTTGCGTTATTCATTTGATGCTTCATTTCATAATTTTTACCGACCTGCTGGTTCTTATGCAAATGAGCTAAATTTAGACTTGCCTATCTCGTATCACAACGCTTTTTTTGGAGACTTTTTACACTTTACTTTTACAGAAAGATTTTATGCTTCTTTTGTAAATTATAGCAACAATCCCGAAAGAAACCATGAGCATTATTTCAGAAACACTCATGATTTTAATCTCTACACCGATCTTTCAAAAGCTTATGGAAATTTCTTTCATACTTTAAATTTAGGGGTGAATTACATTTTGCCAGGAGCAAAATCAGGTAAAATCACGCAAGATTATCTTGAAGAATACGACAAAGAAAACGAACATACAAGTCTTTATGCTGTGCAATATTTCTATAACAACGAAGGACAAAAAAAACTCAAACACAGAATTTCGCTTGACTATCTCAATAAACAAAATGAATTCTATGAACTTGAAAATCTTTTAACTTATTATTTTAATGAAAACATCAATCTCAACAGCGAAGTGCTTTACTCTTATGAACAAAGTCGCTTTACCAATGTCATCAGCCAAATAGAAGTCAATACAAATTCAAAATTTAATTGGATGTTTTCTCATGCTTATCAAAACGATGAGTATGGAAAATATAGCTTTATTGGTACAAGAGCAAATTATATTGCCACACCTAATTACAATTTATTTGGTGGAATTTGGTTTGATACTCAAAGAGCTCATGCAAACATGTGGGAACTTGGCTATACCTACCAAAGAAAATGTTGGAACTATTCTTTAATGTATAGAGAAAGAATCGATCCACAACTCACAAGTGGTGGTATCACAGCTAAAAATCAAAGCGGAGTTTATTTTATTTTCAACTTCTATCCTTTAGGAGGAGTAAAATACGATTTCTCTTTAGCAGAAAGTGAAAACAAAATTTAAAAAGGATGAAATTTGCTAAATATTTTAAAAAATTTTACGAATTTATTATCTGGTAAAAAAGGAAAAATAATGCAATACAGCATAGAAATTAACAAAAATACAGAAATATTTAATATAGACAAAGTCGCCAAACAAGCTGCCGGTGCTGTTTTAATGAGACAAGGCAAAAGCGTTGTTCTAGCTACAGTTGCAAGAGAAGAAAAACAAGTTGAAGAAGATTTTTTACCTCTAACCGTCCAATACATCGAAAAGGCTTATGCTGCAGGAAAAATCCCTGGTGGTTATGTCAAAAGAGAAACCAAGCCAAGCGATGCAGAAACCTTAACAGCACGCATTATTGATAGAAGCTTACGCCCTCTTTTTCCAAAAGGCTATGCTTATCCGACTCAAATCGTTGTGATGGTTCTCTCAGCTGATCCTAAAGTAGATTTGCAAGTAATGAGCTTAAATGCCGCAAGCGTGGCACTTTATCTTAGTGATATACCTATGAAAGCTCCAGTATGTGGTGTGCGTATAGGAAAGATAGATGGAAATTTCATACTTAATCCAAACAATGAAGAGCTTCAAAATAGCACCCTAGATCTCTATGTAGCAGGTGTAAAAGATGAGCTTTTGATGATAGAAATGAGAGCCTTACCTGATCAAAAAGAAAATGAAATCTTTATCGAAGCTCCTTATGCTGATGTTTTAACTCAAACCACTTCACAAAATATGAATGAACTTAGCGAAGATGAAATTTTAGAAGCTCTAAATTTAGCTCAAAAAGCTATATTAAATGGTTCAAATGCTTATGAAGAAGCCTTTAGCAAACACAAAAAAAATTCTCAAATCGAACTAAAAAATGAGATTGAATATCCTGAAATTTTAGCTTTTATAGAAAATAATTTCCAAAAACAAATCAAAGAAGCCATCAAGCAAATGGCAAAAAGCGAAAGAGCAAGCGAACTAAATAAAATCGCTAAAGAAATTTCAAATCTTGAAATCGCTAAAGAGTGGAGCGAAGAAAGTGTCTTAAATACCTTAGCTAAAGTCAAACGCAAACTTATTCGTGGGCAAATTTTAAATGAAGGCAAAAGAGCTGATGGTAGAAGTTTAAACGAAGTGCGTCCTATTAGCATAGAAACCAATATCTTGCCAAACGCTCATGGTTCTTGTCTTTTCACTCGTGGACAAACTCAAGCCCTAGTGGTTGCAACCTTAGGCGGAGAAAACGATGCTCAAATGATAGACTTGCTTACAGAAAAAAATCCTATAAGCGAACGCTTTATGGTAAATTATAATTTTCCAGGTTTTTCAGTAGGCGAAGCAAGTCCTATCAAAGCTCCAGGAAGAAGAGAACTAGGACATGGAAATTTAGCCAAAAGAGCACTTTATCCAAGTGTGGATGAAAACTATCCTTATGTAATCCGCTTAGTCAGTGAAATTTTAGAAAGCAATGGCTCAAGTTCTATGGCAACGGTTTGTGGCGGATCTTTAGCCTTAAAAGCAGCAGGAGTGCCAAGCTTAAAACTTGTTGCAGGAGTAGCCATGGGGCTTATCTTTGAAGATAACAAGTATGCTGTTTTAACAGATATCATGGGACTTGAAGATCATGATGGGGATATGGACTTTAAAGTAGCAGGAAGCAAAGACGGCGTTACTACTCTTCAAATGGATATAAAACTAGGTGGAATCGATCAAGAAACACTAAAACAAGCTTTATACCAAGCCAAAGAAGGAAGAATTCACATTCTAAATATCATGGAAGAAGCCGCCAAAGAAATCATAGTCAATGAAGAAGTTTTACCTAAACTTGAGCTTTTTAGCGTTGATCCTTCAAAAATCGTTGATATTATAGGACAAGCCGGAAAAACCATCAAAGAAATCGTAGAAAAATTTGGCGTTTCTATAGACTTAGATCGCGAAAAAGGTGAAGTAAAAATAGCAGGTAGTCAAAATGAGCAAATCAAAGCCGCAAAAGACTACATCATAAACATCACAAGCTCTCAAAAAGGAACTAAAAAAGGCTCTAAAGACAAAGATATATCAGGCTTTGAACTTGGGCAAGAATTTCAAGGTATTGTTAAAAAAATCGCTTCTTTTGGAGCCTTTGTGGAACTTAAAAATGGTGTTGATGGTTTATTGCATAGTTCAAAAAGCAAGCATCTTAATTTAAGCGAAAACCAAAGCTTAAAAGTTAAAATCAGCGAAATTAAAAACGGAAAAATTTCTGTGGATTTGTGTGAGTGAGTGAATTTCTAACTCATCCTTTTGAGCCTTTTTTTGACAAAGATTCTAAAATCTTAATTTTAGGATCTTTTCCTTCGGTAAAATCAAGACAAGATGGCTTTTATTATCAACACCCAAGAAATCGTTTTTGGCCTATACTAGAAACACTTTTTGATGTAAGATTAGAAAATATCACAGAACAACAAGCCTTTTTAAGAAAAAAACATATCGCTCTTTGGGATGTACTTCAAAGTTGCAAGATAAAAAATTCAGATGATAAAACTATAAGTTATGCAAAAGCCAATGATTTAAGCCCGATCCTTTCTCAAACCAAAATCCAAGCCATTTTTACTACTGGACAAAGTGCTTATAAATTTTTTATTAAATTCCACCCCCGCTTAAAAGCCATAGCCCTACCCTCAACTTCTCCTGCAAATTTAAATTTTTCTTTTGAACAGCTTTTGCAAAACTATGAAATAATCAAAAAATTTACAAAATAACAAACTAAGCATTACCCCCCCCCCAAGTAAAACAAGAAAAAAACTAGTTAATATCTAGCTTTTGCGTGTTATCCTTGAATTCAAATTCCACTCTCTTAGCTCCAAAACCTTTAGCAATAGCTTCTAAAGTATCCTTAGCACTTTTATGAATTTTGCTTTCTAAATTTTGGATAAGATTTAAAGACAAGTCTTTAACCTCATCTTTGGCTTCTTTTATGAGTTTGTTTTTATCACTTTCGCTAAAACTAATCCCCGTACTATTGATAGAATCAGGCAGTAAAAAAGGTAAAAATTTAGCATTTTTTTCATCATAAAATTTCATATCTATGATGCTGTGTTTGTATCTACACTCTGGCATGATGATCTTATAAGCATCGTCCCCTAAAGGCAAAATATCAAAGTTTTTATCCCTTAAATCATACAAGAAAGTGATCTCAAATTCAAAAATCAAAGCAATCTGTCTTTCACTCAAAGACCATCCTAAAAGATTTTTCCAAATTCCATTAAAAGCGCTATCTTTTTTAGTGACAATCTCTTTACTAAAAACTTGAAAAACACTTAATTCTCCTATGGATTTAAGCTGCATGATATCACTAAAACTTTGCGTGCTTTTTTCTTCTATTTTAGGGCTTTTATACTGCCTAAAAAGCACTACAAACAAAAGTACAAGTAAAATCATCACTAAAACAAATAAAATCATTTCCATTTTAAACCTTTCTAAATTTATAAACCTTGATTTGAAAAGATATATTTTTTCTCAAACGCTAAGAAAATAAAAGCATTAATGATAAAAATCAAACACACAAAAGTAAAAACAAATTCCACGCTAAAATGTGAAGCCATAATCCCTCCGCCAAAAGCTCCACAAAAATTTCCCAAAAATTGACAAGTTTGATTAAAACCAAAAATCACACTTAAATTTTTAGCACTCACACTTTTTTTAAGCAAGGCATTCACACAAGGCAAAAGCCCTCCAAGTCCTACACCTATAAGTAAACGCACGAAAATAAGCGTATAAACATTACTTACTACAGCCTGCAAATAAAAGCAAATTCCACAAAATATCAAAGCTCCAAAAATAATCTTACTAGGCCCTATCTTATCGGCGATTTTTCCAAGTTTTGGTGCGAAAAAAAGATTGCTAATCCCACTTGCAGCCACTACTATACCCGCCCAAAGAGCCAAATTTCCACCTTGATGAATTTGCTCAACATAGATACTTAAAATCGGCATCACTCCAAAAGTACCAAATTGTATCACAAAAGTAGTGATAAAAAGAACGATAATAAGGGTTTTGTTTTCTTTCACTTTTTGAGTATTTTTCTTCGCCTCTTTTTGAATTTTTCTCTCATGGATGAAAAAATAAATCGTCACAAAAGAACAAGCGATCAAAAAAGCCACCATATCAAAAACCGTACTAATACTAAAAAATTCAGCCACAAAGCCACCAAACAAAGGCCCAAGCAAACTTCCACTTATAGAAGCCGTAGAAAGAGTTCCTAAAGCATAAGCCACTTTTTCTTTAGGTGCTATCACAGCGATAAACACAACAGCAGCAGAAGTAAAACCCGAAATTATCCCTGTTAAACCCCGCACAAAAACTACTTCTAAAGCACTATGAGCAAAGCTAAGCCATAAGGTTAAAACCGACATCCCAAAACTTGCACGAAGAAGCATATTTTTATAACCATACTTTGCACCCAAAAAAGCCCACAAAGGTGAAAAAACAGCCATAAAAAGTGGAGTGATCCCAAAAGCAAGCCCTGAGTAAAACGCTATTTCACTCGTATCAACATGTCCTAGTTCTTTGATATAAAAAGGCAAAATCGGAGCGATTTGACTAAGCCCCATACTTGTGGTAAAAACACCAAACCAACACACAAGCAAAGTTCTATTGAAATTTTCCATGGATTTATTGTATGATATTTTTTATAATTTTTAATTAAAACTCAAGGATAAAAATGAAAAAAATACTCTTTATATGCTTAGGCAATATATGCCGTTCGCCTATGGCAGAATTTATCATGAAAGATCTTGTCAAAAAAGCAAATTTAGAAAAAGAATTTTTTATAAGCAGTGCTGGAACTTCAGGAGAACACGATGGAGAAGGTATGCACTATGGCACCAAAAACAAACTTGCTCAACTTAACATAGAACACAAAAACTTCACAAGCAAAAAACTCACTCAAAAGCTTTGCGATGAAAGCGATTTTTTAATCACCATGGACAATTCTAACTTCAAAAATGTTTTAAAAAACTTCACCAACACCCAAAACAAAGTTTTAAAAATCACTGATTTTAGCCCTAGTCTAAACTACGATGAAGTCCCTGATCCTTGGTATAGTGGGAATTTTGATGAAACTTATAAAATTTTATCCCTAGCTTGTAAAAATTTACTTGTTTTTTTATCAAAATAATTTAAAACAACTATATATTACTTCTTGTTTACTTTTTAGGCTTATACTTCTAAACGAACCGAAAAACATTCATAAGAAAAACTCCTTAAAATTACACGCCTAGCTTAAATCCCTTTAGCTAGGCTTTTCTTTAGATGTTTTTATCCTTCGGATTTAAAATTTTTACTATTTTAAGTGCTTCTTAAGAAAAAACTCCAAATTTATGTGCTACAATTACGATGTTTTATTAATTTTTGACAAGGAGAATTCTCATGAAACTAGTTAAACTTAGTTTAGTTGCAGCTCTTGCTGCAGGTGCTTTTTCAGCAGCTAACGCTACTCCACTTGAAGAAGCGATCAAAGATATCGATGTATCTGGAGTATTAAGATACAGATATGAAAGTAGCAATCCATGGAGCAATGCAAATTTTGGTTCTGGTATTTCTGGAAAACAAGATCATAAATACAGAGCACAAGTTAACTTCAGCGGTGCTATATCAGACAACTTTAAAGCTTTCGTTCAATTTGACTACAACTCACAAGATGGTGGTTATGGCACAGATAGCATCAGTAACACAAGCGATACTTTAACAGTTCGTCAATTATATTTAACTTATACAAATGAAGATGTTGCTACAAGCGTAATCGCTGGTAAACAACAACTAAACACTATCTGGACTGACAATGGTATCGATGGTTTAGTTGGAACAGGTGTTAAAGTAGTAAACAACAGTATCGATGGTTTAACTCTAGCTGCTTTTGCAATGGATAGTTTCAATGAAGCTTCAGATACTACTGTAACAATTACTCAAGATAATAATCAAAAAATTACAGGAGTTCAATTTAATCGTGGAAATCCTAAAGGTGATAGTGATGTAAGTGGTGCTTTAGATTGGAGCAAAAATATTTATGGTGCTGCAGCTATCGGCTCTTATGATATCGCTGGTGGACAATTCAACCCACAATTATGGTTAGCTTATATGAGTGATAATGCATTCTTATATGCTTTAGATGCAGCTTATAGCACAACTATCTTTGATGGAATTAACTGGACTATCGAAGGTGCTTACCTAGGAAATTCTGTAGATAATAAACTTAAAGATAGATTAGATGCAGCAAATGGTAATTTCTTTGCTTTAAGAGGCACTGTTGAGGTAAATGGTTGGGATGCAAGTCTTGGTGGTTTATACTATGGTAAAAAAGATAAAGTTACTTTAACCACAATTGAAGATCAAGGTAATCTTGGCTCTTTGCTTGCAGGTGAAGAAATTTTCTATACTAATGGTTCTAATTTAAATGGCGATATTGGTAGAAATATCTTTGGTTATGTAACTGCTGGATATACTTTTAATGAAACAGTTCGCGTTGGTGCTGACTTTGTATACGGTGGAACAAAAACAAATATAATTGGTCAAGGTGGTAAAAAACTTGAAGCTGTTGCAAGAGTAGATTACAAATACTCTCCAAAACTTAACTTCTCAGCATTCTACTCTTATGTAAATGTTGATACAGATCCTGAAAGCACTCATCATGATGCTGTAAGACTTCAAGCTCTTTACAAATTCTAAGAAGCTTTTAAGTCTAACTTCAAGGCGGGGTTTTGCTCCGCCTTTTTTTATGCCTGATTTTTAAAACTTAAATTTATATAAAAAGATTTTCCCAAGCTAAAAAGCTTTAGGAAAATTAAGACTTAAACCAATTAGCGATTTTTTCAAAAAGTCCTTTTTGCTCTTGATGCATACCATCTTTGATACCAAAACTTTCACTTAGTTTTTCTAAAAGTTCTTTTTGTTCATCGTTTAAAGAAGTTGGAAATTTGATAGAAATTTGAACGATTTGATTTCCTATGCGAGAACTATGAACATCTTTTACCCCTTCTTTTTCAAGAACAAATCTTTGTCCATCTTTAGCACCCTTTGGTAAATTTAAAGTCGCTTCACCGCGTATGGTGGGTACTTTTATACTCTCTCCTAAGATAGCTTGAGTAAAAAACACTGGAAATTCTATATATATATCATCATCATCTCTGATAAAAGTATCATCTTCAGCGGCGATGATCTTAACATACATATCCCCTCTAGTGCCATTTTTTAAGATATTGCCTTTAGCATTGACACGAAGTTTCATACCTGTATCCACACCTTCTGGGATATTAAGCTCGACACTATCTTTGCTTTCATTATAACCCAAACCTTTACAATCGCTACATTTTTCACTAGCCTTTTCTCCAATTCCTTGACAATCAGGGCAAGTTTGTGCAAAAGTGATAAAACCTTGAGAAACCCCAACCTGTCCTCTACCTTGACACTTTGGACAAGTTTGAAGCTTTCCATCTTTAGCCCCTGTTCCATTACAAGTTTTACAAGAGCATTTATAAGTAAAGTCTATATTTTTCTTACAACCAAAAACCGCTTCTTTAAAACTTAATTTTAAATTAACGATAAAATCTGAAGGGATTTTCTCATCATTTGAACTTTTTCTACGACGCGATGAGCCAAAGCCTTCTCCAAAAAAACTAGAAAATATATCTCCTAAATCCTCAAAACCACCAAAACCTGAGCTACTAGAACCAAATCCACCGCCTTTTAAAGCATCTTTTCCGTATCTATCATAAATAGCTCGCTTTTCATCATTGCTTAAAACTTCATAGGCTTCATTAACAAGCTTGAATTTATCTTCTGCTTCTTTATCACCTTGGTTTCTATCAGGATGATATTTTAAAGCCATTTTTCTATAGGCTTTTTTTATGGTTTCTTTATCAGCATTTTGCGTGATTTCAAGAATTTCATAATAACTTATTTCCACATTATTCCTTTAAAAAATTTAAAATTTTACTAGAATTTTAATTTTAAAAATTCAAAAATATAATTTTAGCAAAAATAAAATCAATAATTTATCAAATTTTAAATAAAATTATGTAAAGATTTTAAAGACTACATAAAAATTTACAAGGACACTAGAATGATTAATGTGTTGATGATAGAAGATGATCCTGACTTTGCACAATTATTATCTGAATATTTAGCGCAATTTAATATTAAAATCACAAATTTTGAAAATCCTAAAAGTGCTTTAAATGTGGGTATTCAAGGCTATGATTGTCTGATTTTAGATTTAACTTTACCTGGAATTGATGGTCTTGAAGTTTGTAGAGAAATCCGACAAAAAAGCAATATTCCTATTATCATCTCATCGGCTAGAGGTGACTTAAGCGATAAAGTTGTGGGGCTTCAAATCGGTGCTGATGATTATCTACCAAAGCCTTACGATCCAAAAGAAATGTATGCAAGGATTATGAGTCTTATTCGTCGCACAAAAAGAGTTGAACACACTAATAATGAAAATATTAACTCTGCTTTCAAAATTGATGAAAGAAGACATGAGATCACCTATGAAGATAAGGTTTTAACACTTACTCCTGCTGAATTTGAAATTTTAGAATACCTTATCCAACAACACGGATATAGTGTTTCAAGAGAACAGCTTGTAAGTCGCTGTAAAAATCTAAAAGATAAAGATTCTAAAAGCCTTGATGTTATCATCGGTCGCTTAAGGGTAAAAATAGGAGATAGTTCAAAATCTCCAAAACATATTTTTTCTGTTAGAGGTATAGGATATAAACTGATAGGATGACAAAAAATTATTCTATTCATACCAAACTGATTATTTTATTTGTTGTTACTTTTTTCTTGGTTTGTGTGCTTTTTATCGTTCTTTTAAAAATAGAAGGGAATACCTATAATGAAGAAGAAAGTTTAAAACAAGAAAATCTTATAAAAAATTTACTCATCTCCTATGAAAACACTTCAGGTGTTGAAATAGGAGCTTATCTTGGAAACAGCGGTTTTAACGCTATACAAAATCCCAATCTTGTAAAAGCTATAAGAAATAATGGACAATCACTTTTTAAAGCAGGCGGAGAGCTTTGTACTCTTTCTTCTTTAAAATATCATAGCAATCTTTATTTTGATGTTCAATGTAAAGATTTTGATGGCTTGTATGAAGAAAATACTAGTGATAGGGTTTATAATCTTTTATTGATAGGATTTTTCTCTTTTTCTTTGTTGGTTGTTTTTATGTATTTTTCTGTATTAAAATCCTTAGAACCTTTAAAAAAATTAAGAAGACAAGTTGCCGAAGTTGCAAATGGGGAACAACCTGATTTTCTAGACTATCAAGAAGATGAAGTAGGCAAGATCGCCTTTGAATTTCAAAAAGCTTTCAAGAAAAACCAAGAATTAATCCAATCAAGACAACTTTTCCTAAGAACAATCATGCATGAGTTAAAAACCCCTATAGGAAAAGGGAGAATCATTTCTGAAATGATCAAAGAAGACAGACAAAAAGAAAGACTTATCGCTATATTTTTACGCATGGATTCTTTGATCAATGAATTTGCCAAAATCGAAAATTTATTTTCAAAAAACTACAACTTACACTTTAAACCTAGTCGTTTTAGCACTATACTTGAAGAAGCTAAAGAACACCTTATGATAGATGATTTTAATAAAGTTGTAAAAGTCGATATAAGATATGACGCTTTAATCAATGTTGATATGGAAATTTTCTCTGTAATTTTAAAAAATCTTATCGATAATGCCTTAAAATACTCAAACAATGGCACTTGTGAGCTTTTTTGTTGTAAAGAATGTTTTACCATTAAAAATCCAGGCAAACCTTTAGCAGAACCTATAGAGCATTATCTTGAAGCTTTTACAAGAGAAAAACACAATCAAGTCAAAGGTATGGGACTAGGACTTTATATAGTTTCAGAGGTATGTAAACTGCATAATTTTGATTTGATTTATTTTTATGATGATGGAAAGCATTGCTTTAAAATTTTCTTTGGAGATAAAGAAAAATAATGGTAAAAGGCCTGGAAAAATTCAATGAACTTGTTGAAAGTTTTGCAAATTTACCTACCATAGGAAAAAAAACCGCCATAAGGCTTGCTTATCACCTTTGCATAAATAATCAAATCGATGGTATGAAACTCGCACACAATATAGAAAATGCTATCCGCTTTATAAAACCTTGTGAGCAATGCGGTGCTTTAAGCGAAAATGAGCTTTGCGAAATTTGTAGCGATGAAGAAAGAAATAAAAACATTTTATGTATAGTTGAAAGCCCAAAAGATATACTAACACTCGAAGAGAGTCAAAGTTACAATGGGCTATATTTTGTTTTAGATGAGTTAAATGAAGAAAAACTTGAAAAACTAAAGCAAATCATACTTAAGCTAAATATCTCTGAGCTCATTTTTGCATTGACACATAGCATTAATTCTGATGCAACTATCTTTTTTATAGAGGATAAATTTAAAGGCTTAAACCTAACTTTTAGTAAAATCGCTCAAGGAATTCCAAGTGGTGTAAATTTAGAAAATGTGGATTTAATCTCTTTAAATAAAGCTATGAATTTTAGAACAAAAATTTAGTAATTTTTATAAGAAATATCGGCTAATTCTTGCAAAGAAAAATCCGCAATCTTTTCATAAGCAAAACCTTCCTTGCTTAAAAAATCAAGTAAAGTTTTTTCCATGATTTTAGCTCCTTGTATAAGCTCATCTGAAAGCTTAAAACTCATCGCTTCAATACGCTTTGGCACACAAGCTAAGATGTGTGTTTTAGGCAAATCTCCTGCAAGTTCCATGTATTGTAAGGTTTGAAGCATTTCTATTTCATGGGCACTTCCACTCCAGCTAATTTTATTAGGCATAGCATCATAAGGAAAGAAAAATACATCTCCTATACTCGCACCTTGCGCTTCTATACAGTCTAAAACGATAAGTCTATCGTATCGAGCGATGATATAGCTAAGCTGCAAAGCCAAAGTTCCACCATCAACAAAATCTAAAGTAAATTCAGAATGAGTGAATTTGTAGTTTTTTTCAAGTTGTTTGCACAGATGAACGCCTAAGCCTTCATCCGCAAACATGATATTACCTATTCCAAGGACTAAGAATTTCAATGCTTTTCTTCTTTTACAAATTTATATCCGCTAATAATAGCATCCATAGCACCATCTTTACCTTTTACTGCGTTAAAAATCGCCATGTAAATATGTACTGGCACAAAAATCATAATTACCCACATCAAAATTCTATGATAAGTTCTTACATCGGCCAAACCGCCCATTGCAGCTTCAAGCGGTCTTAAAATATGATATAAAAGCCCACCTAAGCCCTCATGGTAAGTATGAGTATAAAGAATAAGCCCTGTAAGAATGATACCTAATATCACAAGATAAAAGAAAAAATAAGTTACAAATTGCAAAGGATTATAAACCCCTTTTAAATGCGGATGTTTTCCTAAGAAAATGTAAAATTTTACTTGTTCTATCCATAATTTGATATTAAAAATATCCCATACACTTCTGCGTTCTTTTGCGCTTACCTTATCGCAGAAAAACAAATATACTTTAAAAATAATACAAGCGATTAAAACAAAACCCACTGCTTGATGTACTAAGCGGTATTTTGCTTGCATAAAATTTACGGGTTCGCCGTTACTAATAGGACTTTGGAACACATAGGAAAGATAATACCCTGTGCCAATAAGAATCACTATAGCAATAGCTCTTACCCAGTGCGTTAAACGCAAACCTATGCTAAATTCATATTCAGCTTTTCTTTGCAATTTTTCTTCTTTGTTTTGCATGAAAGCCTCCTTATAAATTGACATTCACTTTATATTCACTTAGATTATTGCCCTTAGTATCCATTACATGCACCGCACAAGCAATACAGGGATCATAAGAGTGAATTTTTCTAATGATTTCAAGTGGTTGTTTTACATCAGCGATTTTAAGTCCTATCAAACATTGCTCATAACTTCCACCTACGCCATTTGCGTCTTTTGGACTTGCATTCCAAGTAGAAGGCACCACAGCTTGCCAGTTTTCAATGACGCCATTTTTAATTCTACACCAATGGCTTAATGTTCCGCGTGGCACATGCCCCATATAGCGTCCTTTGTATTCTTTAGAATTATCAATCACATAAGGAGCACAAGTACTCTGATCTACTTTTAAATTTTCAACTAAATTATTAAACGCTTTTAAAGCATTATTTGCAACGATTTTTGCTTCAATACAACGCGCAGCTGTTCTTCCAAGTGTGCTAAATACAGCATTTAAAGGAAGTCCTGTTTCTTTTAAGAACTCATCTACTACAGGAACAACATTTTGATTACCTTTAGCATAATTTACAACGATATTTGCTAAAGGTCCTACTTGCATAGGGTTTCCTTCATAGCGTGGAGCTTTAATCCAACTATATTTACCCTTAGTATCAAACACTTTAGAATGAACATTATTTCCATGATGATCTACGCTTTCCCCATCTACAAGTCCTGTATAATTTGGATTTGTTTTGCCGTCATAAGGATGTAAAGGTTCATTGTCTGCATACCAAGAATGAGTTGCCTCTTCAGTAATCTTATCTTCTTCTACTTCATAAACCTTGCTTAAATCTCCATTTTTGATAATACCACTTTCAAAAAGCCATTCATCTCTTCCGATTTGAAATTCTTTAAAGGTGTAAAGATTATTTACCCCTATATCATTTAAAACACTTGCTTCATGTGCATAAGCTTTTCCTGCCATCACAAGATCAGGATAATACGCACGATTAACAAAGTCTTGCACTTCTTGGAATTTAACCATATATTCACCCATTCTTGCAGGATCAAGTAAATCCATAACGCAAGTTACACCACCAACGGTTAAGCTTTGTGGATGTGGGTTTTTAGCTCCAAAAATCGCCATACATTGAGCAATGATTCTTTGAATTCTTAAACATTCTAGATAGTGAGAAAGAACGATTAAATTTTGCTCAGGAGTTAAACGATAAGTTGGATGACCATAGTACGCATTAGCAAAAGGTCCTAAATTTCCTTTATCTACAAAAGTTTTAAGTCTTTGTTGCACTTCAAGAAGTTTATCTGCACCTGTTGCATAAGGATTTGAAGTGTATTTAAAAGCTTCATCGCTTGCTTTTTTAACATCAGCACTTAAAGCACTTACCACATCAGCCCAATCAAGCCCATGAAGTTGATAAAAATGCACAATATGATCGTGTAAAAATAAAGCCGCATTCATTAAAGTTCTTGTTAAAAGCGCATTTAAAGGCGGAGTAATACCTAAAGCATTTTCAACAGCAACTATACCTGCTTTATAATGTGAAAAAGTACAAACTCCGCAAATTCTTTGCGTCATAAAACCCGCATCTCTTGGATCACGCCCTTTTACTATGGTTTCAATACCACGCCACAAAGTAGAGCCCGCATAAGCTTCTTTTACCACATTGTTATCATCAACAACAACTTCAACTCTTAAATGCCCTTCAATTCTTGTAATAGGATCTACGATTATTTTTTGACTCATTTTTATTCCTTATCTTTTTGCATGGAAGATATAACTGCGTGTGCTGCTATAGCAACGCCTGTGAGTGTAAGCACACCTATACCGATTTTATCTGAAACACTATCCGCACCCAAACCAAAAACAGTATCAAATTTACGACTAGCCATAGGCTCTTCAAAAGGTCCCATAGTATCCCAAAAATTAGGCTCAGAACAACCTATACAACCATGCCCTGCTTGAATAGGCCAAGAAGTGTGCTGGTTAAATCTCTCTCTTGAGCAGTTATTAAAAGTATAAGGTCCTTTACAACCTACTTTATAAAGACAAAAACCTTGTTTTGCTCCTTCATCTCCAAAAGCATGTACAAATTCACCTGCATCAAAATGTCCGCGTCTTTCACAAAGATCATGAATTCTTAAACCATAAGCCCATTTTGGTCTATTATACACATCAAGTGCTGGTAACTCACCAAATAATAAATAATGAAGCACATTACCCACTATATTTTTTTCACTTGGAGGACAGCCTGGAACATTGATCACAGTTTTACTTGTTACTTTGCTTAAAGGCTGCGCGTTGCTAGGATTTGGTCTTGCAGCTTGAATTCCTCCAAAGCTAGAACAGGTTCCTATAGCAAAAATCGCCAAAGCATTTTCACTTGCCATTTTTGAAAGCTCATAGCCTGTTTTTCCATGTGCACCTATGGTTAAAAAATGCTCCGTATCACCCATAGGGATACCACCTTCAACCATTAAAATGTATTTATTTTTATGCTTTTGAATGGCACTTTCTAAATTTTCTTCAGCTTGCCAACCTGCTGCAGCCATCACTGTTTCGTGATATTCTAAAGAAATATAATCAAAAATCAAACTATCAATCGTTGGAGTATCACTTCTTAACAAACTCTCACTACAGCCTGTACACTCAGCCATATGAAGCCACACAACAGGAAGCCTATCAGCAAGCTCAGCAGCTTTTGCCACCATAGGAGTAAAACTCGCTGGCAAAGCCAAAAATGCCGTCATAGCACCTGCCCATTTCATAAAATCCCTTCTAGAAAAACCTGACTTTTCTAATGCTTTTGTAATACTATCATTGTCTTTCAAAGAAGGAAGCTTTTCAAGAGTCGATAAACGCGACTCTATTTGATGATAATCAATCATTATATTTCCTTTACAACATGAAATTTATTCTCTATAATAATAAAATAAAGGAAGTTAAAATAAAGTTAAAAACTTACTATCATAAGCAAATATTAGCATCACTCTTAATTAAAGCTTAATCATAAGCCTTTTTTAAGTTTGCGAATCAAAAATCTTGCAGGATGAATAGCGTGGATGTATTTTTTTTCTAAACACAAGGGTTCATTATTTATCAATGCACACAAATACCTTGCCGCTAAAACACTTGTACTAAAACCCCTTGACCCATGAGCAAAATTAAAATACAAATTACAAGACATTTTAGCTGGTTTTTGCTCCTTATTTTTTGTCCATAATAAAGCTTTATATTCTTCTTTATAAAACGCTTCATCATAAGCATTTCCAACTATCATAAAGCGATCACTCGAATAAGATCTAAAACCTACTTTAGAACCTATGATTTCTAATTTTGTATTTTTATCCATAAAATCGGCTATATTTTCTATATTTTGTTTATCATCTTCTTCTTTTGATTCTAAACTTGCACTAAGCCTATCATAACTTGCACCAATTACTTGCAAATCATCTTTTACAGGGCAAATATAAGCCTTAGAAGATAAAGCAAATGGGGTATCTAAAAAAGGTTTTAGATGTGTAACTTGACCTCTTACTTTGCTTAATTTCATCTCATCATAAAAAACAAAGTCTTTTGCATCTGCACCCATAGCATAAATCAAAACCGCATAATCACTTTTAACAACATCATTTTTAAATTTTAAACTAAAACACCCATTTTCAAATTTATAAGCTTGAAATTCATGATTAAAATATATACAAGCTTTGCTTTTTTCAAAAAGATTTTTAACCAATTTTTTTGGAAAAATCACTCCACCCTCTTCTAAAAAAGCTTGATTTTTTGAAATTTTAAACAAAACATTTTCTCTTTGCGTGTCAAATCTTTCTTGCATTAAATCATTATGTGCAAACTCCACCACACCCTTAAATTCTAAATCTAAAATTTGTCTATAAAAACGACTTGCTTCTATAAAAGAAAGCTCTGAAAACTCCCCTAAATTTACCTTAGGCTTTAAGATTAAAGAGCTTAAAATTCCACTTTCATTTCCACTTGCACCCTTGCCTAATTCTAAATGTTTTTCAAAAATATCTATTTCAAAACCTCTTAAACTAAGCTCATAAGCTAAAACAGCACTTGATATACCTGCACCAATAATAGCTACTTTTTTATTTTTTAAAGATGAAAATGTTCTTGAAAAATACGCTTCTTTGTCTTTAAACTCAAGCTCATTTTCCAAATAAGCTTTAATCATTTCTCTTTTTCTAAAACCTTTGGTTTTTTCTACTCTAAAGCCATATTTTTTTAAATTTTTTTGCAAAAAACTTGCCGAAGAAAAGGTGCAAATTTGTGTATTTTTTTTAGAAAGCCTTGCCACTTCAAAGATTAAATTTTCATCAAACATTTGCGAGTTTTTATTTGGAGAAAATCCATCTAAATACCAAACATCAGCTTTAAAATTCAATTCTTTTAAAACAGCTATATCTTCAAAAACAAGATCTAAAAAACAATCTTCAAAATAAAAACGATAAATTCCTTCTTTAGCCTTAGGATAAAATTTTAAAAATTGTTCTAAAAGCTCTTTAAACTCTTCATAAAATCCTAGTTTTTGATAAATTTCTCTTAATTGTTCTTTTTCGATATAAAAAGCTTCTATACTGATATAAAAAAGTTTTTTAGGACGCTTAGAAGGAGTAGTTTCTAAAAAGCGTTTCAAAGTAAGAAAAAAATTTAAACCTATACCAAAACCACTCTCTGCGATAATGAAATTTTCTTGATTTTTCCATTCAAAAGAATAAGTGTAAACAAATTTGCTTTCATTTAAGCCATCTTTGGAATTAAAATAAAAATCATCAAAATCCAAAGAAAAAGGAGTATTATCCTTAAAAATTAGCTTAGCTTTTTTCATCGGTTGTTATAAAAATAACTTTCAACTCCATCAGCAATACCCTTAACCAATAAATCTTGAAAAGCTTTATTGGCGATTCTTTTGCCTTCATTTGGATGTGTAATATAGCCAATTTCAATCAAAATTGCAGGCATTTGCGCACCTACTAAAACCCAAAAAGGTGCTTCTCTTACACCGCCATCTACAATTTTATACTTTTTGCGTGTTTGAATGAGTATATTTTTTTGTACATCAATGGCTAGTTTATTTGAAGCAACGATTTTTTCACGATTTAAGAAATTTAAAATACTTTGTTTTGAGAAATAATTAATCTCTTCAAAATCCCCTTGATTTTCTTTTTCTGCTGCCTTTTTACTTCTTTCACTTCTTGCAGGACTTAAAAAGAAAGTTTCCACGCCTTCGCTACTTTTGGCTTTTGTGGCATTTGGTGCTGCGTTAGCATGTATAGAAATAAACAAATCCGCTCTTTTATCATTGGCATATTTGGTTCTATCACGAAGATTGATAAATTTATCCGAACTTCTAGTATAAAGCACTTTATAACCGCGTTTTTTAAGTTCATTTCCAAGTTTTAAAGCCGTACTTAAAACTATATCTTTTTCTTTTAAACTTCCTTTTTTATCACTTAAAGCACCGCTATCTTTTCCACCATGCCCCGCATCGATAACTATAAGTTTTCCTGATTTGTATCTCGTACTTAAGGTTTTATTAAAACTTTGAGTTGCTTTTTTATCTACATTTTGACTTGAAGTTTGCGCATGAAAACCTAAAGTGAGATTTTTATTATCCAACTTTTTTAAAAGTTTAAATTCTTTAGGAGCACTCAAAACCACACGAACAATTTTTGGATTATATTGCGTAACGACAATTGTATTTTGTCCAAAGGTAAAGCTTTTTCTATTACCTTCTAACACACCTTTAAAACTTACAACATATCGGAATTTTTGATCTTTGGTATCAAATACTGCTATTTCTTTTTCATCTAAATCATCGCTTAAATTTAACACCACAGCATTAGAAATTTTATCCACATCTAAAACATATAAAGGTTCTTGATTTTCTTTTTCATTATTGGTTTTTTTATCTTGTTTTTTTGTTTCTAAAACTTTGGTTTTAATTTCTGTTTTTTGATCTTGCTTTTTCTCTGAAATTTTACTAACTTGCTCAGTCTTTTTTTGGCTAGTAGTTTCTTTTGAAAAAATTATTTTTTCTTCTTTAAAAGATATATCAATAGGAATTTTTTCTTTAGCATAAACCACTATGCGTATGGTTTTGGGATTAAATTGTGAAATCACTAAACGATAGTCATCAAATTTAAACTCTTTTTTACCCCCTTCTAAAACCCCATCAAAATCACTAATAAAACGATAGTTTCCTTTTTCGTCTAAAGCAAAACTTTTTAATTGATCCTTATCCAAATCTGCATTTAGTTCAAACTCTACACCTTGGTTTGTTTTACTTGACTTTAAAACATAAATTTTATCATCGCTTTTTGCTTTAGAAACGATACTGCTCTTTGGTGCTTGCGAAGTTTTAGAATTTGTTTTTTCTGTATTTTTTATTTGTTCGTTAGATGATTTTTTTTCATTTTTTTGAACTGTTTTTATAGGTTCAAAAGTTGATTTTTCAGTGTCTTGAGAAATATTTTGAACCTTAATATCTTTAATAACAGCCTTTCTTAAAGCATTAATACTTGCTTCACTTATACCACTTTCTTTTAACTCATTAGCATATGACTTGTCATCTAAATTTAAAGTATTTGAACTGATGATCAATCTTTTTAAAATTTCAATTTTAGTTTTTTCATCTTCATGAATAACACTTTGTATATAAAGGCTTTTGAGCTGATGGTGAAATTTTACTTGCACTTCACTTTTAGAACCGATAAAATTTTTATCAAAATTTGCAAGTTCATTTTCATAAGCTCCAAAAAGAGTTGTGAAAGCAAATACTAAAAATACAAAAATTTTAGCCATTATTCACCATTAACCAATTTTTCCATAAGTTCTTTAACACTGATAAGCTTATCTAAACGATATCCATTTGCACCTGTAAAGAAAAGTCCTGTTTCTTTTTTGCCTGACCACGCATCAAAAAGCCTATCTGCTATACAATACCCTACTTTAGTCGCCTCTTTTCCACGTCCACAAGGCGCTACACAATTGCTTATACAATTAATCTTTGGACCCATTCTTTTATCTACC
This sequence comes from Campylobacter sp. CFSAN093249, assembly GCF_011067895.1. Classification (NCBI taxonomy): domain Bacteria; kingdom Pseudomonadati; phylum Campylobacterota; class Epsilonproteobacteria; order Campylobacterales; family Campylobacteraceae; genus Campylobacter; species Campylobacter sp. CFSAN093249. The sequence goes on along the minus strand of NZ_JAAMWM010000005.1, from coordinate 41,604 downwards.
AAATTTAAAAGATTGGTTCTAACTCCACGAGCAGGATAGCCCACAGGAGATTTAATAAGCTCTATATCTTCTTCTTTAGAAGCTAGCAAAACGCTTTTAAACTCTTCACTCGCATCACATTCAAAAGTTCCTATGAAACGCGTTCCCATTTGAACACCACTAGCCCCTAAAGAAATAGCATTTTCTATATCTTTTTTATCCCAAATTCCACCTGCAGCAATCACGGGAAAAGACCCCCAATTTTTAGCCTCTTCTACCACAGGAGCGATTAATTTTTCTAGCTGATAATTTGGATCTAAGCACTGCTCATAAGTAAAACCTTGATGACCTCCACTTTTTGGCCCTTCTAAAACCACTGCATCAGGCAAGCGATTGTAACGGCTTTGCCATCTTTTGCAAATAATTTTTAAAGCCTTTGCAGATGAAATGATAGGCACTAAAGCCACATCAGGAAAATCTGCAGTAAATTCAGGTAAATTTGTAGGAAGTCCAGCACCTGAAACAATCACATTAAAACCAACCTCACAAGCATCGCGTGCTATTCTTGCATAATCATTACTTGCACATAAGATATTACACCCCAAAGGTGCATCGCCACAAACTTTTCTTGCATTATTAATCAAAGCTTGCAAACCCTTGCGTGAGTAAAAATTTTCACTTCCATAAGGCTTAGCGTTTAATTCTTTACTTGCATACTTTCTTTCTTCATAATATCCTGTTCCCACAGAAGAAATAATCCCAAGTCCACCATTTAAAGAAACTGCAGAAGCTAATCTATCCCAGCTTATGCCTAGTCCCATTCCCCCTTGAAAAATGGGATATTTTATAGTATGTTTTCCTATTTGTAAGGGTTGTAAATTCATTCTTTTACCTTTAATTTTGCAAATTTTCTTTTACCTATTTGTAAGATGTATTCTCCTTGTTCTAAATACATTTGCTCGTCGCTAACTTTTTGAGAATTTACACTTACTGCATTAGCACTGATGCTTCTTCTTGCCGCAGAAGTAGAACTTTCCAAACCACATTCAACCAAAGCCTTAGCAAGCCAAATTTTTCCTTGTATTTCAAACTCAGCCATATCACTTGGCAAAGCATTTTGAGAATGAATTCTATCAAATTCAGACTTAGCATTATTAGCCTCTTCTTTGGAGTGAAAACGCTCTGTAATCTCTAAAGCTAAATTTTCTTTAGCTTTTTTAGGATGTAAATTGCTTTGTTCTATATCTTTTTTTATTTGCGCAATTTCTTCTAGACTTTTTTGACTTAAAAGTTCATAATATCTAAACATCAATTCATCACTAATACTTAAAATTTTAGCATACATATCATTAGCTTTTTCTGTAACACCAATGTAATTATTTAAACTCTTACTCATTTTGTTTACACCGTCTAAACCTTCGAGTAAAGGCATCATAATCACAGCTTGTTCTTTTCCTATGTTATAAACTCTTTGAAGCTGTCTTCCCATCAAAAGATTAAATTTTTGATCCGTTCCACCCATTTCAATATCGCTTTTTAAAGCCACACTATCATATCCTTGAAGTAAAGGATACAAAAACTCACAAATCGAAATAGGACTTTGCTCTTTAAATCTCTTGGTAAAATCGTCACGCTCAAGCATTCTAGCTACACTAAAAGTTGAAGTAAGCTCTACTATACCCGCAGCTCCAAGTTCATTAAGCCAAGTAGAATTAAACTTAATCTGTGTTTTTTCTTTATCCAAAACCTTAAAAACCTGCGTTTCATAAGTTTTAGCATTGATTAAAACTTGCTCTTTATCCAGCTTTTTACGCGTTGCACTTTTTCCACTTGGATCGCCAATTTGTCCTGTAAAATCTCCAATCAAAAACTGCACAATAGCTCCATGTTTTTGCAAAAAAGCCATTTTTGTTAAAACCACGCTATGACCTAAATGTAAATCAGGCGCTGTAGGATCAAACCCCGCCTTTATAAAGAAATTTTCACCCTTTTCATAATAATTTTTAATTAATTTTTCTATTCTTTCTTCATCAATAAGCTCTGCACAACCACGCTTAACTTCTGCTAATATTTTTTTTATATCCATAATAAACCTTTTTAACCTTCTTTATAAGCATCATTTAAAGATGTAAAATCTAAAATTTTACAACGAGATTTTAACCTATCCTTGACACTATCTGGATTGATATTATCAGGAATTTCCATTGTAATCTCAAAATAATCTACCGCCGAATTTAAATCACTTGATAAATTAATTGTTAATAAATTTATCTGCATTTTAGCTAAAAATGCCAAAAATTCCGCTAAAACACCTTTTTTATTTTCCAAAGAAAAAATCAATTTATAAGATTTAGGGATGTTAGAATCCCATTTTATAAATACCATATCTTGATTATTATCTATCATTTTATCAGCTCTATCGCAAAGCTTATGATGGACAATAGCGTTACCACCTTTAACAAAAGCTAAAACAGCATCACCTCTTTTTGGATGGCAGCAAAAATCAAAATCCACATTAGCGATTTTATGGTTACAATATAGAGTAAAATTTCCTATTTTTTGTTCTTTAATCTCATATTTATCAAACCAATATGACTTCTTGGCGTATTTTTTAAGACCATTAACTATATCTTTCAAATAGGCACTATCTGTTGCTACTTGTCTAATACGTCTGGCTAAATTTTCTTTTTCTATCCAAGTTTCAATTCTGTTTTTATCAACTCCAAAAATAAAACTTAACATATTAATAGAGCTTGCTAAATTAATCTCTCTGATTTTTTGCTTACAAAATTCCCTTATACTTGCTTTTGCTTTTCCTGTTTTAACACTATCTATCCAAGAACAGCGATAAAATTTATCATTGCTAGTAACCACTCGCACAATATCGCCATTTTTAAGCTCGGTTAACAAAGGCACTTTAATACGATTTACATAAGCACTTTTTGCATGAAGCCCTACTTTGGTATGCACTTCATAAGCAAAATCAAGAACCGTTGCACCACGAGGCAAAGTGAAAATTTCTCCCTTAGGAGAATAAACTGCGACATCTTCAACATAAAGACTATCTTTAGCATATTCATAAAGTTCAATAGCATTATAATCTTCTGCATTTTCAAGATTGTTTATACTTTGCATTGAAATATCTGTAAGCCAATCAAGACGAGGCGCAACCACACTGCCATCTTCTTTATATTTCCAATGCGCTGCTATACCAAATTCCGCAATTTTATGCATATCAAAAGTTCGAATTTGTGCTTCTATAATACTTTTAGCATCAAAAAGTGTGGTATGTATGGTTTGATAACCATTTTGTTTAGGCAAGGCTATATAATCCTTAAAACGCGAAACCAAGGGATTAAAATGTGTATGTAAAATTCCCAAAGCTAAATAACAATCACTTACTTTTTCAACCAAAATTCTTACCCCAAGCAAATCAAGAACTTCTTCAATACCAATGCCTTTTCTTTGCATTTTAAGATAAATAGAATAGCTATGTTTAATGCGTTTTTGAATTTCAAAACTACCTTGTCTAAAGCCATTGCTCAAAAATAAAAGTTCGATTTTGGAAATAAATTCATTTAAACCTAATTGCATTTCTTGATTATTGGAGTTGATATAATTGTCAATAAGCTTATACTCATCTGGCATAAGATATTTAAAACTAAGATCTTCCAAATAATTTTTTATGCTTGAAATACCAAGTCTATGGGCTATTGGGGCATATACAACTAAAGTTTCTTCGCTGATTCTTTTTTGCTTATCTTCTCTTAGAATATCAAGAGTAAGCATATTATGCAGCCTATCGCATAGCTTCACAATCAAAACCCCAACATCTTCAATACTTGCTAAAAGCATATTTCTGAAAGTCAAGGCTGATTTAGTTAAACTTTTTTTAGATTTTGATGAAATGAGATTATCTTCTCTAATTTCTATAATTTTAGTAAGTCCTAAAACAAGTTTTAAAACCTCAGAACCAAACTGCTCTCTAAGTTCTTCTTCGGTGCAGTTTGTATCTTCGATCACATCATGCAATAAAGCAGCTAAAATATTGCTTTTATTTTCACTTAAAAATCCAACCAGTGTTGCTACTAAAATAGGATGTACCGCATAAGGCTCTCCACTTTTTCTAAACTGCCCTTCATGGCAAAATATACAGTAATCTACCGCTTTTTCAAGAATGGCATCATGGCCACAAATTTCGAAAAGCAAAGCCTTAGCAGCTTCTAAATCTTTACAATTTTTTACATTATCGATTAATTGTTCAAGCAATAATTCTTCATCGATTGGTTTCAACTAAACCCTCTAAAGTGATTTTATTTTCTGCAATTTCATATAAAGCTATATCTGCAAGTTTATTTTTATTTTTATCAAAGTCTACCAAAGGGGTTGCTCCATTTGCCAATTGTTCCGCTCTTTTTGCTACCACTAAAGAAAGGCGATATCTATCATTACCCATTTTTTCCAAAGCTTTTGCCGCTACTTCTTCTATTCTTTTATCCATAATTTTCTCCTTAATTATTTTTAACGGTTGAACAAAGGCTAGTATCACCTTGTATGATTTTAAGTAAATTACCCTCTTCAAACATATTACAAACCACAATAGGAAGTTTGTTATCTTTAGCTAAAGCTATAGCTGTATCATCCATCACTTTAATATTATCTTGCATAGCCTCATCATAACTTAAAGTATTTAAAAATACTGCATCATCAAATTGTTTTGGATCTTTATCATAAACTCCATTAACTTTTGTAGCTTTTATTACCATATCTGCATCAATTTCCACAGCTCTTAAAATAGCTGTTGTATCCGTAGTAAAATAAGGGTTTCCAGTACCTGCAGCAAAAACCACAACACGACCCTTTTCTAAGTGTCTTTGCGCTCTTCTCATAATATAAGTTTCACAAAATGCTTCCATCTGAATGGCGCTTTGAACCCTAACTTCAAGTCCAGAGCTTTCCAAAGCTTCTTGTATAGCAATAGCATTGATAACCGTAGCAAGCATCCCCATATGATCTCCACTTGTCCTTTTAATCAATCCGCCCTTAGCAGCACTTACTCCGCGAATAATATTACCACCGCCTATAACTATGCCTACTTCTATTTGATTTTTTATAAGTTCTTTAATCTCTGAAGCTATGAATTTTAAAATAGAATTTTCTATACCAAAGCCATTTTCACCTGCTAAAGCCTCTCCTGAAAATTTTACTAAAACTCTTTTTCTCTCTTGCATTATTTCTCCTTATTTAACTTGAAATTATATTTTAAATTCCATTAAATTTAGCTAATTTAAGCTAATGAGTTCCAAAGGATTGATATGAAAATTTTTTTGAGTTACTTCAAAAGTAAGATCATTTTTTATTCTACCCACTACGGCACCTTTTTTAATATTCTTACCAACTTTAATATTAGGAGCAATCTTATCTAAATGTGCATATATTGTATGTATGCCATTATCATGTTCAACAATAACAACTCGAGCTAGCATACTAGTATCTTTAGCAAAAACTATTTTTCCATCTAGCACATTTTTAACAACTGCATCGCTTTTATTGCTTCTTAAAACTACATTCTCGTTAAAAATTTTAAGATTGTAAACAGGATCAACATAATTTCCAAATTTTTGCTTCACAGTAAAAGAATCCAATGGAGCTATGGTTTTTTTTCCTGTGTAACGCTTGACTGAACTTCCTTGATAGCTTGAACCTAATTGTCTTATTTTTTGATTATTTTTTACTATTTTAGTATCATTTTTGTTTGAATTTGCATCTTTTTTATCATTAATAATTTTTAATTGATTTAATGTTTTTCTAAGCTCTTCTTGCTGAGCTTGCAAATCATCGAGTTTTTTTGCATATATAGCTCGATCTGTTTTTTGTTTATTAATTTCGCTAATTTGTTTTTGTTTTAAACTTTGAAGCTTGGCTAATTGAGCGTTGTAATCCTTAAGACTTTCATTGATTTTCTTAATCTGAGCTTGTTTATCATCAATAAGCCTGCTTACTCCCTCATAATCTTTAGAAATTTTAAAAATTTCTTCATTTAAAACTTTGTTTAAATTTCCTAAAATTTCAAAAGCCATAAAACTTTCTTCACTTTCAATATAGCCTTGAGGGATAGGTAAATCATAAGCAAAATCTTTAGCCATTAAAGATATAAGCTTACCTTCCATATTTGATTTACTTTTAAGCAAATCTTCATTTTGGCTTGTAAGGGTGTTTAACTCTTGATTTTGAGCCTTAGCACTTGCTTCAAGCTTAGAAGTTTGTGAATTTAAGCTTTCAATTTGCAAACTTAGATCTTTCAAACTTTTTTCACCATTTAAAATATCGCTAGCCAAATCTTCAAGTTTTTTATTTAACTGTTCTTGTATGCGTTTATTTTCTTCTAAACTTTTTGTTTTTTCATTTATAGCGTCTGCTAAACTTATATCAACAAACAAAAAAAAACAAAAAAAGATAAGAATATTTTTTCTCATCTTTTAACCTTAAACATAACCGTATTTACACACAACAAGCAAATAAACAAAGTAGCTAAAAAAATTAAAGTCAAATGTAAAATAAAATTAATAGGTGGAAAAATAATATCTACAGCCTTTAAACTTTCTTGGATAATAGAAAGATCAAAAATTTGGGTAAAAAAGGCAAGTAAAATAACAAAAGCAATAAAACAATCAACCACAACCACCTTATAAAGCATAAAAGATCTAAACCAAAACGGAGCTCCAAATAAACACATAATTTCAATACGATCGGTATGTTCATAAAGCCAAATTCTCATCTGTTTTAAAAACAAAACAAAGGCAAGTAAAATAATGATAAACAAAAATAACCAAAAAACAAATTTCATCAAAATAAGCAAAGAGTATATCTTATCATGGGTTTTGGAAAAAGTTTCAACCTTACTAACACCTACAATATTTAAAAGTTGATTTTTAATCGAATTTAGTTCATTTTGATCGGGTAAAGAATTTAATTTTAAAGTATAAAATTTTGGCAGAGAATCTTTTAAAACTTTCAAATTCTTTTCAGAAACATCATTTTTCAAACGATCAATTAAATCCTTAGGATCTAAAGATTCAAGTCCAGCAAAAAATGGTACTTTTGTTTTTACTACATTCTGATCAAGTTCAGTTTTGCTGACAACTATAATATTATAATCTTTATTAACAAGTTCTTCATAATGCTTTAAAGTTGCATTTGTAATCAAAATAAATTCAAAAGCAAACATCATAAAAAGTAAAGGTAAAATTAAAGATAAATGTGTTTTAAAAAATTTCATTCATTTTTCCATTTTCTATATTAAAACGACGATAATCCACTCTTAAATTACTAGGAATTCTATGTGTTACCACTATAACACAAGTTCCTAAAAGCTCTCTAGCAGACTTTAAAAGAGTCCATATAATATCAGAAGAATACTCGTCCAAATTTCCCGTTGGCTCATCGCAAAGCAAAAGCTTTGGATTATGAGCTAAAGCCCTAGCCATAGCGACGCGTTGTTGCTCACCACCGCTAAGTTGATTAGGCAATTTATCTGCTTTAAAAGTTAAATTTACATGCTTTAAAAGCTTAGTAGCTTGATCATGGCATACTTTTTTGCTATAACCTTTAATCATTAAAGGCAACATAACATTTTTTTCAACACTATATTCTTGTACAAGTTTATAATCTTGAAAAATAATCCCTATTCTTTGACGCAATTTTAAAAGTTCTAAATTTCCAATTTTATTCATCAAAGATCCACATACTTCAAGTTTACCAGAAATAGGTTCTAAATCTCCATAAAAAGACTTTAAAAGCGTACTCTTACCACTCCCACTTTTACCCGTAATAAAAACAAAATCATCATCCTTAAAAGCAAAACTTGCTTCTTTAATAACTAATTCATCATAACCTAAAGTAAGTTTATTTGCTTGGATTAAATTAGGCATCCTTTTTCCTTAATTTCCCTTTTTAAATTTTTAAATTATGCTTTATTTTTGCTTAATTTTCAAGAAAAATTATATTTTAAACTGAACTTTTAAAATTTCTTTTAATTCATTTATCGCTTTAATATTTTCTTGAATTTTAAATGGTTCTTTAAAAGCAAAATCGATCGTTTTATCAAGATGTAAATAACAATGTTCAGGCTTATTAAAAGCTCCAAAAGCAACCTTTAAAAGCAAATTCTCATCTTGTTTGTAGATGCTTTCAAAATGCAAGAAAAAATCATCTTTTTTTATAGTAATATTTTTAAAGTTCTGCTCTATTTTTTTCAAATCTTCTTTAGAAAATTCAACCGATGAGAGATTAAATTCATTTAACTCATAGTTTCTACACTCTTGATTAAAATTCCACACCCAAAGATCATATATATTTTTTTCTTGCTTTTTCCATCTATCTTCATATTTGCTTGAAATTTCTAAATTTTCATTTTTTCTAAGACTAAATTTTGGAACAGGAAAAGTCAAAAATTGTTCTAGAGTAAAATTAAAATACTCAAAACTATCTGTTCTAAGTTCAAAACGACCATTTTGGGTTAAAACCCTAGCACATTCTTTGCAAAAATCTTTCCCAATAACTCGCCTATGAGGCTTTTTGTCCCAAGGAACAGGAAAATGTAGAAAAATCTTTTCAACTGATTTTGATTTTAATACACTCAATAACAATCTCGCATCACTTTGGATTAGCAAAATATTATTTACATTTTGTGCTTTAGCAAGTTTAGCCACTTGAGTTAAAGCTGGGTTGTAAATTTCCACCCCTAAAATTAAAACATTTGGATTTTCTTTTGCTTGATAAAGCAAATGTCTTCCTGATCCAAAGCCTATTTCTATATAAATTTTACCTTGAAGCTTAGACAAAAGCTCATCAAAATTATCAACGATAAATGGTGTTTTTTCAATTAAAGCATTGTTTTTAAGTCCAAAAGCTTCATTGATAATATCCTCACAAAAACCTTCTTTAAAGATTTTTAAAGCCTTTTGCAAATAACCTATTTTAGAAGGTTTTGTATGTTTGTCGCCTTTAATCACAAAATCATTTTGTGCTTTTTTAATCTGCAGAAAAAAACTCTCTTCTTGAACCTTTGTATAAATAAGACTAACATTATCATTCTTAGCAAGCCAAAGAAATTCAACATCATCCTTACTATAAGGCAGATTTATTTCTTTGATCTTTTTACTTTTAAAATTTGGCACTACTGAGCCGCCTTAACTTTGCTTGAAGGTTCTGAACGAAGTCCAGCTGAATCAATAGCAATAACTTCATAACTATATTCCACCCCTGGTAAAGCTTTTACATCTTTTAATCGCTTTTCTTTAATGCCTTTAAAAACTGCATTTTGCTCCCCACCATAGCGTCTTATTTCATACTCAACAGCTCTAGTATCATTATCACTCCATTCTAAATTTATCCCTTCACTTGTGCTTTGGGTCAAAATAATACTAGGAGCCAAAGGGTTGCCTAAAGTTTTACCTTCTACACCATCTTTTGGCATAGGACTTTCAAGACCATCTTTATCGACCATTGTTACTTTATAATACTTGCTTTTACCTGCTCCTTCTACTATATCCTCATAAGAATTTTTATCAGTCTTTGCCAAAACATTAAAAGGAAGGAAACTTGAGCTCGTAGAATAAACTTTATAATAAGAAAAATCTTTATATGCAGGAGCATCCCAAGTTAAAATGATTTTATTAGAACCATCTGTACTAGCACTTAAATGCTCAACTTGAGGAGGTAAAGCCTTGCTTGTAGAACTTACAACTTGACTTGGCTCACTCTTTATCCCATTAAAACTCACAGCAATAATTCTATAACTTGAATTTTCATTAGGTTTTAAATCACTATCGATGTATTCAGCGTTTAAACGATTTTTTACTTCTGCAATTTTTTTAAATTCTTTATCATCACCTTTGGTTCTTTCAATAATATAAGAATCAACCCTAAAATCAGGATGCGGACGCCAAATAAGTTTAATACGATTAGGCAAATTAGTCACAGCTTGAACAAAAGGAACAGCTTCAAGTCTTGGAGCTGTGCTCACTTCTATAACCTTGCCATCTTCTGAAATTTGTCCTTGCTCATTAAAGCTTTTCATCATATAACGATACTTAGTACCAGGCTCTAATTTAGTATCTACATAATGGGTTTGAAACTTATCTTTAATAGTGCCTACAAGTTTAAAATCAGGATTTTCATCACTAGAACGATACAAATAAAATCCTTTAATATTTTCATTATATAAAGGCTCCCATTCAAAAGCAATATTACTCATATCACTAAGACTTTTTAAACTTTCAACCTTTGGCAAGCTTTCATTTACAGCAGGCTCTTTACTTGAAGCTAGCGAATTCATTTGCGAAACACTACAAGCGCTAAGCAAAAGAGTTAAAAAACTCAAGTAAAAACTCAAGCGAAATCTTTTCATCATTCTCTCCTAAATTAATTTGTTCAAACATAATATTTTTAAAATCTTCCATCAAAGGTGCTTTAACAAAAATTTGTTCTTTGGTTTTTGGATGGATAAAATACAAAAAATAAGCATGTAACATTATCCTACAATCATACTTACCCTTATAACCATACAAACTATCACCTAAAATATAGCGATTTAAACTAGCCAAATGCGCTCTAATTTGATGAGTTCTTCCTGTAAAAAGCTTAGCAGCCATCAAAGTTAAATTTTCAGTTTTTACTACATTTATAAAAGCTGATTTTGCGTTTTTACTGAATTTATTTTCCTTATCTATGGCTATTTTTTTAATAGCATTAGAAGGCGAACGCATTAAAAATTTTTCTACTATAATTTTATCTTCTTTTAGTGGCAAATCAATTAACGCAAGGTAAATTCTTCCCATGCTTTTATCTGCAAGCTGTTCACTTAATTTTTGATGGGTGAAATTATTTTTCGCTATTAGTATAGCTCCGCTTGTATCTTTATCTAATCTATGGACAAGACCAGCTCTTATCTCTCCTCCTAAATTTGATAAAGTATATTTTTTTTCTATTAACCAATCCACTAAAGTGGCATTTTTAACGCTACTTGCTCCATGAACGACTAAATTTGAAGGTTTATTTAAAACAAGCAAGTCTTCATCTTCGTATAACACATCAATATCAAAATCCACTTCAAACTGAGGTTTTATCTCATTGCAAAGCTTTAAACTTGCAATAGAAATAATATCACCATTTTTAAGCTTAAATGAATTTTTATCTTGAATTTTATCATTAACCTGTACACAATCTTTTTCTATAAGTAAAGCAACTTGATTGCGACTTTGGTTTAATTTTTTAGCCAAAAATACATCAAGCCTTGAATTTTCATCTACTAAAAAAGTTTGCATTTTTTCCTTAGAGGTTTTGATAAATTTAAAATTTTAGTTTATAATTATAGCTTTATATTACCAACTGAAGGCAAATTTTGTTTAGATTAGATAGAAGAATTTTAACTCATTTTGACTATATGCAACCCATTTTATTTTTACCCATAATTCTTATTTCATTTTTCTTGATCTTTGAAGCTAATCCTTTTTTAGCAGAAAAACAGTTTGTTTATGCCTGTGTGGGATTGTTTGCTTTTATGGTTTTTTTCTTCTTTCCCATAAGGAAATTTATTTGGATTATTCCTGTTGCTTATTGGATTAATATTTTTTTATTACTAAGCGTAGATATTTTTGGGGTTGAAAAATTAGGTGCTAAAAGATGGCTTGAAATTCCTTTTACTCACTTTACTATACAACCTTCTGAAATTTTTAAACCTAGTTTTATTTTAATGCTTGCCTATCTTATTTATCAAAATCCTCCTCCAAAAAATGGATACAAACTTAAACAATTCATCAAACTTAGCTTTTACATCATCTTGCCTTTTTTGCTAATTGCAAAAGAACCTGATTTAGGAAGTGCTATGGTTTTACTACTTGTTGGTTTTGGAGTGCTTTTTATCATGGGAGTTCATTATAAAATTTGGTTAAGTATTGTTATAGCTATAAGTGTTAGCTCTCCTATTATTTATACACATCTTTTAAAACCCTACCAAAAGCAAAGAATTCATGATTTTATTTCAGAAAAACCAAGTTATCAAGTAACCCAATCAATGATAGCTATTGGAAATGGTGGTTTAACTGGAAAATCTCAAGATGAAGCTACGCAAACTCATTTTAAATTTTTACCTATTTCAACTAGTGATTTTATTTTCGCTTACATGATAGAAAGATTTGGATTTATTGGGGGATTGACATTAATTATATTTTATATTTTACTTATTTTTCATCTACTTAGTTTAAATTATAAACTTAAAGATGATTATTTTGCTAGAGTTGCTATTAATTGTGTTGCATTATTTATTTTTATTTATGCGGCAGTAAATATTTCAATGACTATAGGTTTTGCACCAGTAGTTGGGATCCCTTTGCCTTTTTTTAGTTATGGTGGAAGTTCTTTTACTATTTTTATGATTTTTTTTGGAATTTTACAGCATTTAATCACTTTTAGATATTTTTGGACGGATATAAAGGCTAAATAAAATATTTTTAAGCATTAATAAGATATAATTTTATCTTTTAATTCAACTTAGGCGGATTTATAGCTCAGTTGGTTAGAGCAACCGGCTCATAACCGGTTGGTCGCAGGTTCGAGTCCTGCTAAATCCACCATTCTACATATAAGCTATAGACTCTTTCTTTAAAAAATAACTTTTAGTTCTTTAAATATTTCAATCTTATATAAAAAAAGTATGTGATGTGATTTTTTGAAAGATAAAGTGGTGGTTAGAGGCAGAATCGAACTGCCGACACGCAGATTTTCAGTCTGCTGCTCTACCGACTGAGCTATCCAACCACAATGTTTGATAAAGTAAAGTTTGATAAAGTAAAAATGTAATTGTATCTTTTTTTCTTTAATTTAAGTTTAAATACAAAAATAAAATTTTATTTCCCTTAAAGTTTTAATAAGATAGAATACCCGCTTTAGATCATTATCAAATGGAAATTTTTTGAAACAATTTGGACTAGATAGACGAACTTTTAAAATTTTACTAGCTGGTTATATTATTATTGCATTGTTTGGGGCTTTATTGCTACATTCAAGCTGGGCACATACAACTCCTATTGATTTTTTAGATGCCTTTTTTACAAGCACATCTGCTGTTAGTATGACAGGATTAGTAGTTAAGAACACTGCGGTTGATTTTACCTTAGCAGGACAAATTATTATCTTAGCTTTGGTGCAAATTGGAGGCTTGGGATATATGGGTATAGGTTTATTTGTTTATATACTCATACGCAAAAAAGTTGGTTTTAGTGCAAGAAATTTACTAAAAGAGTCTTTATTTTATCCATCAATGGATGGTTTATTTAAATTTTTTAAAAAGGTTTTGCTGTTCATTTTTACTATAGAATTGATAGGTGCTATACTTCTCACCATGCGTTTTACCCTTGAAATGAATTTTAAGAAAGCTTTATGGTTTGGAATTTTTCATTCTATTAGCGCTTTTAATAATTCTGGATTTACTATATTTGAACATGGACTTATAGCTTATAAACATGATATAGCAATTAATCTTATTATCACTTCTTTGATTATTATTGGAGGGCTTGGATATTTTGTTTTGGTTGAATTATACTTTTTTCAAAGAAAAAAATTGCAAAATTTAAGCCTACATACAAAAATGGTTGTTGTTGCAAGTATTCTTCTTATTTTCTCTTCAACGCTTATTATTTTTGCTTTTGAATACTCAAATCCTCAAACTATAGGACATTTTTCATTTTTTGATAAAATTTTAAGCTCATATTTTATCGCTATTAATTACCGCACAGCAGGATTTAATACCTTAGATATGGGACATTTGCATGATGCAAGCTTATTTTTTGGATCATTGTTTATGGTTATTGGTGGTGCACCAGGTGGAACAGCTGGGGGTATGAAAGTAACAACTGTAATGGTTTTATTGCTCTATGCTTATTGGAGTATCCGCGATGGAAGAGTTAGAATTTTTGGACATGAAATTCCAAGAGAAACTATATCTAAAGCTTTTATTATAGCTGTAGGTTCAGCTGTTTATATAGTAATAGCTGTTATTTTGCTTTCCTTGCTAGAGTCAAAATTTGATTTTATAGCCTTGCTTTTTGAAACTTCTTCGGCTTTTGCAACCGTAGGAATTTCAGTAGGAAATGGTGGAACTTTATCTTTATGCGCTTTGTTTAGTGATCCTAGCAAGGTGATTATCATCATTATGATGCTAAGTGGTAGGATAGGTGTTTTTGCTTTTTTACTCTCGGTATTCAAACAAGACAAAGCTATTCATTTAAAATTCCCTGAAGGAAAGGTTAATTTATAAAGGTAAAATCGTGAAAAATCTTAATTATGGAATCATAGGACTTGGAAAATTTGGATCAGTTGTAGCAGATGAACTCATTGCTGGAGGTCATACTGTTATCGTTGCGGATAAAGATGAGGAAGCTTTAAAAAGTATACAAAATCCTCCAAGCTATGCTTATATTTTAGATTCTACAAATATTTCAGCCCTAAAAGAAGCAGGCTTTCATGATGTTGAAGTTGTTATTGTTAGCATAGGAGAAAATGTTGAAAAATCAATCCTTACTCTTATGGCGCTTAAAGATATAGGTGTTAAAAATATCATTGCTAAAGCAACCTCTAATATCCATGGTCAAATTCTTTCTAAGTTAGGTGCAACAAAGGTTATTTATCCTGAAAAAGAAAGTGCTAAAAGACTAGTAAAAGAATTTTTAACTAAAGATGCTGATTATGAAGTTTTTGATCTTTCAGCAAATACTATACGAGCTATTAAGATCAATATAGATGAAAAATTAGCAGGAAATTCTTTAAAACATGTAGCACAAAATATGAAAGTGATTTCTTATAAAAAATTAAATAGCGACTGGGAAATACTACCTGATTTAGAAACCACGACAGTTTATAGTGGAGATGTTGTAATACTCCTTGGAACAGTTAAAGAACTTAGAGAATTTGAACACTAAGCAAGATTTAAAGCCTTACAAGCCTTTACAAAACGCTTTAAGGCTGTTTTTTCTTTGGTAGAAATTTTATGATATATAACTTCATCTAAATAATATCTAACATCTTTTATATCTAAATCCCTTGTTTTGGCATAATTTTGCAGTATATAATAAGGAATTTTAATCTTTGTTTTTGGAAATTTTTTCAAAATTTGTTTATATAAAGCTTTTTTTTGCACACAAGAAAATCTAGCAAAAACAAAAGGCGATCCTGTTTTTTCGTGCCATTTTGCACATAAATCGATATATTTAGAAGGATCTTTTAGATAAAGCTTTAAAGCCTTATCACCTATAATTACTTTTCCATCTTGTTTTAATACTTTAGCCAGAGCGTTTGAAGTTGCTGAACTTGGATCTTTGGCATTTGATGTATTTTTTTCTACTAATACACTTAAAACTCTTTTATTAGCACAAATACCCAAATCTAAATTTTTATATTTTTTTCTAGCACTTTCTATGCTTGAAATGATAGCTGCATCAATTCTTCTATAAAATAAATCTTTATTTAGCTTACTTGGAACTCCTTTTTTATACTCCATACTTGCTTTATAACCATTAGGTAGGGGATATTTCTTAAGATATATATGTAAAGGTAAAAGATTAATATAATCAATTTTTCCAAAAATCATCTCTTTTAAAGAGTGTTAAACACTCTATCTCCTGCATCTCCAAGCCCTGGGATAATATAACCTTTTTCATTTAAACCTTCATCAATACAAGCCACAAAAACTTCTACATCATCATGCATTTGGCTAAATTTTTTCAAACCTTGTGGAGCAACAAGTATGGATATAAATTTTATTTTTTTAACTCCTTGGCTTTTTAAAAAATTACAAGCATCTATAGCAGTCCCACCTGTAGAAAACATAGGATCTATAACAATAGCAGTGCGTTTTTTTGCATCTTTGGGAAGTTTTTGAAAATAAAAATCCGCCTTTAAAGTTTCTTCATTTCTCACAAACCCCAAAAACCCAACACTTGCATCAGGAATCATCTTAAAAACACTTTCAAGCATTCCTAATGCAGCTCTTAAAATAGGACAAATCATAATCTTTTCATCAAGTTTTTTTACTATAGTTTTTTGTATAGGTGTTGAAATTTCAATTTCTTTTAAAGAAAAATCTTTACTCGCTTCAAAAAGCAAAAAAGATGAAATTTCATCGATTAACATACGAAATTGAAAGGGCTTTGTCTCTTTAGCCCTTAAAATTCCTAATTTATGTTCGATCAATGGATGATTGATACAATGAATATTTTTCATTTTAAGCTTTCAAAATAAGCTTTCTCATCAAAATTTTTCACCTTAGCCACACCATCTTTTACCGCAGCTGCTGCTACAGCTGTACTTACTGCAGCTTTTACTCTTTCATCAAAAGGTTTTGGTATAACATAATCTCTTCCAAATTCTAAAGTGCTTAAATTATAAGCTTTTTTAACCGCATCGCTTACAGGAAGTTTTGCAAGATCTGCTAATGCTTTAGCAGCCGCTACTTTCATATTTTCAGTGATTTTACTTGCACGCACATCTAAAGCCCCACGGAAAATAAAAGGAAAACCTAAAACATTATTGATTTGATTTGGATAATCACTTCTTCCTGTTCCTACAATCGCATCTTTTCTAAGTCTAGCTACATCTTCAGGCATCACTTCAGGAATAGGATTTGCCAAAGCAAAAATCACAGGATCTTTTGCCATGCTTAAAACCATTTCATCATCAAGAATTTTTGGTGCACTAAGTCCTAGGAAAACATCAGCTCCTTTTAAAACTTCTTTTAAAGTCTTTTCCTTAGAATCAACAG
Organism: Campylobacter sp. CFSAN093249; assembly: GCF_011067895.1. NCBI lineage: Bacteria > Pseudomonadati > Campylobacterota > Epsilonproteobacteria > Campylobacterales > Campylobacteraceae > Campylobacter > Campylobacter sp. CFSAN093249. Next base: position 24,809 of record NZ_JAAMWM010000005.1, on the reverse strand, counting down.
CAAATTCAAGCTTTTGAGGAGTTAAATCATTTCTATCTTTAGAAATCACTCCTTTGCTATCTACTAAAATAATATTTTCGACCCCTAAATTTCTATACATTTTAGCACTTGCTATACCTGCGGCACCTGCACCACTTACAACTACTTTGATGTCTTTAAATTTTTTACCACTTATTTCCATAGCATTCATAAGTCCCGCAGTTGAAATAATAGCCGTTCCATGTTGATCATCATGCATTACAGGAATTCCTAAATCTTGCAAAGCCGCTTCAATTTCAAAACATTTTGGCGCAGCAATATCTTCTAAATTGATCCCGCCCACAGTTGGAGCCAAAGACTTGCAAAAATTTACAATCTCTTCTATACTATGAACATCAATTTCTATATCATAAGCATTGACATTTGCAAATTTTTTAAACAAACAAGCCTTACCTTCCATAACAGGTTTTGAAGCCTGTGCTCCTATGTTTCCAAGTCCTAAAACAGCAGAACCATCACTAACTATAGCTACTAAATTAGCCTTATTTGTATAAGTATAAGCAAGCTCATTATCTTTAGCGATTTCAAGGCAAGGTTCTGCAACTCCTGGGCTATACGCCAAAGATAGATCATGGCTTGTAGCCATTGGCTTACTTGGTACAATATCAATTTTCCCACCTAAATGGTATTTTAAAGCTTCTTCTTTTAAATTCATTTTATTTTCCTCTAACTTTTAAAAAATTTTCTATTCTTTTTTTGCACTCATCAACCTCTAAAAATTCTAATACTTCAAAAATACTAGGACTTACCGCACTCCCTGTTAAAGCTATGCGTATAGGCTGAGCCAAATCTTTTAACTTTGCTTCTTTTTTTTCTAAAAAATCATTTGTAAAATCTTCAAAATCTTTACCTGTTTTTTGATCTTTAAGTGTATTAGCAAATGCTTGGAGCAATTCTAAATTATTTTTGTTAATAAATTTTTGTACTGCATTTTCATCATAATTTTGCGGCGCATTAACTATACTTTTTGCACCATTGATAATATCATGCAAGGTTTTTGCACGCTCTCTTAATAAATCAAGTAAAAATCCTGCCTTTTCATAAACAGATAAATCAAAGCCAAGATCCTTAAGCTGACGGTTAATCTCTTCAAAAGGCAAAGTTTTAATATAATGAGCGTTAAGCCATTCAAGCTTTTTAGCATTATAACAAGATGCGCTTTTATTAATATGATAAGGGTCAAAAAGTTTTTTCAAATCTTCTAATGAAAAAACCTCATCATCACCATGGCTCCAACCTAAACGCACAAGAAAATTAAGCAAAGCTTGAGGTAAAATTCCCATTTCTTTGTATTCCATAACATCAGTTGCCCCATGTCTTTTTGAAAGCTTTTTACCATCTTCTCCATGTATCATAGCCACATGAAAAAATTTAGGAATTTTAAAACCCAATGCCTCATAAAGCACAATTTGTTTAGGAGTATTTGAAAGATGATCATCTCCGCGAATCACATCACTTACCCCCATTAAAGCATCATCAATAACAACAGTAAAATTATAAGTTGGAGTTCCATCACTTCTTGCAATGATAAAATCATCCATTATATCCTCTGCTTTAAATCTCACCTCGCCTTTAACCCCATCTTCAAAAACAATCTCACCGCTTTGAGGTGCTTTAATACGCACAACAGGCTCTATACCCTGAGGTGGCGTGCCTGTAAATTCTCTATATCTTCCATCATATCTTGGGCGCTCTTTGGCAGCTTCTTGCTTGGCGCGCAATTCTTCTAATTCTTCTTTACTCATATAACAATAATACGCTTTACTTTCATCTAAAAGCTTTTTAACATATTCTTTATAAAGATCAAAACGCTCTGATTGGTAAGTTACTTCTCCATCATGTTCTAAACCGCACCATTTAAAAGCTTCAATAATTGCTTTAGTAGCTTCTTTGGAATTTCTTTTTAAATCCGTATCTTCAATACGAAGTAAAAAATTTCCACCATTTTTTCTAGCGTATAAATAATTATAAAGAGCTGTTCTAAGTCCACCTATGTGCAAATACCCTGTTGGGCTTGGAGCAAAACGCGTTGTAAGTTTTTCGTGCATTTTTTGCCTTTTCTTAAATTTTTATTGATATAATGCGATATTTATACTTAAATAAAGGTTTGAAATGAAAAAAATTTTATTAAGTTTTGCATTTTTTGCAAGTTTAGCTAGTGCAAATACCATTAATGCTATAGCTGTAGTTGTAGATAAAGAGCCTATCACAACTTATGATATAGATCAAACTATGAAAGCGCTTAAAATTGATAGAAATAAAGCTTTAGGCGTACTCATCAATGAAAAAATGGAAATTTCACAAATGAAACAACTAGGTATTGTAGTCAATGATCTAGAGCTTGATGATGCTATAAATAAAATGCTTGCTCAAAACAAAACGACTTTAAATGCTTTCAAAGCAAATTTAAAATCCAAAAATCAAAGCTATGAACAATTTCGTGCAAATTTTAAAAAAGATTTAGAAAAAAGAAAGCTTTATGAAAAAATCGCAAGTATGGCAAAAACTGATTTTAGTGATGATGGAGCAAAAAAATTTTTCGAACAAAATAAAGATAAATTCACTTTTTATACACAAATTAATGCAAATATTTATCTATCAAACAATCCTCAAACTTTAGAAAATATCAAAAATACAAAAAAAACAATCCTTAAACCACAAAATGCATCTTTAAACACAAGTAATGCCGATCCAAGACTTTTAGGGCTTTTATCACAAATTCCTGTTGGAGGCTTTTCCCCTGTTTTAAATGGAAAAAATGGCTATGAACTCTATGAAGTTAAAAGCAAAGATGGGGCACAAACTCCTGAATATGAACAAGTTAAAAATGAAGTTTTAAACGCTTATGTAAGCGAACAAAGACAAAATTTCATACAGGATTATTTTGATAAACTCCGCTCTAAAATCAATATAGAATATTTAAGATAAAAATTACAATTAAAATTTCCCTTTAATAGGGAAATTTTAATGTCTTGCAAGATAATTTGTATCGTAATTATTATTAATAAAATCAGGATTTTCCATCATAGAAAGATGAAAATCTTTGGTTGTTTTTATCCCACTTATAAGCAACTCATCTAAAGCTACTTTCATTTTTGCAATAGCTTTATTACGATCTTCTGCCCAAACTACAAGTTTGCCTATCATAGAATCATAATAAGGAGGCACGCTATAGTCTTGATAACAATGACTTTCCATTCTGACATTGCGTCCTGCTGGTGGAATGTATTTAGTAATCTTACCTGGACTTGGCAAGAAAGTTTTGGAATCTTCGGCTGTGATTCTACATTCTATAGAATGCCCATTTAATTTAATACTTTCTTGAGATGGTAAAGCATAACCTTCTGCTACTTTAATCATTTGTTCTATGATATCAATCCCACTTACCATTTCACTTACACAGTGTTCAACTTGCAAACGCGTATTCATTTCTATAAAATAAAAATCCAAATTTTTATCTACCAAAAACTCAAAAGTTCCCGCACCTTCATAGCCTATAGCTTTAGCCGCTTTAACAGCAGTTTCATGAAGCCTAGTGCGTGTTTTTTCATCAAGTAAAATTGCAGGGGACTCTTCTATAAGTTTTTGATGGCGTCTTTGCATAGAACAATCTCTTTCGCCCACATGGATCACATTACCAAAACTATCTCCTATAACCTGCACTTCTATATGGCGTGGATTTTGTATGTATTTTTCCATATACATAGTTCCATCACCAAATGCTGTCATAGCCTCGCTTTCAGCCGACCAATACGCTTTTTCAAGATCTTTTTCATTTTCAACCACACGCATACCACGACCACCACCACCTGCGGCTGCTTTTAAAATCACAGGATAGCCTATTTCTTTGGCAAGTTTTTTAGCTGCTTCAGCTCCGGCTAAAGCTCCATCACTTCCTGGGATTACAGGTACGCCTGCTCTTTGCATTACTTGTTTAGCTTTTGATTTATCACTCATTAAATTCATAGCTTCTACAGAAGGACCTATGAATTTAATGTTATGTTTAGCACAAATTTCAACAAAATTTTGATTTTCGCTTAAAAATCCATATCCTGGAAAAATCGCATCTGCTTCAGCAATTTCAGCTGCTGTAATAATAGCTGGGATATTTAAATAGCTTTCAGAACTTCTTGCTTTGCCTATACAAATGCTTGCATCAGCGTATTTTAAATACAAAGCATCTTTATCTGCTTCAGAGTACACACAAATTGCTTTTTTACCCATTTCTTTAATCGTTCTTAAAGCACGCAGTGCTATTTCTCCACGATTAGCAATTAATATGCTTTTAATTTCCATTTTATAATTTCTCCACCGCAAATAAAGGCATTCCAAATTCTACAGGCTGACCATCAGCAACTAAAATTTCAGCGATCCTACAATCAAATTCCGCTTCAATTTCATTCATGATTTTCATCGCTTCGATAATAGCTATAGTATCGCCTTTTTTAACCGTACTACCTACTTTTACAAAAGGTGCTGCACCTGGACTTGGAGCTTGATAGAAAGTTCCTACCATAGGGCTATTTATACTTGGTTTGTTTGATTTTACACTTTGACTAGGTTGAGCTTCGTTTACAACGCTTACATTGATAGGTTGTGGAGCTGGAACTGGAGGACAAACAGGAGCTGGAACATCGCAGCACATATCTCTTTCAAGTTCTATTTCAAAACCATCTTGTTCTTTGATCTTAATTTTACTAATATTTGCTTCAGCAAAAAGGTTTACTAACTCTTTAATTTCTTCTTTTGTCATAAAATTCTCCTACAAAATTTAAGAACTTAACCTTGTATTATATAAAAAAACTTGAAATTTAACTTTAAAAAAGAAAAAAATCATAAAAAATATAGATTTTTTAGGTTATAATCCTTACAAACAATTACAAATATTAAAAGGTTAAAAATGGGCTTAAAAGCGGATAATTGGATAAGAAAAATGGCATTAGAACACAAGATGATCGAACCATTTTGCGAAGCAAATATAGGAAAAGGTGTGGTAAGCTATGGACTTTCAAGCTATGGTTATGATATACGCGTAGGGCGTGAGTTTAAAATTTTTACCAATGTTAATTCAACTGTAGTGGATCCAAAAAATTTCGTAGAAGAAAATGTAGTAGATTTTGAAGGTGATGTATGTATAGTTCCTGCAAATTCTTTTGCCCTAGCTAGAACTATAGAGTATTTTAAAATGCCTGATGATGTCTTAGCTATTTGTCTTGGCAAAAGCACTTATGCAAGATGTGGTATCATCGTCAATGTTACCCCTTTTGAACCAGGTTTTGAAGGACATATTACTATAGAAATTTCAAATACTACGCCTTTACCTGCAAAAATTTATGCTAATGAAGGCATAGCACAAGTGTTGTTTTTACAAGGTGATGAAAAATGTGACACCACTTATAAAGATAAAAAAGGCAAGTATCAAGCTCAAACGGGCATAACCTTGCCAAGAATTTTAAAATAGGAACACTTGTTGCTTTAATTTTAAAAAACTTAAGCAAAGGAAGGCAAAATGTTTAACGGAAAAAATATCTTAATCACAGGCGGAACAGGCTCTTTTGGAAAAACCTATACTAAGGTTTTGCTAGAAAATTATAAACCTAATAAAATCATCATTTATTCTCGTGATGAGCTTAAACAATTTGAAATGGCAAGCGTTTTTAACGCTCCTTGCATGCGTTATTTCATAGGAGATGTAAGAGACAAAGAGCGTTTAAGCACTGCTATGCGTGATGTGGATTTTGTTATACATGCTGCTGCGATGAAGCATGTGCCTATTGCTGAATATAACCCTATGGAATGTATAAAAACAAACATCCACGGCGCGCAAAATGTCATAGATGCTTGTTTTGAAAATGGGGTTAAAAAATGTATCGCTCTTAGTACGGATAAGGCTTGTAATCCTGTAAATTTATACGGTGCAACCAAACTTGCAAGCGATAAGCTTTTTGTCGCTGCAAACAACATAGCAGGTAACAAGCAAACACGCTTTGGTGTTACAAGATATGGCAATGTTGTAGGTTCAAGAGGTTCAGTGGTGCCTTTCTTTAAAAAACTCATCAGCGAAGGAGCTAAAGAACTTCCTATCACCGATACGAGAATGACTCGTTTTTGGATCAGCCTTGAAGATGGAGTAAAATTTGTACTGAGTAATTTTGAAAGAATGCATGGAGGAGAAATCTTTATCCCTAAAATTCCTTCGATGAAAATCACCGATCTAGCCCATGCTCTAGCTCCTAATTTAAGCCATAAAATCATAGGCATAAGAGCAGGAGAAAAACTACATGAAATCATGATTTCAAGCGATGATAGTCATTTAACCTATGAATTTGAAAACTACTATGCCATAAGCCCTAGCATTAAACTTGTAGATAAAGATAATGACTTTAGTATCAATGCCCTAGGCGAAAAAGGACAAAAGGTAAAAGATGGTTTTTCTTATAGTTCGGATAATAATCCTTTATGGACAAGCGAAAAAGAACTTTTAGAAATCATCAATCACACCGAAGGTTTTTAAAATGCTTACTTATTCTCATCAAAACATCAATCAAAGCGATATAGATGCGCTTACAAAAGCTTTAAAAGATGAAATTTTAACAGGGGGTAAAAAGGTAGATGAATTTGAAGAAGCCCTTTGCGAATATGTGGGCGTAAAACACGCTTGTGTATTAAACTCAGCTACTTCAGCTCTTCATCTTGCCTACACAGCACTAGGTGTCCAAGAAAAAATCGTTTTAACCACTCCTTTAACCTTCGCTGCTACGGCTAATGCGGCCTTAATAGCTGGAGCTAAGGTAGAGTTTATCGACATTAAAAACGATGGCAATATTGATGAAAAAAAACTAGAAGCAAGACTTTTAAAAGATAGTAAAAATATAGGAGCTATTAGCGTGGTGGATTTTGGGGGAAATAGCGTTGAAATAGATGAAATTTCAAGCCTTGCTAAAAAATACAATATCCCTTTAATCGATGATGCAAGCCATGCTTTAGGTGCCTTATATAAAAGTGAAAAAGTAGGAAAAAAAGCCGATCTTTCTATCTTTTCTTTTCATCCTGTTAAACCCATCACTACTTTTGAAGGCGGGGCTGTGGTGAGTGATAATGAAGAGCTTATCACCAAAATCAAGCTTTTAAAAAGCCATGGTATAATTAAAAAAAGGCTTTGGGATAGCGATATGGTAGAACTTGGCTATAATTACCGCTTAAGCGATGTTGCTTGTGCTTTAGGGATAAACCAGCTTAAAAAACTCGATCACAATCTTGAAAAAAGAGAAGAAATCGCAAGTTTTTACGATAAAGAATTTGAAAAAAATCCTTATTTTTCCACGATAAAAATCAAAAATTATAAAAAAAGCTCAAGACATTTATACCCTATCTTGCTTTTTCCTGAATTTTATTGTCAAAAAGAAGAACTTTTTGAAAGCTTACTTCATGCAGGAATTGGCGTACAGGTACATTATAAACCAACTTATGAGTTTAGTTTTTATAAAAAACTCTTAGGAGAAATCAGACTCCAAAATGCGGATAATTTTTACAAAGCCGAGCTTAGCATACCTTGTCATCAAGAAATGAATCTAAAGGATGCAAAATTTGTAAAAGATACTTTATTTAGCATTCTTGAAAAAGTTAAAAAGGGATATTGTGGATAAGCTAGACTTTAGAAGTCAAGATTTTAGCCAAACTGGAAAGGCTATGTATGAACTAGCTTGTGAACTTTTTCCTATCCCTAGAAGTATCACAGGGCAAGGTTTTAGAGATAGCTTAGAAATTTTAAATAAAACTCTGGGCGGGGGGGGGGATACTCAAATTTCACTCTATAAAAAGTGGTACAAAGGTTTTTGACTGGATAGTCCCTGATGAATGGAACGCCAAAGAAGCCTATATCATCACTCCAGAAGGAGAAAAAATTTGTGATTTTAAAAAGCATAATCTACACCTTCTAAACTATAGCGAAGCTATCGATAAAGAAATCGAACTAGAAGAACTTCAAGATCATCTTTACTCCATAGAAGAAATGCCCGATGCTATTCCTTATGTAACGAGTTATTACAAAAGGCGTTGGGGATTTTGTCTCACGCATAATGAAAGAAAAAAACTTAAAAAAGGCAAATACAAAGTTTATATCGATGCAAAACATGATGAAAATGGGGTTTTGGACTATGCTGATTTTATCCTACCTAGTACGCAAAATTCAAAAGATGAAATTTTAATTTCAACCTATCTTTGTCATCCTTCCATGGCAAATAACGAGCTTAGTGGCCCTGTGGTGGCTATTTTCCTAGCAAAATGGCTTTTGAGTTTAAAAGAAAGAAAATATAATTACCGCTTTGTCATCATCCCTGAAACCATAGGGTCTATAGTCTATCTTAGCAAACATTTAGAGCATTTAAAAAAATATGTTAAAGCAGGCTTTGTGCTTTCTTGCTTAGGCGATGATCATGCTTACTCACTCATACATACACCTAAAGAAAACACTCTAAGCGATAAAGTTGCCTTGCATACGCTTAAAAATAAAGAAAATTTCAAAGCTTTTAGTTTTTTGGATCGCGGAAGCGATGAAAGACAATACAATGCTCCGCTTGTAAATCTTGGCATTGTAGGAGTATGTCGCACAAGATACCTAGAATACGAACAATACCACACCAGCAAAGATGATCTCAATTTTATCTCTGAAAAAGGTTTAATGGGTGGACTTCAAAGCATGCAAGAAATGATTTTAAATCTAGAAATCAACGCCGTATATAAAAACACCATAGTATGCGAGCCCAATCTTGGCAAAAGAGGACTATATCATACCCTTAGCACTGCCAATGACATTCCTTTAGCTTGTAATTTTCTAGCTTACTGTGATGGAGAGAATGATATCATCGATATAGCCAATATCTTAAATATGCAAGCTTATGAATTTAAAGAACTTTTGAAAAAAATAAAATTTTATGGACTAGTAAAATGAAATATTTTTTAGAACACAATGACAAAAAATACTCCGATAAGGATTTAATAGATGCTTTTTATCAACTAGGTATAAAAAGAGGCGATATTTTATGTGTACATACAGAACTTTTTAAATTTGGCATACCTTTGCTTTCTAGAAATGAATTTTTACAGACTATACTCAATTGTTTTTTTGAAGTTATAGGTCAGGAAGGCACTTTGATCATGCCAACCTTTACTTATAGTTTTTGCAAAAATGAAGTTTATGACAAAATAAATTCCAAAACAAAAATGGGAGCATTAAATGAATATTTTCGCAAACAAACAGGAGTAAAACGCACAAACGATCCTATATTTTCTTTTGCTATAAAAGGAGCAAAAGAAGAATTATTTTTAAAAGATACAACAAGTTGTTTTGGGGAAAATTGTGTTTATGAAGTTTTAGCCAAAGAGAATGGAAAATATATAATTTTTGGTTTAAATGAAGGGCACGCTCTAGTTCATTACGCAGAAGAAAAAAATACAACTTTTTGTAGATATTTTAAAAATTTTAAAGGTATTTTAATAAACGAAAAAAGGAAAGAAAAAACAATAACTATTGACTACTACGTTAGAGATTTGCAACAGTCTTATTTATGCGATATTAATAAAATTAATCCTATAATTCAAGAAACGCAAAATTATAAAAAAATAAATTTTGCTAAAAATTTTATAGAAATTTATAATACTAGAGAATATGTTCAAGCAATATGTCAAGCCTTAACCAATGATAAATTAGCCATATATAAGAAAGATCGATAATGAAACAATTTTATGAAATTTTAGAAAATATACTTGAAACCAAAGTAGATGAAAATACAAATTTAAGCATGGAAAACTGCAAGAACTGGACTTCTTTAGCTCATATTGATATCATCATGAGTTTAGAAGAAGAAATTTGAAATCAAATTTAGCAAAGAAGATTTAAGTCTCTTAAAATCTCAAAGCGCTTTACTAGAAAAAATTCAAACCCTAAAGGCAGAAAAATGAAAGAAAATATTGAAAAATTATTTCAAGCCATCGCTCAAAAAAATCCTATCCATTCTAAATATCTTAAAAAAATTGAATTTCCACAAGAAGACGAAGAAGAATTTGATAAATTAATTTCTTATTATATTCAAGATGGTATCAGTATAAAAGAACAATGCGATTGTTATTTATTGATCCTTAACGATACTTTAGAAGAAACAAAATTTTTCATAGAAAATGGGGCTTATCGTTATTCTAGCTTTGATGAAGTTAAAGATTTGATAGAAAAATCAGGCTTAAAATTTAAAGCTTATGAATGTTTTATGGCAAATGATTATAGTTTAGAAAAAGCATTGAAATTTAAAAATGCTATCACTATGGCAGTAGTTTTAAATGCTTAATACAACACTCAATTTACCCATTCATCATATAGGTGTGGCTTGTAAAAATTTAGAAAAAGAAAAGGAATGTTTTTTAAACTAGGTTTTTATAAAGAATCAGAATTTGTAGATGAAAAACAAGGGGTAAGAGGCGAATTTATCATTCCTTGTAATGAAGCATTTCCACAGTATAGATTTGAACTTTTGCAAAATTTAAACGATAAAGGCCCACTAGATAGCTATTTAAAAAATAATACCAAAATGTATCATTTAGCCTATGAAAGTAAAAACATCGCCCAAGATTTAATTCTTTTGGAACAACAAGGAGGCATTTGTATTGTTCCTATTATGCAAGCAAGCTATTTTGCTAAACTTTGTTTTATCATGATGCCAAATAGGCTTTTAATCGAACTTGTGGAGCTAAAATGAATCTTTTTTCACCCCATTTAAAACGCAATGAGCTTATAAAATTCGCCAAAGAATTAGACTTTAGCAAAAGTCAAGATCTTCTTATTAATGTCCATAGAAATCATGCTTTTGAAGGAGTGCAAAGTATCATTGCTCCTTTTTTACATTTTGCTAATTTAAGAGCTGAGTTTAATTTCAGCTCTTATGATGATAGCTTGAGTTTTGATAACTTTAAAGAAGCTAGTTTAGAGCTTTTATGGCTAGATTTAACCCGCTATAAAAATAATGTGCAAAATTTTATAAAAGAAAGACTTTTAGAACTAAGAAAAATTTCACAAAACCCTATTTTAGTTCTTAGTTTAGGAGAATTTAAAACAGATAAAAAAATTTTAAATTGTGAAATTTTTAACATAGAAAAACTCATAAAAGAGTATTTTGATGAAGAAGATATTTTAGACCTAGCTAAAGAAGAACTTACAGGCTCTAAACTTAATAATAAAGCCTTGATTTTCTTGGCACAAATTTTAGGACTTAGTCTCATCCCTGCACTTGTAAAACCCGCTCTTAAAGCTCTTGTACTTGATCTTGATAATACCTTGTATCAAGGAATTTTAGGTGAAGAGGGTATAGATAATCTTAATTTAAGTCCTTTGCACAAAACCTTACAAGAAAAAATTAAAACTTTTAAAAAACAAGGGTTTTTACTTGCCCTAGCTTCAAAAAATGAAGAAAAAGACGCAAAAAAACTTTTTGAAATAAGGAAAGATTTCATCTTACAATGGGATGATTTTGATGCTAGAATGATCAATTGGGAGCCAAAAGGTGAAAATATCTTAAAAATTGCTAAAAAATTTAATATAAATACTAACACTATGCTTTTTATAGATGATAATATCGCCGAGCTTGAAAATACCAAATTTACTGGCGTTAAAACACTTTTATGCGATGAAAATATACTTTATAAAATCAAACTTTTTCCTAATCTTTTAAAACTTTCAAATACCAAAGAAGATCAAATTCGTGCCAAAGATATAGCAGCCAATGCTTTAAGAGAAGAACTTAAAAGTTTAAGCGATGAAGAATATTTTCAAAATCTTGAAATCAGCTTAAATTTTAGCAAAAATGATCTGCAAAATATCCCTCGCATTAGCGAACTTTTGGGTAAAACCAATCAATTTATTGCTAATTACACACGCTTAAATCAAGAAAAAGTCGCACAACACATGCAAAAAGAACTCATTGTAAGTGTGAGCATGAGTGATAAATTAAGCGATAGTGGGATTATCGCTATTTTTGTTTTTTCTTGCAAAGAAGGAAATTTATTTATCGATGATCTTTGCATTTCTTGTAGGGCTTTAGGTAGAAAACTTGAAACTAGAATGTTTTTTAAAGCCTTTGAACTAGCTTTACATTTCTTTGATCTTAAAAACAATAATGCAAGGCTTTATTATCAAAAGGCGAAAGAAATATGCCATTTTTAAGCTTTTTAGAACAAATTTCTAAAAAAATTGAAAAAAACTCAGCCCTTGTTTCATTTCAAAATTTAAATTTTAAAGGACTTATAATCCATGAAAACTAGATTTGATAAAGCTAAAATTTCAGGCATTTGCGTAAGCGTACCTGAACATAAAATTTGCATTGATGATGAGTTAGAAAGCATTTTTTCAAATGATATTAAAACCCTTAAAAGAATGAAAAAAGTCATAGGCTTAAACACGCGTTATATTTGTGATGAAAACACTTGTGTAAGCGATCTTGGCAAACACGCAGCCAATACACTTTTACAAGGTTTAAATATAGATAAAAATAGCCTTGATGCACTCATCGTAGTAACTCAAAGTCCTGATTTTTTCATGCCTTCTACGGCTTGTTATTTACACCAGCTTTTAAATTTAAGCTCTAAAACCATAGCTTTTGATTTAGGGCAAGCTTGTGCAGGGTATTTATACGGCTTATTTGTCGCTCATTCTTTAATACAAAGTGGCTTAGGTAAAATTTTACTCATTTGTGGAGATACTTTAAGCAAATTCATCCATCCTAAAAATATGAATTTAGCCCCAATTTTTGGCGATGGAGTAAGTGCAACTTTGATTGAAAAAACGGATTTTAATGAAGCCTTTTTTGAACTTGGAAGCGATGGAAGACATTTTGATAAACTCATCATTCCAAAAGGTGCGATGAGAATACCTAAAGCAGATATTTTTAACGATGATTCGCTCATGCAAACTGAGGAGTAGACAATTAGAAAATCTTTACATGGACGGAGCAAATATTTTTAATATGGCTTTAGAATGCGAACCTAAAAGCTTTAAAGAAATTTTAGAATTTTCCAAGGTAGAAGAAAAAGACATTGCTTTTCATCTTTTTCATCAATCTAATGCGTATTTGGTTGATTGTATTAAAGAAGAGTTAAAACTTAATGATGATAAAGTTCCTAATTTCATCATGGAAAAATACGCTAATTTAAGCGCTTGTTCACTACCTGCCCTACTTTGTGAACTAGATACTCCAAAAGAATTTAAAGCGAGTTTGAGTGCTTTTGGTGCAGGGCTTAGCTGGGGAAGTGCCGTGCTAAATTTCAAGGATTTATACACAAAAGACATTTTAATTTACACAAAGGAGAAATAATGACAAAAACTGAATTTTTAGAAGAGCTTAAAGAAGCTATGCATAGAGATGAAGACTTAAACGAGGATATGCTACTTGATGATATAGACGAGTGGGATAGTTTGGCTTTTGTATCTGTGATGGTGCTTTATAAAAATCTTTTTGCTTTAAAAATCACAGCCGAGGACTTGAAAAATTGTCAAAAAGTAAGTGATTTAATCAATTTAGCAAAGCTTGATTAAAACCTTTAAGGTTTTAATCTTTTATCACTAATTCAAATTTGTCACCCACATCTTTAAATATAAACACTTTATTTCCACAAGGATAAGAGATGGAATTTTCTTGCATTAAAGATTTTCTTTTTTGCAATTTTTCAAGCATTAAAGGAAGTTCTTTTCTAAATAAGGCTTTATCAGGTATACCACAACCATGATCTAAATTTTTAATAAATTTTCCATCAATTTTATTTTCATCTATCAAATTTAAGCTTACATCGTAACCTAAAATTTTTAATATTTGCATGGTTTGTTCTTTAAAATTTGCTGGAGTTAAAGGATCTTCTTTACTATGATAACTCACATAAATAATATTTTTATTTTTTTGACTTTGCAAAATCAAATGATCCTTATTTAACAATGTTCTAATAAAATAATTTTCATTATTAAAAAAATAAGGTAAATTTTCTTTACGCGTCCAGTGGGTTTTTAGAAAACAACTCACAAAAAAATGATCGCCCTGTATATACATATCCCCATTAGTATCTTTGCTTTTAAATTCCAACTCTCTACCAATAATATAATTAAGCGGTGGAACAGCCGAACCCGAATTATCAATCACGCCATCCACATACCAAGGAGCTATTTTTGCTATGAGCAAGGCTAAGTATCCTCCATAAGACCCGCCCCCATAAATTTTTGGTAAATCTGCAAGTTTTGGAAAGCGTTTAACTAGATCTTTTAAAGCATTGATATGATCAATAGCTGCCTTAATGCCATAGTTTTGATAATCTCCATTGAGTGGGATAAAAGTTGCACTTAGTCTTTCTTCAAAATCATAAGGCAATCGATTTAACATTTTTAATTCTGTCATAATCTCGCTCAAATATTCACAATGACTAACTACAGTATTATTGGCTAATTGATCACATGGAATATTGTATTTACGAAGCACTTTTTCTATTAATTTTAAATCATCTTTTGTAAAATCTGCTAATGTTGAATACTTTTCAACATCCGAACGCCTTTGACAAAAACAATGATAAAAAACATGCACTGCTACAACATCAAAATTTTTAGCAATATAATTTCTATAAGAGTCTAAAAATATATATTTGCATTGGCTCCATAACCTCCTATTATAAAAACTATAGCTTTAATCTCTTTTTCATCATCATAACTTATACGGTATTCAAGTTTGCTAGTTCTTTTTATATTTAATTCTACATCATCACAAGAATCGATTTCAAAGCTTTGGTTTATGAGCATATAAAGGCCTTTTTTATTAATTTATCGATATTATATTACAAAAAATTAAAAAGGTAAATCATGACAACTCATATCTATGATTTTTTAGAAAAAAGTTTAATCAAATTTAGCGAAAAAACTGCTTTTGTAGAACCCTTTGCCAAAGAAAGAAAGGAAATCACTTACAAAGACTTTGATCTCTTTTCTAAAAAACTAGCCAGTGAAATTTTAAAAACTTTAAAAAATAATAAACCTACTCAAGCTCCTGTTTTAATCATCTTGCCTAAAGGGATTGATTGTTTGATTTCATTTTTTGGAGTGGCACTCAGTGGAAATTTTTATACACTTTTAGATGAAAAAAGTCCTAAAGAAAGAGTAGAAAAAGTCATAGAAGTTTTAAAGCCTAAACTTTTTATCACTTCAAAGGACTTAAATTTTAACTTAGATTTACCTACGCTTTATACAGAAGATTTTGAAAGTTTTAATATAGATGAGAGTTTAATAAAGCATGCCAAAGAAAAACATATAGATACTAATTTACTCTATGTTTTCTTTACAAGTGGGAGCACAGGCATTCCTAAAGGAGTAAGCATAGCTCATAAGAGTGTGATTGATTATACTTTTTGGGTGTGTGAGACTTTTAAATTTGATGAGAATGAAATTTTAGCCAATCAAGCGCCATTTTATTTTGACAATAGCATTTTAGATATTTTTTCAAGTGTAAAATCAGGAGCAACTTTACACCTTTTACCTAATCATCTTTTCGCCTTTCCAAATAAAATTTTAGAATGCCTTGAAAAAGAAAAAGTAAGCACTATATTTTGGGTACCTTCGGTGCTGATTTATTTTGCAAATACTGAAGCTTTGAATAATTTTAGTTTAAACGCCTTAAAAAAGATACTTTTTTGTGGTGAAATCATGCCCAATAAACAGCTAAATATTTGGCGTAAACACTTACCCAATGCTTTATTTGCCAACCTTTATGGTCCAACAGAAATCACTGATGTATGTTCTTTTTATATCATCAATCGTACTTTTAAAGATGAAGAACTTTTACCTATAGGCAAAGCATGTAAAAACACAGAACTTTTAGTTTTTGATGAAAATATGAATTTCATAAGTCCTAAACAAATAAGTGTTAAAGGGGAGCTTTTTGTGCGTGGAACTTCTTTGTCTTTAGGGTATTATAATGACAAAGAAAAAACCAAACAAGCTTTTACTCAAAATCCTTTACATGATAATTATTTAGATCTTTTGTACAAAACAGGAGATATAGTTTCTTATAATGAATTTGGCGAACTTTTATGCTATGGAAGAGTGGATAATCAGATAAAATATATGGGGCATAGGATAGAACTTGGAGAAATAGAAAGCGTGATTAACTCTCATGCGAGTATAAAAAATAGTGCTTGTATTTTTAAAGAAGATATTATTTGTTTTTATGAAAGTGAAGAAGAAATTAATTTTAAAGCTTTTTTGAAAGATAAATTACCTTCTTATATGATCCCAAAAAATTTTATTAAACTCGACAAATTTAAGCTTAATCAAAATGGTAAAATTGATAGAAAGGTTTTAAAAGAACTTGTTTAAATAAATATTTTATAATTTCAAAAAACTGAAGGAGAAAAAATGCAAGAAATCAAACAATTTTTTATCAATATAGAAAGAACAGATATCAATGAGAGTATGGAAAATCTAGTAAGTGAAGATTTTATCGATAGTATCGATATCATGGCTTTGGTTGCCGAAATAGAAAAATTTTATAAAAAACCCTTAAAAGCAGAATTTATCACACCTGAAAATTTTGAAAGCTTTGAAAATATCAAAAAAATGCTTGAAACTGCAATGAAAGACTAATCTTTCCTTGCAAGTTCAAGCTGTTCTTTTAAAGAACTGATGATTTCATTTTTAGAAACAATAATTTGTGCTATAAAATCCGCCACATCATCCCAGTCTTTGCTTAGTGTATGAGTTAAAGTATAGTTTTGTTCGTATTCTTCCCAATTTACAGGAGTAAAAAGAGAATTTTTATGCGGGAAATATTTGTTTTTTACCCATTCAAGTGAAGAAGCAAAATAATCCACATAAGCTTTAGCAATATCTTTTTGCACTGCAAATTTTAATCTTTTTTCTTTGCTGCCTTCAAATTTTCTTCTTGCCATAAAAAGCAAAGAATTAAGATTATCCTGCTTTAAATCTTTTTGATTTAATCTTGACATAAGCTCCATTCCTAAAAGATTAAAACTTTCATTTTTGGTTTGTTTTAAAACAAAACTCTCATCCCATTCAAGTCCTAAATGATAAACAAAATCCTTAAGTAAAGTCCCTCCTACATAATCCTCCCTTAGAAGTCTTACTATCAAATTTTCTTCTCCAAATGCCTCAGCATGAGTTTTGCAAATCCATTCATAGTCAAAAATATATTTTCTAGGATGATCTTGCGGAGCAAAATCAGCAGAATAATACCCCATATTGTTTTTATGATCTTGAGAACAATGTGAGTTTAAATAACCCAAAGTATCTCTAAAATACACAATAATATAAATTTGAGTAAAACCTAACTCTCTCATAATCTTTTCTAAAATTTCTACATGTTTTTTGGTAGAAAAATCCCAAACTATACCCTCAGCTGAAAAAATAAATTTTTTATCTTTATGTAAAGCACTTTCACTTTTAAAATTTTCTATAGCTCTAAGAAGTCTTTCATTTGTGATATGACTTAAAACACTCTCTTTTTTTAAAATATCTTCTTTTTGAACCAATTCTAAAACCATATCCACCAAAGCCCAATGCCTATTTGCCACTCTAAGACTTTTTGGGTAAATATAAGCTTTTTGCAAAAGCTTTTCTTCGTTTTGCATCAAGAAGCCTTGTTTTTCTTGATTTCCTGTATTAGTAGTTCCTATATGTAAATATGCTGTCATTTTATATCCTTTATCTTTATTTTAATTTATCATCTCTAACTCAAATTTATCTTCTAAATCCTTAAACACAAATACTTTATTCCCACAAGGATAAGAGATAGAATTTTCTTGCATAAAAGATTTTCTTCCTTGTAGTTTTTCAAGCATTAAAGGAAGTTCTTTTCTAAATAAAGCCCTATCAGTCATTCTAAGTCCATGCTCTAAACTTTTTACAAATCTACCATCTATATCATTTTCATCCTTTATTAAATGTAAAGTTGCATCATATCCTAATTCCTGATAACACTTATAAAGTTCTATTTTATTTTGCACTGGCGCACCCATATCTTGTATACTATGATAGCTTACAAAAATGGTATTTTTATTTAAATTTGATTGAATTTGAAGATGGTTTGAATTTAAAACTGCTCTGATTAAATAATTTTCATCACCAAAATAATAAGAAGAATTCATATTTCTATTCCAGTATTTATATACAAAACAATAAAGTCTATAACCACTTCCTTCGAAATAAAATTCCCCTTGATTCATTTCTCTTCCTAAAATGCACGCCAAAAATGGCAAGCAAACACCTGAATTATCAATCACACCATCCACATACCAAGGAGCTATTTTTGCTATGAGTAAAGATAGGTATCCTCCATAAGACCCCCCCCCATAAATTTTTGGTAAATCTGCAAATTCTGGAAAACATTTAACTAAATCTTTTAAAGCATTGATATGATCAATAGCTGCCATAACGCCATAGTTTTGATAATCTCCATTGGGTGGGATAAAATCACAAGAAAGTTCTATTTTTTGGCTTTCATCAACCAAACCTGCTTGTTTCATTTCATTAACTTTTTGCTCTATAAGAGGAATAATTTGTTCAAAATTATCTTTATTAACCGATAAATGTCCTAAATTAATATTTTTTAAAATGCCATTTACACGCTCTAAATCATCTTGATTGGGAATAAGCTTTGGATTATACTTTTGATCAATACTTTGTCTTGCACAAAAACAATGATAAAAAACATGTACCACTACAACATCAAAATTTTTAGCAATATATTCCCTATCAAAATCTAAAAAAGAAATATTTGCATTAGCTCCAAAACCACCCACTATAAAAACTATAGCTTTAATCTCTTTTTCATCATCATAACTAATGCGGTATTCAAGCTTGCTAGTTCTTTTTATATTTAATTCTACATCATCACAAGAATCAATTTCAAAGGTTTGATTTATGAGCATTATTCCACCCCGTTTGCATTATTTTATTGTATTTTAAAGACAATTATACTTAAATTTTAGTAAAATAAAACACAAAAAACAAGGCTTAACTATGAAAAATCTTTGTATCATCCCTGCTCGTGGTGGATCAAAAAGAATTCCTAGAAAAAATATCATTGATTTTCTAGGTAAACCTTTAATCGCTTATAGCATAGAAAATGCTTTAAATTCAGGCATTTTTGATGAAGTAGTGCTTTCAAGCGATGATGAAGAAATCATAGAAGTAGCCTTAAAATACGGTGCAAAAGCTCCATTTGTGCGTGATAAAAATTTAAGCGATGATTATGCTTCAAGCACTGCTGCAGTGCAAAATGCCATAGAAATTTTACAAAGCCAAAATCAAATTTATGATCATGTCTGTTGTCTTTATGCTACTGCTCCGCTTTTAAATAAAAACATTTTAAAACAAGCTTATGAAAAATTTATACAAAATGAAAGCAAGTTTTTATTTGCCGCCACTGAGTTTGAGTATCCTATACAAAGGGCTTTTTATCTAAATGAGAATAATCAAGTTTATATGTTTGATGAAAAACATTATAAAAGTCGTTCACAAGACTTAACAAAAGCTTATCACGATGCAGGAGCTTTTTATTTTGGCACAAGTAAAGCTTGGCTTGAAGAAGATTTTATGTTTAAACCTCATTCTAGTGTATTTGTATTGCCAAGAAATTTAGTTTACGATATAGATACCATGCAAGATTTAGAATTTGCAAAAATACTTTATAAGGCAAATCATGAAAGTGCTTTTTAGAAGCGATAGCTCCAGTCAAATAGGCTTTGGACACATTAAACGCGATCTAGTCTTAGCTAAACAATATAGCGATGTAAGTTTTGCTTGTTTGCCTTTAGAAGGCTCTTTGATCGATGAAATTCCTTATCCTGTTTATGAGCTTGATAGTGAAAGCATTTACGAACTTATCAATCTCATCAAAGAAGAAAAATTTGAACTTCTTATCATTGATCACTATGGCATCAGCGTAGATGATGAAAAACTGATCAAGCTTGAAACAGGGGTGAAAATTCTAAGCTTTGATGATGAAATAAAGCCTCATCATTGTGATATTTTACTCAATGTCAATGCCTATGCAAAAGCAAGTGATTATGAAGGTTTAGTGCCTTTTAAATGCGAAGTAAGATGTGGTTTTTCTTATGCTTTAATCAGGGAAGAATTTTATCAAGAGGCCAAAGAAAATAGAGAAAAAAAATATGATTTTTTCATTTGCATGGGTGGAACTGATATAAAAAACCTTTCTTTACAAATTGCTAGCGAATTACCTAAAACAAAAATCATCAGCATTGTAACCAGCTCTTCTAATCCTAATCTTAAAAAATTGCAAAAATTTGCAAAATTACATAACAATATTAGATTATTTATCGATCATGAAAATATTGCAAAATTGATGAATGAAAGCAATAAACTCATCATTAGTGCAAGTTCTTTAGTCAATGAAGCCTTGCTTTTAAAGGCAAATTTCAAAGCTATTTGTTATGTTAAAAATCAAGAATCTACAGCAACTTGGCTTGCTAAAAAAGGGTATGAAGTGGAGTATAAGTATTGATAAAACTTAAAAATTTCACAGAACTTAATTCTCAAGAAATAGAGCTGATTTTTAAATGGCGCAATCACCCCGATATCAATCAATTTATGAAAACAAAATATATTGATTTTGAAGAACATTTAAGATTTTTAAAAAAATTACATCAAGATTCTAGCAAAAAATATTTTTTAGTTTTTCAAGATGAACAGATTATCGGCGTAATTGATTTTGTCAATATCACAACTAAATCTTGCGAATTTGGACTTTACGCAAAACCTAATTTAAAAGGCGTAGGACAAATTTTAATGAATGAAATTATAAAATACGCTTTTGAAAACTTAAAAGTAAATACTCTTAAAGCTTATGTTTTCAAAGACAATCGCAAAGCTTTAAAATTATATCAACAAAATCATTTTACTATTTATGATGAAGATAAAGATTTTTACCATATTTGCCTAAAGCAATCTGACTGCAAAGCCTTGCCTAGCTAATTCTTCTTTTACATCTTTAGGGGTATACTTAGAAAAATGAAAAATATAAGCACCCGCTAAAGCATCAGCACCCAAATTTAAAGCCTTAACTCCATCACTTGGATTGCTAAGTCCTCCATTGATAATAAGAGGAATTTTAAGTTTATTTTGAAAGATCTTTAAAAGTTCTAAATCATAACCCTTTGCTTTTCCTTCAAAATCCACAGAGGTTAAAAGAAGCTCTCCAGCTCCTTTTTTTTCATATTCTAAAGCAAGTTCTAAAGGACTTTTTTCAAGTAAATTTCCCCTGTCATAAACACAAAATTGCCCTCCTTTTCTTTTAACATCTATAGAACAAACTATACATTGAGAACCAAAACGATTAGCCGCTTTACTTATAAAATCCATATCTTCTAAGGCCTTAGAATTGATAGAAATTTTATCCGCACCTAAATTTAAAATCTTTTGTATATCTTCAAGGGTTTTTATCCCGCCACCTATAGTTAAAGGCATAAAACATTCTTTAGCAAGATCTTCTATACTTTCAAAATCTATTTCTCCACTTTTTGAAGCATCTATATCTAAGATAATAAGCTCATCAACATTGCGTGCATTATAAATTCTCATTGTTGAAGTTAAATGCCCTATAGTGCGAAAATCTTTAAATTCTATACTTTTAACAAGTTGTCCGTTTTTTAACAAAACACAAGGGATAATTCTAGTTTTTAACATTTAAAGCCTTATAAAATTTTCTAAAAGTTTTAAGCCTAAATTTTGACTTTTTTCGGGGTGAAATTGTGTAGCAAAAATATGATCTTTTTGTAAAGATGCAACAAATTTATGTCCGTATTGTGCTTTAGCACTTACAAACTCATCTTTGCATTTCACATAAAAAGAATGCACAAAATAAAAATCACTCTTATTATCTATGCCTTGATACAAAGGAACTTGTTTTAAAATTTCAAGCTCATTCCAACCCATGTGTGGGATTTTTAAATTTAAATCCTCTTCAAATTTGACTACTTCACCTTCTATAAAACCAAGTCCTTCGCAAACTCCACCTTCATAGCCCCTTTCTAAAAAAAGCTGCATTCCCAAACAAATGCCTAAAATAGGTTTTTTTTGTACTAAAACTTGCTCTTTTAAAGCTTCTATAAAACCAAATTCTTTTAAATTTTTCATGGCTTCTTTAAAAGATCCCACTCCAGGTAAAAGCAATTTATCTGCTTTTTGCAAATCTTTTGGATTTTTAGCTATGAAATTTATAGCTCCTATTTTTTCAAAAGCCTTAGCAACAGAGTTTAAATTTCCCGCCTTGTAATCAATGAGCGCTATCATTTTAAAACACACTCGTCTTTTCTTACCAAAGAACCATCATAATCTCTTATAAATTTACCATTTTCATCACGTTTAAAAATTTTTTTATTGGTAAAAGAATCTACTATTTTTTGAAATTCTTCCTCGCTAAAACCACTGAATTCAAGGTATTTTTTAATAGCCTTTTTAGGGGGCTTGCCATCGTATTTTTGTACCAAACGCACCCCTTCTTCACGGCTGATATAACCTAAACGAATATCCAAACAAGCATTATCCGTTGCTCTACCAAAGCCGTATTTGCAGTATTTTAAATAATCATGCACATGATTAGAATAACAATCTAAATTTTCAAAATTTTCATAAGTAGTCTCAACAGGATGATCTAGAGTTAAAAAACCATATTTTTTAGAAATTTCAAGAATTTTTTTATAATCCCATTTAAAATAATACCCTAAAAATAGCCCAGTAACCCCTACTCTTTGAAGTTCTTCATCACTTGGATAAGTATATAAAAACAAATCTTTTTCAGTGATACCATTTACCCCAAGCATATCAGAAGCACGATTTCCTAAAAGCCCGCCAAATTCTTCAAGCCACTCTCTGCCTAAAATATTTTTATTTTTACTACTCGCAGGACCGCCATACTCTATCTGCGGACTTTCTCCCCAGATGATCAAAGGCACTCCAAAATTTACCGCTATGCGTGGAACAGAAGTAAAAATTCCCAAATGGTTTTGCCACTCATTATCCCCTGTTCTTATAAAAGCTTCACGGGCAAGTTTTTGATAAACTTTTGGATCACGCTTGATATGGATCAAATCCACGCCAAGATGATTTAAATTGTCTAAATTTTTGCGCCCTATTTTCGTAGGTACGCTAGGCTCAAAACACACACACAAAGGATTAAGTCCAAGTTCAAGCATTTTAACCACTTGAAAAGTAGAATCTTTTCCGCCACTTACTCCGATAACACAATCATAAACAGGATGTTTTTTGTATTTTTTTATAAGCTCAAAAAATTCTTTTTCTCTTTCTTGCCAATTAATATTTTGATTTTTAGCTTCTTGAGAACGACAAGCATCACAAACACCTTCTTCATCAAAATGTAAATCAGGCTTAGTATCTGGCATCACACATTTTTTACAAAATTTCATAAATTTCCTTTAATTAGTCTTAAATATATATCGTTATAATTAAATTTTATTTTATGATTTTATATATTTATATTATATAAAAATTAAAAAATGAATGAATTCTATAATTTAAATCCATATGGCATTTTTTGAATGAAACCAAGCAAAATCATAACAAAGTTGTAATATTTATATAATATAAATATATAAATTGAAGAAATATATAATATAATTATATATCATTTTAGTCAGGAAATTTACCAAAGAAAGAAAAGTATGCAAATAGGAAATTTTAACACCGATAAAAAGGTTTTTATCATAGCAGAACTTAGTGCAAATCACGCAGGAAGTCTTGAGATGGCACTTCAAAGTATAAAAGCTGCCAAAGAAGCAGGTGCTGATGCGATAAAAATTCAAACTTACACTCCAGATAGCATGACTCTAAATAGCAACAAAGAAGATTTTATTATTAAGGGTGGGCTTTGGGATAAAAGAAAACTTTATGAGCTTTATCAAAGTGCAAAAACCCCTTATGAATGGCATTCTCAAATCTTTGAAACCGCACAAAATGAAGGCATACTTTGTTTTTCAAGTCCTTTTGCCAAAGAAGATTTAGAATTTCTAAAACGCTTTGATCCTATAGCCTATAAAATCGCTTCTTTTGAAGCTAATGATGAAAATTTCGTGCGTTTAATCGCCAAAGAAAAAAAACCTACTATCGTTTCAACGGGCATTGCTACAGAAGAAGAACTTTTTAAAATCTGTGAAATTTTTAAAGAAGAAAAAAATCCTGATTTAATCTTTTTAAAATGCACTTCGGCTTATCCTACTGCCATAGAAGATATGAATTTAAAAGGCATAGCAAGTTTAAAAGAAAAATTTAATGTTGAAGTGGGGCTAAGTGATCATAGCTTTGGTTTTTTAGCCCCTGTTATGGCAGTAGCACTTGGAGCTAGAGTGATAGAAAAGCATTTTATGTTAGATAAAAGCATAGAAAGTGAAGACAGTAAATTTAGTCTTGATTTTGATGAATTTAAAGCTATGGTAGATGCAGTAAGACAAGCTGAAAGTGCTTTAGGCGATGGTAAGTTAGATCTAGATGAAAAGGCGCTTAAAAACCGTGTTTTTGCAAGAAGCTTATATGCAAGTAAGGATATCAAAAAAGGTGAAATGTTCAGCGAAGAAAATGTAAAATCCGTGCGTCCTTCTTTTGGACTACATCCTAAATTTTATCAAGAACTTTTAGGAAAAAAAGCTACTAAAGATATAGAATTTGGTGATGCTTTAAAACAAGGAGATTTCCAATGACCTTCACC